>JAOAPO010000427.1 GCA_025462945.1 Bryobacterales bacterium
ATCCTGGCCGCTTACTCGGTCGACGACGGCCGGAAAATCAGAGACTTCGTAGGCCACACAGGACACATCTGGGGCATTGGATTATCTCCCGACGGCACCACCATGGTGACCGGCTCAGAAGATCAGACCGTAAGAGTATGGGATCTGAAGTCAGGAAAGAGTCTGTTCTGCTTCTTCCCGGGCGATGACGGGGAGTGGGTCGCCTGGACGCCAGAGGGTTATTACACCTCAAGTCTTAACGGCGATAAATATGTCGGATGGCAGGTGAACCAGGGCAATAAGTCGCTGGCGAGGTACTACACCGTAGCTCAGTTCCAGAAGACATTCTACCGGCCTGATGTGATCGCCGAGCACGTGAAGGACCGCGACATAGGCGTCGCCCTCGATGTGGCGAACCGAGCGCAGGGAGCCAAGCCTGCGCAGGAGGTAGCCCGGCCGTCCGATGTCGTGGCAACTGTGCCTCCTGATGTCTACGTCGCATACCCGTCCGAGGACGAGACAGTGCACAGTCCGGCATTCGCGCTGAAGGGCGTCGTCATGTCCGCCTCGCTACCCATTCAGGCGGTGAAGGTACTGCTCGACGGAGTTCTCTTGCAGGAGTACAAGCCTGGTGCGCGGCGGCAGGAGTTGGACGTGAATATCCCGCTCACAAAAGGCAAACATGTTCTCGCGATTGAGGCGAGCAATGGTATTGCTTCAGCCCAGCCGCTACTCCGGCAGATTAGCTCAGACTTCGGTGCCGCCGCTGAGGCACCCGATCTCTATTTTCTGGCAATCGGCATTTCTCGTTACTCCGATGACTCTATCTCCCTGCGCTACGCCCATCGTGATGCAGAAGAACTGGAGCGGCTCATCAGGAGACAGGAAAACGGTCCGGTATTCAAGAACGTGCAGACGCGGCTGCTCCCGAATGAAAAAGCGACTCGCCGGGCGATTTTTGAGGCGCTGAACTGGCTGGCTAAGAGCGGTAACCCTTCTGATACTCGGATCCTTTTTCTTGCCGGCCATGGAGGCCTGGCCTTCGGTGATACCAGGAACTTCTTCTTCTGCAGCTACGACTGCAAAGCGATCGACAACGCCGCGGATGGCGTGAACTGGAATGATTTGCTGGCCGCACTAAGGGCTTCCGGCGGTCGTTCCATTCTGATGGTGGATACGTGTCACGCGTCCGCGGTCTCCGGCACCCGTGGTCTTCTGCCCATCGATTTCACAGAAGTCCTGAAGCAGTCGAAGGAGCGTATGTCGGGAATTACTTACTTCACCGCATCCATGGGGACAGAAGCCTCGATCGAGAAGCCGGAGTGGCAGCACGGCGCTTTCACGAAAGCGCTGATCGAAGGAATAACCGGCGGCGTGAAAAAAAACGGAGCCGTGATTGAGTCGCATGAGCTAGGTGAAATCCTTCGCCAGCGTGTCGAAGAACTGACGGGCAAAAAACAGCACCCCAACTTTTTCAGCGAGCCACGGGATACACCATCTTTCCCGCTGTTCTCGATTGTCAGATAGACCCAGGCCGCGGGTGACGCGGCTTCGCAGACGAAGGCAGTAGCTCTTCCCCGAAAGGAGAAACCGAATGGCCCCACAACCTGGTTGGCGCACACAGGCGCTTTCCACACTTCTGGCTGGTCTGTTGATCGTCAATGGAATTCACGTCCCCGCTGTCGCCCAGGACTCGACGATCGAAATCGCAGTGGTGAGTGGAGAGGGTTTCGAGATCGCCAGCGACTTCCCCCGTAACGACGAGATTGTGGTGCGACTGCAGGACTCCGGCGGTCGCCGCATCCGTGGCGCGGCCGTTTTCTTCGAAATACCGAACGGGTTCGCGACCTTCGTGGGCGGAGTCTCCGCGGTGACCGTAATCAGCGATGATGATGGCCTGGCTCGCGCTCGCATCGCGCAGCGCGGGTCACGAACAGGACAGTTCGAAATCACTGTTTCAGCGTCGTACCAGGGGATGCGCGGAAGCGCGCGAATCCATCAATCCAACATCGCTCGCCAGGCCATGTCAGCGCCCCATAAGGCGTTAATCATCGGCGGTGTTGCCGCCGCGATTGGCGGTGCCGCGTTCGGCCTCTCACGAGGCGATCGGCGAACTACCGCCACGCTCGGAAGCGGAACCGTGGTGCCCTCTCGTTAGGAGAGCCGGATATTGAGGTAAGGCCAAATTTATGCATGTCACAACTCGTGTTCTGCTGACTCTCGCAGTTGTTCTCGGTGCTGCCTCGGCCCAGCCGCCACAATCTGCGACTCTCGCGGTCGTGTTCGATTCCGCGCAGCACTCGCTGCGGCCCGTTTTGGGATCGCTCGGCGCGGGTTACGTCGGAGATTCTCTGGATGCGGGCATGCCTCTCCTGCTGGCGCAGATCTCCGCCACCGGAGACTACGCGCTCGCGACGAACCAGACGAGTGGGCAACTGTTCGTTCTGAAATCCCTGACGGGGAGGATCACGGCAGTTCCGGTGACGGCACCGGCGCGTCCTGACCTCATTCAGCTTAGTCCCAGGGGCCAAGCAGCAGTCCTTAACTACGAAAGCAGCCAGATGCTGCTCGTTATTACCGGCCTGCCCGACAACCCCACGGTGGCGCGGTCGGTCTCGTATCAACCGTCAGGCTTCACCGCTTTTGATTCATTGGAGACGATTGCGGTCAGCGATGACGGGCAGGCCATGGCTCTGACGGTCCGGCCAATCTCCCCCGCTGTCGCCTCTTCACAAAACACCTTTTACCTCGAGTCTGGTGGAGTGCGGCGCCGGTCCCCCGATGCCTCGACGGTCACTGCAGTCGCTTTCTTCGAAGGCAGCCATGAGTTCGTACTTGCAGACCTGAAGAGAGACGCCTTGCTCCGGGGCAGCACGGACGCTCCGGACGTTCCACTCACCGAACTCACGGGCGATCAGGTTCCAGGCGAGGCGATTGTCGGCTTGGGTGTGACAACCCCCGACGCACTCATACACGCCGCGAAGAGCAACGGGGCCGTATTGGTGTGGAATCCGCGAGACGGCCAACATACCCTGCCAGCGACATGCTCCTGCACTCCGAGTGGGATGTTCAAAATGCCGGGCAGCGGGCGCTTCCTGCTGAACAGCCTGCCCGCAGAGTCGCTGTGGGTTTACGAGGGCGGCGCGGCTCCGCGGCTCGTGTTCCTGCCGGTAGCAGACACCCCTCGGCTGGCTGGAAAATCCGTGACCCGGGCCTTCGAAGGAGCAGAACGATGAGACTAGCCACGATTTCCGCCCTCCTGCTTTGCGGAGGCTGGCAACTGGCCATGGCGCAAACGCCGGTTCAGATTACCGCGATCTGCCCGAATACGCTGTCGGCATCGGCATCGTATCAAGGCGTCGTAACGGTGAACATCTTCGGAACAGGCTTCACACCGACAACACGGATCGCCTCAAACCATCCTGCTTTCATCAACGATCAGCGAGGCTATCGCTACATCAGCCCGACCCAAATGGCAATCACCCTTCTCGGGACCGGGTTAAGCGCGCCCGGAGCGATCGTCCTGACAGCCTTCGATGAGAGACCCGACCTCACCATCACCACCCCATCGCTGAGCGACGGAACTATCGGTAGAGCCTACAGCACTCCGCTGGCTGCGACCGGCGGCGAAGGTCCGTATACCTGGTCGGCAGCGGGACTGCCGCTCGGCCTTGCTGTGGTTTCGAGCAACGATTTCGTCGGCATCACCGGCACAACGCAGGAGCAAGGCACTTTCCGGGTAACCGTGTCTGTCAAAGATTCTGCTAACCCAGCTCAGACCACCTCTAAGCTGTTTGACTTTACGATGTTTTCCAATATCGGGGCGCTTCCGCTCCGCGCACAGGGCGGCGATGCGCGCGACGACACAGCGTTCCGTGGCAGGTCGGCGGCCACGGGTACCTTGATTGCGTCGCGATTGCAAAACCGGTTGCGCCCCGGCATAACCGTAACTTCCAACACCGTAACGCTCCCAGTCATCGCGGCACCCGTTCTTACAAGCCTTTCTCCGGCGCAGACGACCGTAACCGCCGACCTGACGCTGAGCATCGCGGGTGGGCAATTCAGTAACTCCTCTCAAGCGTGCCCCGCCGGCACGCCGGGGATCACCCTGATCTGGAATGGCAATCCCATCGCGGCTTCGGTAGCCATCACGCCACAATTGCTGACAGCCACCATCCCGAACGCGCTGCTCGCGAACGCGGGCACCGTCACCGTCGCAGTCGAAAGTGCGGTGGGCATCAGGAGCAACGCACTGCCGCTGCTGATCAACCCTCGGCCTGCCATCACAACCACCTCATTGCCTCCGGCGGTCGCCGGAACGGTCTACCCGGGAACCGTCGTCACCCGGATCGGTGGAACGCCGCCGTTCACCTGGTCGCTTGCACCCGCGGGAGCCGGGCTCTCCATCGACGGCAATGGCGTCGTGAGCGGTGCGATCCCTGCTCCCGGCAACCTTCCCGTGCAGATCACGGTTCGAGATGCCGCCGGCATTGCGGCAACCGCAGCGTTGAACATCGTTGTTGTCAGCGTCCCCTCGATCTCCTTCGCTGGAGTTCCGAACCCGATCCTCTCTTTGGACCAGCAGAATACACTCACGGTGACCCTTGCCGAGCCCTCACCCGAGGTCGTATCCGGCACGCTTAGCCTGCAGTTCCAGGTTGATCCGGCAGTGACCTCGAACCGCGGCGCGATTGACCCCCTTGTCAGCCTTGCGACAACACAGTTCACCATTACGCCCCCTTCGACCACGGCCAGAATCGGCCTGCAGGCAGGCTTGACGGCGGGCACCCTGACCATCACCGCCACCGATCTGCGGGTCCGCGGCTTCCCGGTCACACCAACGGTAATCCCGACATTTACCACCAGGATCGCTCCCGCTCCGCCGGTCGTTCAGGAAGCCTGCATCGCGCGCGAGCAAAGCAACGGGCTCGGCTTGACCGGCCTCAACGTTCGAGTGACCGGCTTCTCCGACACACGGGAACTGACCCGCGCGCGGTTCGTGCTGTCCGGAAACAAGTTGGGTACTACCGAGCTTGCCCTGAACAACGCGGCCCCAATCTTCGGCACCTATTACGACACGCACTTCGTTTCGTTTCTTTATCAGCAGAAGATTCAGGTAACCGGCGATCCCAACGACATCTCGGACATTGCGGTAGTCCTCGAAAATACCCAGGGAGCATCCTCTCCCTTCCGGGCGAAGCCAACATGCCCCTGACAGCCCAATGCGCCAAGCTCCTCGTCCTTGCGCTGGCTTCGGGTGCACTGCTGGAGGCTGCGCCGAAGGACTACGCAAAGATCATGCAGGCTGCCATCCGACGCAGCCTCGGCAACGATTTCCGGGAATACGAGTGGATGTCTTACCCGACCAACAACTTCGGTGTGGCCACGATGTACGTCCTTAGCAAAGAAAAGGAGAAGCCCGGCGACGGAAATCAGTGGTGCGCTACTTACACCTGCCTCGGCCTCGAAGGAAAGCGTGCCCCGACCGACGCCGCAGCACGACTGACCGCAGGCGGCTTCGCCGATGTCGGTACGGGCGGCCCTCTGGTCCTCTCCGACGATCAGAGTCGAACGCTGGCCGGCGAGGTGTTTCTGCCACGTCTGCTCAACATCCTTGGCGTCAGTATTGAAGGCGTCTCCGCAAGCAGCGGCCAGGTGAGCATCCGGCTGGGCAATGTCTCCAGGCGAATCCTGAAGAAGCAGGCAATTCTCACCTACCTGGAAACGCTGCCCGCCAGTTCACCGGTGCGCAAAGGGCTTGCTGAACACCGCCTCGCCATGGTCGTCGCCGACGCCGTGATCGATTCGCTCGAAGTGGATATCGAGACGCGGGGAAACGGGACCGCGGACCTCGCCGCACGCCTGGCGCCATTGGTCAATCGGATTGCCGGTGGACCCTCCACGATGCAGGTCCAGGTGAAGCGTGACCAGTCGGGCAAGTACCGCCTCGTGGTCGGAGAGCCGGTTGTCATCGCCCGACTGACACTTCGCCGTCCTCTCGCTGGACGTGAAGTGACGCCTGGAGAACGGACCCCACAACTGCCCTCCGACCTGCAGGAGTGGAACACCTGGGTGCCCGTCGGAGCGACACAAAATGCCCGGTAGGGTCACATTCCTCGGTGCGGCAGGGTTGGCCACGATGCTCGTCGCGGTGGGCTGCTCCGGCAAACCCAGCGATACGGACCCCACCAGGCGGACCGAAGCTGTTGGCGCGACAATTCGTTTCCCGGTATTGCTGGTTGAAGCCGGTGCTCCCGATTCTGTGCTCGCTCAGAGGCCGGAGGCCCTTGCTGTGCTCGCTGGCGGTCCAGATGAACCGCCGCAGGGTCCGACCGGTTTTGAATTGAGTGCGAAAGACGGCTATCTGATCTCAGATCCCGCGAGGAAGAGAGTCGCCCTGTTCGATGCAAAAGGAGGCTATCTGGGTCAGTGGCCGGTTGGATTTCCAGTGGAAAGCATCACCGTGACATCGAACGATTCTTATCGGCTCCATCCGTCTGACTCTTCGCCAGATCGCTACGTCGATGGCGAGGGGCGTCCGCGAGTGGCGTCGGACATCGGATCCGAAGGTCCCCGGCTCGAGGCGAGGCTCACCGGCCCGACGGCAGCAGTAATTCAGGGAAGGCCATCAGGAGGTCCGCTGAACGTGACCTTCGAGTCAGGGTCACTCCGCCTCATATCTATCGAACCCCTCGGTATCGCCCCAAACGGCACTTCGTACGTCGCGCTCGAGGTCAGCGGAGGCGGAGAAGCTGTCAACGTTCAAAAGCTGGTGCGAGCGTACTCCCCGGCTGGCAAACTGACCTCAGAAGTCTCGAACATCCCTTTGGACTACGAGTTTGCTCCTGTCGACGAGTTGAAAGTCCGTCGGGGAGTTCTCTACCAGCTATCGCCCCGAAAAACAGAGATCCGAATCAATCGATGGAGCGTGGAATGAATCCTCACAGTTCGAACATGTTCACCGCTGCGGTCATCTTAATGATGTGTCTCGGTGCCACGCTGCCAGCGCTTCCCGGCTCAAACATCGCGAATCTGCCGCAGGTGACGCGCGCGGAAATGATCGCGACGGCTAAGCGTGTCAGCGATTACCAATGGAAGTGCGGTGAAGCAAATCTTAAAGCTTCCTGCATCAAGAACTATGACTCCAACTGGCACAGCGGGCAGGAAGTGACGGGACTCCCTTACGGTTGGGGCGACATGGATACTCCCGAGGCCTTCGAGCGAAAGCTTGCAAAGGGCTATGCGGCCGGGTCTCACAGTCGCCACGGGATTTCGTCCTGTACAGCGGGGATTGACTGCTCGGGTTTTGTTGCTCTTTGCTGGGGTCTCAAGTCCCACGCCTACAGCACTCGCAACCTGCGGGAAATCGCCGGGCGTCCCCGTTACAACTGGTTCACCGACATGCAGCCCGGCGATGCCCTTGTCAAACCGGGTGATCACGTCGTCCTTTTCGCGGGGTACAACCCCGACGGAACGCCGAACATCTACGAGGCCTCGGGCAATGCGTCACGAGTTATTTACCACAAGTCACCGTGGTCGCGCTTCATGCGCTACTACCCGCTGGTTTACAAGGGCATTCGCGAGTGAGGAGCAGGTATGGGGAGCATAAAGATGATGAGGATTCGAATCTGTGCTGTCTTGTTGACGATCGGATTGCCGGTTGCCTGTCTGGCTCAAGGCAGGCGGGCGGCGGGACCCGCTCAGAATAAACTCGCCCTGCTCGTTGGCATAGACAAATACAAGTACCCCAACATCGTCTCTCCCCTTGCGGGCGCCGTGAACGATGTGGAAGATATGAAGGCGCTGCTAATCGGGAAGTATGAGTTTCCTCCCGAGAACATACTCGTCCTGAAGAATGAGCAGGCCACCCATGCCGGTATTCTCGCCGCGATCCAGTCACACCTGATTGCGAAGGCGCAGAAGGACGACATCGTCGTGATGCACTACAGCGGCCATGGCTCGCAGATGAAAGATGTCAGCGGCAAAAAGATCAGTAACATGGACGAAACCATCGTGCCCTTCGACTCGCGTGATCCGCAGGGCAAAGTGTTCGATATTTCGGGCACGGAACTCCACGCGCTCCTGCGGGCACTTTCGGCTAAGACTCGGAACATAACGTTCGTGCTGGATAGTTGTCACTCCGGCACACTGGTTCGCGGCGCAAGAGTCCGAGGCGTCCCGGACGACGAGAGAACACCGCCGCCGCTTCCAGCCATTCAATCCGGCGAGCGAGGTCTTCACGAAGTGGATTCAGAGCCGGTGCCGCCCTTTGCTCTGATCGCCGCAGCCACCTCGAAGGAACTGGCCTTCGAGCACGTAGGCGGCGGACGCGAGCATGGGGCGCTCACATGGTTTCTGACGCAACAACTCCGAAACGCCAAACCCAATGCCACCTGGCGAGATGTGATGGACGTGGTCATCTCAAACGTAAATGCCAACTATCCTGCGCAACACCCGCAGCTTGAGGGCACCCAGGCTGACAACCAAATCTTCGGCGGCACGGTCGCACTTGCGAGGAGCTACGTGCGTGCTTCGCCAATCGATCGCGCAAAAGTTCTGCTCGAGATGGGGGAGGTCTCCGGCATGACGTCAGGCTCTACTTTCGACATCTACCGGCCAGGCACGAAAACCTTCGGACCGCCTGAAAAAACGGTAGCACTCGCGCAGGTTACAGCCGTGCGAGATTTCAGTTCCGAAGCAAAACTCATTACCGGCGGACCGGTCCCTCCAGGTGCTCGCGCGGTCGAGAGAACACACCGCTATGGGAGGAGCCGGCTCCGCCTGTACCTGCGCGGAAAGGACAGTTCCGAAACGCTGCAGGCGCTCGCGCAGGCGCTTGCTCCTCTGCCGCAAATGGAGGTCGTCTCTGACGCGTCGCGCTGCCACCTCCAGCTGGAGGAGTCCGACGGTAAGATTTTGATTCTTTCGGCTGACGGGAGAACGACCTCAAACCCAGTCTCGGTCACTTCGGCGGAACCCGTCGAACACCTCGTCCGCCAGATGCGCTCGTGGGCCAAATGGTTTAACGTTCTATCCATTCGCTCGGCCTTTGCCGGCCCTGAGATTCAGGTGAAGGTTCGCGCTGGACAGGGGGGCGCGAGCCGCGACCCGTTCCAAAACGTCGGCAAGGCTGACGCCGTCGTATCTGCGGGCGAACGCGTGACCATTGATATCGCGAACACCTCCTCGCGCGATGTCTACGTGAGTATCCTCGACCTCTCGACGGACGGCAGCATCACGGTCATCTACCCCAAGGTTGGAGGCGCCAGCGAACTGCTGAAAGCGGGCCTTTCACTCTCGCAGAACTTTACGCCCTTTGTCCCGCCCGGCCGGTCTTCCGTCAACGACATCATCAAAGTATTCGCCAGCACTAAGCCCATCGACCTGTCGCCAAACACCCAAACCGGAATCAGAGACTTAAGGGGCGAGGACGCGATCGATGATCCTTTGAACGACCTTATCGCCGAGGCCGATGGGATCTCCCGGGGCCTCATGCCCGAGGGCTCAACGGGGAGCACCGACGCCTCCGCCACGCCTGACGAGCCCCGGCGAGTGGCGGACTGGAACACGCTGCAGAAAACATTGCGAATTAATCGGAAATAGCGCCATCCGCGGCCGTAAGAGTCACCGGCCCGCAGAGCGCCATACGGAGACGACATGAACAAGCTGCTTTTCTTTACTGCCGGAGTGTTGATTGCGAACTCAGCATTAGCCCAGGGGACGAGTACACGGGCCACCGCCGGCGACTGGGAAGAGATAAATTTTGAGTTCAACCAGTCTGTGATCGTCGACGGCTTCCCGGGCCTGTTGCGGCTCGCCGAACTGCTCAAGCAGCACCCCGATTACAAGGTATCCCTGGTGGGCAATGCGGACCAGGTCGGCGGAGCTCGAATTAACAATGAGCTCTCCGTGAAACGCGCGACCGCTGTCAGCCGCTTTCTGGAGCACTATGGCGCATCCGCGAGCCAGATCCAGCTTCGAGGCGACGGCGAGAAGAATCCCGAAGTGCCGCGTACTGACCCGAACTCGCGGTTCATGAACCGCCGCGTACTCATCCGCGTCACCGCGCCAGACGGAACAGTGATTGGTGACGGCAGCCTGACTGCGGCGGTAAACGAGTTCCAGACTTATGCGCGGAGTCAGCTCAGCAAAATCGACAGCATTGTTAGCCAGCTGCAGGACCTCCAAAATCAGATTCGGGCACTGCAGACGGAATCGGGTACCGCTCGCCAGCAGACGGCGAGCGTTAAGGAGGATACAACCGCGGTCCGTCAAGATGCTGCGGCGATCCGCACGGACACACAAGACCTCGTTCGCCGCCCTCCTCCCCTCACGTCGAACGAGACGACCGATATAGCACGAACAGAATCTCATCGCGCGGCTGACGATGCACTCGTCCAGGAAGCGCTCCGCAACCGGAAATACTCGCTGGTCGGCTTCAGCGCTGGTCCCACGTTCGGAGGGGGCCGCACCGGCGTCCTGAGTGGCGACGTCTTCGGACGCGCACTGATCCCCTTCGCGAACGGTAGAACTCCCGACCAGCCCGGCACGCACGCATTGCAGGTCGATGGCGACTGGATTCATTTCAGGAGACGCTCGGAGCGCCCCGACGGGTTGACCGATGCCATATTTGATATCGGCCTGGTGAATCGCTTCGGAGCCTTTCAGGTGGGTACATTCGCGCAGTTCGACTATGTGACTCTCCACTCCTATCAAGGCAGCGCGTTGCTGGGAAGCACGATAGTCACGCTGGACTACGTCTTCCGCGGAGGTTCCTTCGGCGTGTTCGGCGCGAAGGGATTCCGGGACTACGCCACGATCGGGAGCACAGCGCTCGCGGGAACGGGATTGACCCCCGCCTATTTCCGGTATGAGGATCAGATCGGTCTGCACTCCAACGGAACGCTGGGGCGTTACCTGTTCATCGAGAGCAGCGTGGCATTTAAGAAGCGCTACAATCTCTCTGGTTCACACCTTCCGGCATCCACTTTGAAGCTCGGCTTTCCAATGGGCGAGCACATATCGCTTTTCGTCGAAGGAGCGCAGAACACTACATTCCAAAACGTCCGAACGGGACAACGGGTGGTCTTCGGAATCCAGTTTGGCAACTGGACGCGCCCAAGCCAGCATGGTCAGAACGAAGGAGTCGTGCCCGTGATGGTTCCACGGCCCCACTACGAATTAGTCGGAAAATGATTGTGAACCAGATCGAGACGCTGCAGCAATCAAAACCGGCGACGGCCCCGAGCCGTCAGCCAACGGCCTCACCTCCGACTTTGAAGGCCGCAACCTGCAGCATGGTCGCCCCTCCGCAACGCGTCTAATCGCGGTAAGTCTATGAAAGCGGGGGCGCGGTAGGAATCAAACCTGCAACCTGCTGATTAAGAGCGAGTACGTGTCAAGTCTTTTCTATCTCATGCGTCATCTTTCCTGTGCTTACGTCTCAGCCAGTCTCTTCCCTATTGATCCGAAATCAGTAGGTGAGCGGTCTGAAGAATTAAAGTCCTCGTGCAAGGCGCGCTCTCGATGCCTCGTGGCCCCCTCTCAGGCGACCGCCTATTTGAACCGTTCCACTGCGTGACTGAGGCGGGCCCATTTTCCACATAGCGATGACACGGCCGACCCCTGCGACTCTAGGAATCGAGATCGACGAAAAATGATCGGAACCGAGGGAGAGCTGGTTCCGCACAATGACGGTGACCCTGGAGGATATTCGGAGCCAGTTACCCTTCCCGTTGCGGGGACTGACGTTGACAACGATGCCGCCTTCATCAACACCACACTGGTCAACTACTGCAGAGACCGCGGAATCGAACTGACTCGATCTCGTGCTTACAAGAAGAATGATCAGGCATGGATCGAGCAAAAGAATGGTTCCGTCGTGCGCCGAATGGTGGGCTACGGCCGGCTGGAAGGCATGGAGGCTCTCGAGGCGCTCGCGGAACTGCACAGAGCGCCCAGTTGTATGTCAGCTTCTTCCTGCCGTCTTTGAAGCTTCAGAGCAAGATACTGCAGTGGTGCCAAACTTAGCCGGAAATACGACAAACCAACAGCCGCCGTGCGAGCGTCTCCTGGCATCTGAGCGAGTCACGGCAGAACATCAGGAACAGCTCCGCCAAACCTTCGCCCACACTCGATCCCATCGACCTGTTGCGCCGCATCCGCGAGGCACAAAATCCGCTTTCCTGCCTTGATGTATCTGGACTTCCGGTCCGGCCGTCACCTACCGAACTGGAGTCGCCCAGCTTGTCCGAAGCCCCGGAACTATGGAAGAAAGGCGAGAGCGCTACCCACCGGAAGCGGGCGGTGGCACCGAGGTCATGGCGAACACGGGAAGATCCTTTCGAGAGCGTTTGGCCACGGATTCAACAATGGCTGAATGAGAAGCCGGAGGCAACCGCCAAGGAACTGTTCCAGCGCCTGCAGCAACAACGCCCTGAGTCGTTCCCGGCTGGTCAGTTGCGGACGCTGCAGCGCCGAGTAAGGAATGTCGTACCGCCATTGCACGGCAACTGGTCTCGGTGAGCGAAGTTGCAACTCCGGTTGCCAGGGCCGTGGAGGAATTCTCTCTGATTGAGATGGGGCCTGCCCCCAAACCCTCGGCATTTAATGCTTTCCGGCGGGCATCAACGGATCCGGGACGTCAAAGCCGACTGTCCCGTCATGCCCGCGCCTGAGACGGCGCTCAGGTTCCATCCCTGGAGAGCCCTCCTCCGCTCAGGTTTTTTCAGTGTAGGATCGCGTCTGACAAACGGCAGGAACGAAGTGCTTGCCTTCTACTCGGTGGCGATCGAGGCGGCGCGACATTTACGGGTTGGGTAAAATCCCCTGTTGAGGCGGCCCGAGGGAATTTAGTTGACGCCGAACAGTATGTGGACTGGCACGGTCGATGGCAGTGGTGCAGTGCAGCACTGATCAGTGCGAGTAGCGAGGGGAACATAAGCCGGAACCGTAGAGGGCTCGTGCGCCATCAGAGGAAAGCACGATACGCTGTCCGCTGGCAAACACAAGCGTGAAGATGAACCGGACGGTCAAGGCGTGACGGGTGGTGCCCAGCTACCGTCGCTCCGGTTTGCCCGCAGCGACGAAACCCACAGGCCGCTTGCGACCGCCAACTACACGTATGAGATCCGGACGAAGTTTGGAAAATCTGCATGCAACGCCTGGGAGCCTCGCGGGCCGCGCCGGTTTGTGCAAACGTGCAATGCCCCGATTGCGAGGGCGGCCGAAACCGCAGGCAGGATCGCGAGAGGAGGGGTGTCCGAGGTATCCGGCCAGAATGGACAGCCATACCCCGGCGAGTGACACTTCAGGATCGAAACACGGGCTTAACCGGCTGGACATTAGCGAGGAGGGCATGGATTCCCCCACTCATGGCCCCTCAGCGACCGCAAATCTCGTCTTCTTGCTTGAAGATTGCTATTCGGGTAGCGTATACCGGGACTCGATCAGTCCGCGCACCAGATCGCGCGTTTCGACTGTCGTGAGGTTCTTCCTCTGCTCGATGCGTTCCATCTGGTCCGTGAGATAAGGGTCTTTGACGCTGTCACGGAACCATTTGGAATAGTCCCCTCGATGCAGATGGTATAGCCATGTCGCTTCGTCGATTCCATCGGCGATCTGGGAAAAAATCACCAGATTGTGGGCCTTCAGGTTGTGTCGGTCATCCGGCCCCCGAAAGTAAAAGCTGCGATCGCGCATATCGCCCTCCGCATATTTGCGGCGGTGCCGGACGCGGTCACCATGCGCGGGGATGATGCTTGCCGCAAAAGGAGGTTTGTTGTCGCGGGGGAACCAAATGATCGCCTTGTCGTGCGAAAGCGACAGGTGCTCCGGCCACTCCAGGCAATGCCCGCTGGCCGCGCTAAACTCCTTCAACGTTTTTTCCGGGGATGGTCCAGTGGCCATGACGACATCCACCTGTGACAGCAACGCGGGTGGAAGGTGGTTCGCGTGCAATGTAACCAGCACAGTCTCTCCGAAGGAATAGGGCAGCGCGTCCCGGAGGTGCCCCCACTCGAGCGGCAGCATGTGGTGGGCCTCATCAAGGATCGTCCAATGAGGGCGTCCAGTACGGATTCGCAAGGTTCGAAGTTGTGGGAATAGCTGCCCGAAGAATGCGGGCCGATCGGCGAGGTGAATTCCCAACAAACTAACGTTGAGATTGACTTTGGGATCTTCCAACAGTGCAAGAACCTCGGTGGCGCCGACAGCGTGACGCCGGTCTCCCAGCGTGATCACTCCCTGTGATGCACCGTAGTCTCCTTCTGGATCGACTATGCAGACTTGGTATTTCTGTCCTATAAGACGCTCTACAATCCCCGCAGTGATTGTGGATTTCCCACTGCCGGAAGGCCCAACGATCAGAAGATTCAAACCATAGGGAGCGATTGTCACCGCTGTCCCATCGGAACGCTCGGCGATCGTGACGAGATTGCGTGGAAGCCTGCCCTGCCACCGAACGAGATCATCGCCTGTCAATTCGTCAATCAACTCAGCCACGCCCACTCCCGCCGCACCATTGGTTACGAAAGCGGCTATGTTGCGGATCGAGGGGACGGCGTTGGAAACCGCAACGGCACATTCGCACCGCTCGAGAAAAGAGTGATCGTTCTCGCCATCGCCGACGCCAACAGCTTCATGGAAGGAGAGCCCGAGCTTTCGCAGTACATAGTCCAACCCAGTAGCCTTGTTCACTCCCGTCGGAAGTATCATGACGGCGTTTTTGTTGAATACTACGAGCAGTTCCAATCCTGTCTCCTGGATTGCTCGAAGGACCGCGATGTGATGGGGCAGCCAAGTCGCGAGAATCACCCGCCCGATTTCTATCGGATCGACACCAAGGCTGCGAAGACGTTCGATGAAGCTGTCTGGCGGGCGTTTGCCGAGCAGTGTCACTTCGCGCTTCCCCGGCGAGTAAACCACGGCGCCATTCTCTGCCACGACATAGTCAAATATGTCAAGGTGCGGGCAGACCGCTAACAGATCATCGAGGCGCCGGCCAGTTACGAGAATGGCGCGACGACCGGACCGCCCAAGCCGGCCAATTGCCGAGACAACAGCCGTCGACAGCTGCCCGTCGACAGCGATCGTGCCGTCGTAGTCAGTGGCCAGAGCCAAATATCGCATCGCACGTCACTCCGAGTTCTCCATCGGCATTGGTTGTCTTGACCCGTCAACTACCCTCTATGTTCAGCTCCCGAGCCCCGGGCACGCTGGATGAATCCTCAATCGACATCCGTGCCCATAAACCCGCTTCAACTGCAATTTCGAGGGGTTTCTACTTCGAACGGGAGTCGTCGGACCGATCTGACTCTTCCTCGTCTTCAGCACTCTTCTTTGAGAGGCCGAACTTCTCCATTCGATACCTGAGGGCCTTTCGACTGATGTCCAGATACTTGGCCGCGTGAGTCTGGTTCCCGTGGAACTTGTCCAGGGCGCGGGCCAGCAGTTCCTTCTCGACCCCTTCAAGACTAATACCCCTGGGCGGCAACTCGAGTTGCAGCGTATCGATCATCGGTCGCTCACGGCGAAGAAACTCCGGCAGATCTCTTAACGTGATCTCGTCGCCCGGGGTGAGAACCACGATGCGTTCGATAATATTTTCCAGCTCGCGTATATTGCCGGGCCAGCGATAGTCCTGAAAACGCGCCAGCAGAGCTGAGGGAAGCACCAGTCCTGGCCGCCCCTGCTTCTCTCTCGTCTTCAGATAGAAGTGCTCCACCAGTTCGGGAATGTCCTCAGCGCGGTCGCGCAAAGGCGGTAACTCCAGCGGGATGACTGCAAGCCGGTAGTACAGGTCTTCGCGGAACGTGCCATCCTCGATCATGGCGCGCAGATTACGATGTGTTGCCGCGACAATGCGCACGTTTACCGTGACTGGCGAAGTGGCACCAACTTTTTCAAGCTCACCCTGCTGAATCAGCCGCAAGAGTTTGACTTGAAGCTCACCTGGCATCTCCCCGATTTCATCGAGGAACAGCGTGCCCCGATCCGCCATTTCGACCTTCCCCATTTTGTGCACTACGGCTCCGGTGAAGGAGCCTTTGACGTGTCCAAATAGTTCGGACTCCAATAACTCGCGAGGAATAGCGCCACAGTTGATCGTGATGAAGGGCTTCTCGCGGCGCCGGCTGTTGAAGTGAATCGCCCGGGCCAGAAGCTCTTTACCGGTTCCTGTCTCCGCGTGAATAAGAATCGTCGACTCGCTCTGGGCGGCGCGCGCGGCGGTGTCCAGCAGGGAAAGCAGAGCCTCAGAATGACCAATGATGTTCTCGAAGCCATATTTGCGGTCCAGACTTGCTCGCAATTGGCGAACTTCCTCCACAAGTCGAAAATGCTCCAGGACGCGGTTTACAACCAGTGCGAGTTCCTCAAAGTCGATTGGCTTGGTGAGGTAGTCGTACGCGCCAGCCCTCATCGCCTGCACTGCGCTCTGAATCGTGCCGAAGGCCGTAACGATAACGGAAGGAATCTCGGGAAAATCAGATCGAAGCCGATCCACCAGTTCCATCCCGGACATCCCAGGCATTTTCAGATCTGTCAAGACGAGCGCGGGCGGGTCCTTTTCTATCTGCGCGAGGGCGTCATCGCCCGTGGAAGCCGTGGACACCGTGTATCCCATCTCTTCGAGTTGGGTCTTGAGCACCCAGCGGAGGTTGTCATCGTCGTCTACCACGAGAATACGGGCGGAGTTCATGTAGCCTTAACGATAAGCCGGCAGAACGATCGAGAATGTCATTCCCTTATCCGGGTTACGTTGCGCCTTGAGCGCCGTCCCATTTGCGTCATGATCTGATGCGCCACTGGCAGTTCGAGACCCGTCCCATGCTTGGTGGTGAAGAACGGATCGAACAGCCGATCGATATTGGCCGCGGCGACGCCATGCCCGTGGTCGGTGACGTGGATGGCGACCCTGCCTTCCGGTGGCGGCCGACACCGTTACAGTCTCTTTGTCTGGGCTCGCTTCGATCGCATTGATCATCAATTCAACAATACCTGCTCCAACTGTTCGGGATCGCATTCGACGCATTGCAAATCTTTGGCTCCGTCTCTTTTTCACAGTGAACCGCCTTCCCCCGCAAGCCGTGGCTGGCTAGAGCGGCAACGTTGTCGAGAACCACTTAGACATCGATTGTCTGGAGGCGCGCCGGGCGGCCGCGCGAAGTCGAGGAGATGCGTCAAGAGTCCGTTCAGCCGGTCGCATTCGCTCTCTATGATGTCAGCGCATTTGACGTGCTTCGGTTCCAGTTGCTCATTTCTACGTAGAATCGAGGCGGCGCCCGCGATGCTCGCGAGGGGATTCCGAATCTCGTGGGCCAGGCCCGCCGATAGTTGGCCGATTGCGGAAAGCCCCTCGACCCGTTTCATACCCTCAGAGTTTGCCTGTACTCGGTCGTACACGGAACTGAATTCTTCCGCCCTCGCCTGAAGAAATCTCTTTCTCTGGTGTTCTCTATCAAAAACGAACCCCACAACGAGCCCAAGGCATACCAGCGCAAACGAGCTAGTCTAGCAGGCTGCTGAAATTCAGCCTTCTTCAATTTTCGTAGTTTGTCGGTGCAAAGTTCTCGCGTTCGCGGGGGCACAGCGGGGCAGCAGGCGGCATTCTCGTGGGGGCCAGGCGGGCAAAACGC
>JAOAPO010000428.1 GCA_025462945.1 Bryobacterales bacterium
GCGTTTTGCCCGCCTGGCCCCCACGAGAATGCCGCCTGCTGCCCCGCTGTGCCCCCGCGAACGCGAGAACTTTGCACCGACAAACTACGAAAATTGAAGAAGGCTGAATTTCAGCAGCCTGCTAGACCGTTCCCAGGCGACGATTCCCTCCAGCGTTCCGGCATTTCCTGCGCACCTGAGCGCCGTGTCAGGGACTGACTTCCGAATTAGCTCCTGAAGCGACCCTGAAAGCCTGCATTCCCGCACCTAAGTAGCTCAAGAACGCCTGCTGGACCTTGTGCCGGTAAGTAGCGACGCTGCCGAAAGTGGCACTCAGTCTCTCGGAAGCGACAAGAGATCAGGTTGGTGAATAAGGTGAGATGGAACACGTTTTTTGAGCGCTGTATGTTATTGACGCATTTTAGATGTTATGCTTCACTCGTCCCCCACCGTTGTTCCGCCCGATAACTTACATTCAGAATGCCCTCAAGTAACGTACGACCACCCACTATCAAATCCCCAGTCCAGGCTGGTTTGGAGAAATGTCCGACAGGAATCCTCGGTCTGGACGAAATCACGTTAGGCGGTTTACCGCGGGCGCGAACAACGCTCGTGTGCGGTGGGGCTGGCTGCGGCAAAACTCTGCTGGGCATGGAATTCCTTGTCCGGGGCGCACTGCAGTTTGGCGAGCCTGGCGTCTGCATCTCCTTCGAAGAAAGCGCCGAGGAACTTGCGGCCAATGTACGCTCCCTTGGCTTCGACGTAGCTGCCATTATCGCCAGCGGCAAGATGGCCATCGACCACGTCCACCTGGAACGCAGCCTCATCGAAGAAGCGGGCGATTACGATCTGGAAGCGCTTTTCGTCCGCCTTGGATTCGCGGTCGATGCAATCGGCGCGAAACGGGTCCTGCTGGACAGCGTTGAGGCGCTATTCGCCGGCCTTGAGGACGAATCGATCCTGCGTTCGGAACTGAGGCGACTGTTCCGCTGGCTGAAGGACCGGCAACTGACCGCAATCGTCACGGGCGAGCGCGGAAAAGACATGCTGACCCGGCATGGCCTCGAAGAGTACATCTCCGACTGCGTGATTCTGCTAGACCACAGGGTCACCGAATCAGTGCTGACGCGCAACCTGCGGGTTGTTAAGTATCGCGGCACAACTCACGGCACCAACGAATATCCATTCCTGATCGAGAACGATGGCATCTCGGTGCTGCCCGTTACGTCGATAGAACTCAAGCATGCCGCCACCACGGAGCGGCTCTCCACCGGCATCGCCGATCTTGACGCTATGTTCGGAGGACAAGGCTATTTTCGCGCCAGCAGCATTCTGATCTCAGGCACCGCGGGAACAGGCAAGACCAGTCTGACCGCTCAGTTTGTTGATGCGGCCTGCGGTCGAGGAGAGAAATGCGTTTTCTTCTCCTTTGAGGAATCGGCCAATCAGGTCATCCGCAATATGAAGTCCATCGGCATCGATCTGAAGCCATGGATCGACAAGGGTCTGCTGCAGTTTCACGCAGCCCGGGCAACCACCTTCGGGCTTGAGATGCACCTGGTCAAAATTCATCGCATCATACGGGACTTCGCCCCCAGCTTAGTCGTTGTGGATCCCCTCACCGCGCTCCTGCATTCGGGGACGCGGGCTGCAACAACAGGCATGCTGCTGCGGCTGGTGGACTTCCTCAAAGAAAAGCAGATCACCGCCGTCCTGACCAGCCTGAGCAGTGGCGTAGGCGCGCCGGAGGAAACAGAGGAGGAGATCGCTTCACTCGTAGACACCTGGCTGTTGCTGCGCGACATTGAGACAGGCGGGGAACGGAACAGGGGTCTCTACATTCTGAAAGCGCGCGGGATCGCGCATTCGAACCAGATTCGCGAATTTCTGCTGACAGATCACGGAGTGGAGTTGCGCGAAGTCTATCTCGGAGACGCTGGGCTGCTCACGGGTTCCGCCCGGCTAACGCAGGAGGCGAAGGACGCCTCCACCGTCCTCATGGCGAAGCAGGATATCGACATGAAGGAGCACCTGCTTGAAAGAAAGCGTGCTGTCCTGGAAGCTCAGATTGCCGCCCTGCAGCTGGACCTTGCCACGGAAGAGCAGGAGTCCCGCCAGTTGATCGCGCGGGAACAATTGCAGCTGAATACTCTGGCCAGTGATCGAAGGCAGATGGCGAAGAGCCGGACTACCAACGCGAGCGGAACCAACGCAAACGACGTCGCGGAATCAATGGCTGCTCTCGAGGCGACGAAATGACGAAGCGTGTCGCTCTGCAAAAGGAACTGAAGCCCGCCGAAACCGGTGCCGCAGGCGAGATCTGGGAGCTGCGACTCTACGTGGCGGGACAGACCGTCAAATCTTTGCAGGCGTTCGCAAATCTGAATCGGATCTGCGAAGATCATCTGGCCGGCAGGTATCACATTGAAGTTGTGGACTTGCTCAAGCAGCCGCAACTCGCAGCGGGCGATCAGATTCTGGCATTGCCGACCGTGGTGCGAAAGCTGCCGTCGCCGGTGCGAAAAATCATCGGAGACCTCTCCAATACGGAGCGGGTTCTAGTGGGGCTTGATCTCCGTGCCAAGGCTCACGCGTGAGCCGGCCAAAGTCCACTCCAGACACGCTGGCCTTTGAAGCGGCTCTCGCCCGCCAGCCGGACGAGGCGCGCTACTTGCTGCGTCTGTTCGTGAGTGGCACGACGCCAAAGTCTGCCAGAGCCATCCAGAACATCCGGGCGCTCTGCGAAGAGAAGCTGCAGGGGCGGTATGAGTTGGAAGTCATTGACATCTACCAGCATCCCGAGATGGTGAAGCCGGAACAGGTGGTTGTGACTCCGACACTTGTGAAGAAGCTTCCGCTGCCCTTCCGGCGCATCATCGGCGATCTTTCGGACACCGAGCGCGTTCTGGTCGGCCTCGATCTGGTCGCGCGCCACCGCACCCCGCTTGCCGAAAGCGGAAATGGCTCCTAGCTCGCGCGAAGACCCCCTCGCACGGATCTCCGAGTTGGAATGTCGGCTGGAAGAGGCCGAAGACACGCTGCGGGCAATCCGCGGCGGTGAAGTGGACGCGATTGTTGCAAGTGGCCCCGGCGGCGATCGGGTGTACACGCTCAAGGGTGCGGATGAAGCCTACCGAATCATGGTCCAGGGCATGGCGGAGGGTGCGCTGACCCTGACGCCTCGCGGCCTGATCCTGTTTTCCAACCAACAGTTCGCTCTGATGACGGGACATCCTTTGGAACAGGTGGTAGGTGCGGAGCTGCACGACTTCATCGCGCCGGAAGACCTTGAAACCGTTGCCGCGCTGCTGACCGGAACCGGCGGCAGAAAGGCAGAGGCGACGCTTGCGACGGCTCACGGGCGATCCGTGCCAGTCTATCTGTCGGTGGAAGAGATGGTACTGGAAGAGGAGGCCTGTCTCTGTCTCATCGTTACCGACCTGAGCGAGCAAAAACGCAGTCAGAAGATTGCAACGGCGGAACTGCTGGCGCGTTCGATCCTGGACCAGGCAGCCGAACCGATTCTGGTGACTGATGCTCAGGGCAATATTCGGCGGGCCAGCCGTGCGGCGGAGCATCTCGCCGGCACGCTGCTGCTTCACAAGTGCTTCGACGAGGTCTTCGGAATCACATTAGTTTCTGGTGCCCTCTGCTTCTTCAAAGACATCCTGGAGACGGTTAGCAGTAATCGACCGGTGCGCAATCTGGAAGCTTCGGTATTGCTTCCTGACGGCCGCAGAATGGAAGTGCTGCTCAGTGCCGCGACGCTGTCCCACCAGGGCGCGGGCGCGCCGGGGTGCGTCCTCACTCTGATCGACATCACGGAACGAAAACAAAGGGAAGTTATCCAGAAGAACGCCGAAAGAACAGCACGCGAGAGTCAGGCCACTCTGCAGAGCTTCTACGACAGTTCTTCCTTCCTCATGGGAGTGGCGGAACTGGACGGTGATGGGATTACGGTGGTGTACGGTAACAAGGCAGCCACTGAATTCTTCCGTTGTGAGACCGGATCGCGAACAGAACTGCAGCGCGACACGGCGCTTGCCGTGCCGCCGACAGCGAACAGCGTCTGGCGAGAATACTACCGCCGCAGTCTGATCACGGGCGTAGCCGTGCGCTTCGAATACGAACATTCGGACGGCCGCGGCAGCCGCTGGCTGAGCGTGGCGGTGAATTATCTCGAAGACGGGTCTGATAAAAAACGTCGGTTCAGCTTTGTGGGCGAGGACGTAACAGAGAAACGGAACGCCGTCGACCTTCTTCGTCACACCAATGATGAGCTTAGGCGGGCCAATGGCGATCTGGAGCAGTTCGCCTATTCGGCCAGCCACGACCTGCAGGAACCCCTCAGACAGATAGCAATGTTCAGCCAGCTTCTCGAGCGGGATTACAGCCGCCAACTCGACGGAGCCGGCCTGCAATACCTGAGCTACTGTGTGCAGGGAGCGCGCAGAATCCAGAAGATGCTCAACGATTTGCTGGATTATTCCAAGTCTGGAACGGTGGAGGCGGGGCTCGCGGAACTGGTGGATACGAACGAGGTTCTTCGCGCGGTCCGCGAGAACCTGGCCACGGCGATCACAGAGAGCGGCGCCACACTCAAAGTGGGTCCGTTGCCCCAAATCCACTTCCCGCCAGTGGCGCTTGCGCTGGTCTTCCAGAATCTGGTCTCGAACGCTCTGAAATACGCCGGCGAAACGGCGCCTGAGGTGACAGTCAGCGCCGCACGAGAAGAGAAGGCCTGGAGATTCTCCGTGCGCGACAACGGGCTCGGCATCAAGGACGAGTTCCACAAAGAGATATTCGGACTCTTCAAGCGCCTGCACACCCAGGCGCGCTATCCAGGCACCGGGATGGGGCTCGCGATCTGCCAGAAAATTGTGGAGCGCCACGGGGGACGCATCTGGGTCGAATCGAATTTAGGCGAGGGCTCGGTCTTCCTGTTCACGCTGCCTGTCGCGCGTTCAGCAGCGCAGTCTGTCGCCTGAGCGCACGGAGTAGCCATCTAATCCGAGCTGCAATGGCCACATCGAGCGCACCACATAGCCAGATAAATCAGCCTGAATATTGCGGTCGCTACCTGCATAGGTCACAATTGTCATGCCTGGGCGCGATAAATCCCGGGCCGAGGTGCCCTCCGGTTGGTGCGAATTGAAAACGAATCTTACAGGCTGCTGGTGTCCTCCGCTGACATGGCGACGATCCTGGTCGTGGAAGACAGCGAGGCTGACGTCAGCTTGTTAGCCATGGCATTGGCCGAAGGTCATGTATCCGCGCAACTCTACGTCGCAAAGGACGGCGCCGAGGCGATGACGCTGGTCGATGAAATCGACTCGAGCGCCCTTCACTGTCCAGACTTAGTCGTTCTCGACCTGAACCTGCCAAAATTCTCAGGCCTGGCGGTTCTGAAAAGGCTGCGGTCCAGCCCGAAATTCGGAGTTACACGCGTGGCAATTTTAACCACCGCCGCTGTACCGTGGCAAGAGCGCGAAGCGGCCGAGTTGGGCGCCGACCGCTTTCTTTTGAAACCGATGACCCTCGCTGGCTTCAGCCTGATCGCTACGGAACTGAAGAGTCTGCTCCCGGGCTGCGGACTGGTAAACGCTGTCGCCGGGTAGCTCCCGGAACCGAACTTAGTAAGTTCCGTATGATATGGCGGACTAAGGGAAGTTCAACACCGACTCCGAAAGTACCGTCGCTGCGGGTTCCCAGGCGGTACTCTGGCGCTCTCCGCCAATGGCGACACCGAGAACTCAGGTATCCTTTGGGCCGTCACGATAAACTGGGCCGTCACGATAAACGGAACGCTGCATGCCTTCGAAGCCACCAACGTAGCCAACGAGATCTACAATTCGGATCAGAACTTGTCCCGCGACAAACTGGGCCTGCCCATCCGTTTCGCGACGCCCACGGTGGTCGACGGTAAGGTCTTCGTCTCCACCTCCGACAAGCAGATCCGGATCTACGGTATCCTGCCCAGGGGCAAATAAGCTCGTCAACATTTCAGCGCCGTGCCGTCGCGGAGCGGGACCGGAAGGACGAAACCACCGGGCGTCCAGATCTCCCACAATCCGACCTCCTCGTCCCATCGCACTTTCCGGTACGCCGTTCTTCATCTCGGCCGGAACAGTAACATTTCAGTTGGCCTCAGATGAAGCTGTTAAGGCCATCCCGATTGCCGCACAGCGCTGGGGTGGCCACGTGGACCGATGCGCGCGACGGGTTGTGAAGCCGTCTCTTTAGTACTCATGCCGCATAGGGGCGGATAAGGAACCTAAATAGGGAAGCGTTGCGTCCCGAGCTGCCGTCACTCGCCGGCCGTTGCTTTGAAGTCCACTGAACTCGATGGTTACGATAATGGTTGAGCTCGAGCCATCAACGCTCGCACGAGGAGGACGCAATGAAAACAGCTCTGATTGTTGGTGTTTCAGGCATGGTGGGAGGCAATCTCGCGAACCTGTTGACTGCTGACAGAGACTGGACCGTCTACGGAATAGCTCGCCGCCCGGGTCAACATGAGGCGGTCACTTCCGTGGCCGTCGATATCCGGGATGCAGCCGCGGTCGGAGAAGCTCTCAAGGAAATCAAACCAACCCACATCTTTCTGACCACCTGGCTTCGCCAGTCAACGGAAGCCGAGAACATTCGCGTCAACTCCGCCATGGTCCGCAACGTACTCGATGCCGCCTCCCTGGCACGAAGCGTGGAGCACGTGGCGCTTGTGACCGGCCTGAAGCACTACCTTGGACCGTTCGAGTCCTACGCGAACGCCGGAAGTTTGCCGGCCACTCCCTTTCGGGAGGAGCAGGGGCGCCTTGATGTCGAAAACTTCTACTATGCGCAGGAAGATGAGGTGTTCGCCGCTGCCGCGAGGGACGGCTATAGTTGGAGCGTGCATCGCCCGCACACGATTATCGGCTACGCGGTTGGCAACGCCATGAACATGGGCTCCACCCTGGCGGTCTACGCCACCATCTGCAAAGAACTCGGCAAGCCAATGCAGTTTCCAGGCTCATCAGCGCAATGGAATGGACTCACAGACATCACAGACGCCCGTGTGCTCGCAAAGCACCTGCGCTGGGGCGCAACCAGTCCTGCGGCCAAAAACCAGGCATTCAACATCGTGAACGGTGACAACTTCCGCTGGAGCTGGATGTGGCAGCGAATCGCCGGCTACTTCGGCGTGGCGGTTGCACCCTTTGAAGGAAGCGGCCTGCCGCTTGAAAAGCAACTCGCCGACGCAGCCCCGGTATGGAAGTCCATCGCGGAGAAATACAGCTTGGCTGAACCGGACATGAACGTCCTTGCCTCGGCATGGCATACCGATGCCGACCTTGGCCGCCCGATCGAGGTGATTACCGACATGTCGAAGAGCCGCAAGGCTGGCTTCACCGAATTCCAGGCCAGCGAGGACAGCTTCATGCAACTGTTTGCCACTTTGCGCGAAGCGCGCCTGATTCCCTGATTCCCTGATCGCAACCCCGTGGAGCGAAACCCTCCTCGTTCGGAATATTCTCGGAGCGATACGGGGGTACTTGCCGTCGACGAAGCCTACTGACGACGCCAAACTACATAGCGACGTCCCCGCTCTCCCGGGAGCTGAGGTCCGTTTCAACGGCGACACCGCCCTGGTCCTGGGCACGCAAACCGAAGACGGCTCCGACCATATGCTTCTCAGGCGCGTCGACGAAAGCTGCCGGACGCATGGAAACTGCTGGCAAGCTCGCAATTCAGGACCCCAGGCCGTCGAAGGGGGTGTCTCGGAACGCAGACGGAGAACGGGACCGACATGTGTGTTCGCGCGCGTTCCGTCAAGCGTGCCGGGGCGGGCAACTGCCTTCCAGCATGCAGTTCGGCGATCCGAGGCGCTCCACGCCGAGAATCTCATGGCCTGCATGCAAACCCTCCGCCGCGCAGCAACCCGGACAGGAAATCGCCACTTAGCCGTCCGGCTGCATCCAAAGGTGACTGCGGTGCTTGCCGCCGACCCTGCGGCACACTCAAATCACGCGCCTCAGAAGCATGCAAGTCCTCAGGATGTGAAGTCTCACAGGTTCTTGCTGCCAACATCGAGTCTGCTGAGAAGCAGCGGGCGTTTTCTGTTGACCCCATATAGGCTTCGCTCTACACTCTGCGTAGATGTTTTAATTCTGGGAGTTCCCCGATGCGCCGCTCTGAAAATACTCAGTATTTGACGACAAAACTCGTTCTCTTTTTTGTGTACTTTATCTACCTGGGGTCACCGCTGCGAGCCCAAATCCTGTATGCCCTCGACTCACCGGGCAAAACGATTTCGGTAAGTCGAATCGGTGCTGATGGCTCTCTGCGCCCGATCAGCTCCTCGCCTGTGCTCCGCGACCGCGGCATCGCTCTGCAGGTGGTGCAGGCAGACGCAGGTGAACGGCTCACCAGTGAGTGGTTGTACGCGCTGCAAATCGACAGCCTTTCTCGGGGGACCATTTCTGGCTACCGAATCGGCGGGGACGGCGGGTTGACGGATATCGGCTCCACACTTCTTCCCAACCTCGGGCCCGGCTTCCCGGTCTGCATTTCAAGTGATCCCAGTGGTCGATTCCTCTACGTGGGAATGTATAACATTGGGGGCGTTTTCGTGTACAGCATTGGCTCGGATGGGTCACTCACGCTTCTCGACGCCGGTCCCCGAGGCGGGCGTATCTACTCCCTCATGGTCGACCCCGGCGGCCGCTTTCTGTATGCGCTGAACGTTGGCGCACAATCGCAGGCCACCATCAGTGCCTTCCGCATTGGTGCGACTGGACTCCTGACCGCCATCGGTCCGCCGCTGGATGCCGGAAGCAGTTATGGCAAGCTGGCGATGGACCCGATCGCGGGCTTCCTGTACCGGCCGAATGCCGCAACGTATTCTCCTCGGCTGCAATGGAACATCCTTGAGTTTGGCATTACTTCCTCAGGTTCTCTCACTTCGATTGGCGCCACTCCGAGTGCAGTTGTGTACTCCGGCAACATCGCTGCTGACCCTCGCGGGCGGTTCATCTTCTCGGCGGATAGTGCGGTATCTGGTGAACCTCGAATTCAGTCCTGGGACATCGGCTTCGATGGCGTCCTGACGCCGATTGGCGCGCCGCTGACCGGTACGGGTACGGGCGCGCTCGCGCTGGATCCTGCTGGAAGGTTTTTGTACCAGCTACAGGGCGATGACATCGTTGCATACCGGGTACGGGACAACGGCTCATTGAGCCTGATCGGTTCATTTCGAGCCCAGTCGACGCCAGGCCAAATTGCGATCACCGCCTGCAACGTCGGCTCTCAGGCTGAGGACCTGTGCCTGGATGCGCAAAACCGGCAAAACTACCGGTTCGAATCGCTGACCAGCGGCCATATCTACACGTCCGCAAGCGCGACCATGTTAAGCGACAACGGCACCGTCATCGGAACGGCTGGCTCGGGCGGCGACCCCGCAATCTTCACCCGCCATGCAGGGGTGATCACGCCCCCAGGCATAGCGGAGATCAAGGGCATCAATGCCGCAGGCGATATCGTGGGCACAGCAAGCAGCGGCGAGCCCTTTGTGTCCGCACCTCCATACGACACCGCAACCAACCTTTCGTCCGTATTCGGCTGGATCTCCGGATCAGCCCTGGCAGTCAATGACCGGGGCGACATCGTCGGGAGGGGCTCCTTCCCGGCCACCGATAGCACCGGGCTTGCCCGGCCATTCACGTTCGACGCGTGGTTTCCGGGTTTGGACATCACCAGCGCTGTAACCGTCAATAATGCCCGGCAAGTTATCGGGATGAAATCCGGAGCGGGCGCTTCTCAGTACTTCCTTTTCGCTCCCGGGCGCGGGACCACGCAGCTTCCAGTCACGCCGCTCGTTTTGAACAACAGAGGCGATATTCTTTTCACTTCAACGACGGGGGATTACATCCAGACCTCATTCGCTCGTATTCCGCTCCCGTCCGGCTATTCGTGGACGGCAATGAATGATGCAGAGGAAGTCGTCGGATATTCGTCTACACCGTCTTCCGGGGCCACCCCAACTGTTCAGCCCGTGTATTTCTCAGTGCCGACCGGCCTGATCGACCTCACCACGCGAGTTCTCAATCCGGAAGCGTACATCCAAATCACCCCGGTTGCCATAAACAACAGGGGCGAGATCGCTGTTGAGTACCGCTATCCATCGGATCCCACTGTCGCTCCGGCGGTGGGTGTGGGGCTGCTTATACCAGCAAACGGGCCCCCCGCTGCTGAAGCACTACTCGAATCGCACGGCTCAGACTTCCGGGCCCGGTTTGCGGCGCGCTCAGAACGCAGCTATCTCCTGAACGGGCGGCCAGCAGCCCCGGTTAGATTGCAGAATAGGTGAAATAATCTGCACGTGGACCGCAGCGGGGCGTGGCCGCGGACCGCTCTCAGTTCCCGCTGGGGCAATCCCCGGCTGGCGTTGTGAACGGACGCGCCGCGTTGAGACTCAGGACGGCGCAGGCTCCTGTGTCGGCCGTCTTATCGGTACGCGGGCGCATTTTGCGCATGCCTTCAGCTTCAGCCAGGATTGCAGGCGATCGGCCCAAAGTCGAATCGACCATGGCCGCCGCGAATGCTGGTGCAGTGATGAGCGAGGACGTCGTCTCGCGCTGAGGCGTGAGCAGCACGCTGGTGGTTCTGCCGTCTCGCGTCGCCGTGAGCAGGATTTGACCTTCGTTGTTGATCTTGACCGCTGGTGCAGCCATTGTTGTCTGCCAGGTGCTTAGCGTCCACCCAGCCTGAGGTGCAAGCAGAGAGTCGAGGGGCACCACCCCACCCGAGGCTGTATAGAGGGCCGCAAAAGCTGAATCGACGGATGTCCGCTGAAAGCCGACGATCACACCCGTATCGTTGAAGCTCTGTGGAACGAATCCGGCGGGCAACGGAAACGGGGTAATGCCAGAGCCAAAGTTGAAGAACTGGCCGGCGCCCGAGCCCACGCCAAGAAGGTGACCCGCGGTATTGAACAAGTAGCTGGAGCCTGGGAGATCGAACGCAGTTCCACTCGGCCCATAGTAGACTTCCGAAGAGCCGAAGGCCCAGACGTTTCCATTGTTGAAGATGGCTCTCACACCCGCGACATTCATGGATGGGATGACATCAGGGATTGAGCAGGATGTACTCTCGCCACAGACCGGAGTCCCTGCGACGTCACCTCTATCATTAATGAAGGGCTGGGACGTCTGGAGGTTCGTCCGGGCGATGTTGAACATCTGCGAAAGCTGAGGCTCCCAGACCGCCAAATACGCCTCCGTTGGGGAGGTTGGTACCTTGCCCACAACGATTCCTGCTTTGTTCATTGCGGACGGGATAAATTGATACCCAAGGCGAGTCAAATCGAGCGGAGCACTGGGAGGGTGAACGATGAATCCAGGCCCCGCCGCAGCGCCGCCGTCACCCAAAACAGTCGCGTTGCAGATTTGCGGATAGCAGAGGTCGGTCACACTGTAGGACGTTCGGTTGATGGGCGCGGGGGCTTGCAGAAGGATGGTAAGGGCGCCCGGGGTAGGGCCTTGGCTCGCATACACAACCGCCGCGTCGAGCCGCCCGTCACGGTTGAAGTCGCCGGCAGCAACAGCGCTGAATGAAGACAGCGGCTGGTCAATCTCGACAGGAACGAAGCTGCCGGTTCCATCCCCGTAAAATATTACGTTGGGGCCGGAGCCGTAGCGGGTGCCCGTCAGCATGACATCGAGTTCGTGATCGCCATTGAAGTCGCCAGTCTCCATCACGGAATAGGCAACCGATCCGTTGTTGAACCATGCATACTGTCGGGTGAAGTGTCCGGCGCCATCGCCAAGGAAACACAGCAGTCCACCCACAAAGGAGGTGACGGCGAAGTCGAGTTTGCCGTCGTGGTTAAAGTCTGCTGCTTTCAGGTCATTGATCACACGCCAGCCACCTTGAAGGGAGAAGGTTGATGAAGAAAAGTGACCCGTTCCGTCGCCCAGCAGGATAGTGGCTTCAGGCACGACGCCACCTGCCGAGGCGAGAAGGTCGAGTTTCCCGTCACCGTTGAAGTCTCCGGGTTGCATCGCGGCATAGCCCCCAATCGTTCCTCTCGGCAGATCTCGCGAGTATGCAAAGTGTCCCGCTCCGTCACCGGAAAACAGCGCGAAGCGGAAAGAGGGACTCCCGAGGACCAGATCGACGTTACCGTCGCTGTCGAAGTCCCCGATGGCAGCCCCGGACCCGGCTTGCGGAGGGCCGCCACCCGGGGCAAAAGATGTCACGGCCGAGAAACCTCCCGCTCCGTCGCTAAGGAGAACCGTTATGGTCGAATTCTGCGATGTCGCCTGCGGTGAACTCAGGGCAAGAAGATCCGGGTTTCCGTCGTGGTTGATATCCGGGGCCTGGATGAAATACGGCTTATTAGGTACGGTGTATAGCGTCGAAGTAGAGAAGTTGCCGGCGCTATCGCCGAGAAGGATAATCACGGTAAGCGAGATATCGTTCAGGACCGCGAGATCGAGATTACCATCGCCATTGAAATCAGCCGTAGCGATATCAACTGGACGCACCTGTTCGGATACAGAACGGGTATACGGGAAGCTGGACGCAGTGGGGGTGGAGATCGGAAAGAACTTCGTGTTCGAGCGGCTCGCCGCGGATGACGGCTCGTTGATCACGCTCACGGTTGCTGTCCGTGCGATGGCAAGGCTTGAGTACGGAATCGTGACAGTGATCAGACTGCTCGTGATCGCATCTGGTGTGAGGAGTTGTCCATTGAAGCTCACTTTCGCCGAAGGGGCAAGGCTGGCGCCTCTAATGGTGAGGGAAAGGGGCCCCGAGCCGACGTCGGCGGATGGTGGAGAAAGCTGATCAATGAAAGGCGCTGGCGGGGCGGCCTGCGCTCTCAGACTTATCCAGCTGAGGAGGAGACAATACAGCGAGTACCTCGCCAGTAACAGCAAACATTTGAGGGTCAAGAGTTACTCCTGCCTAACGGTAGCGGGTTGAAGCAAAACTCACAATCCAGCGGAGTGCCCTCGAATACATCCTTTAAGCTGCCCCTTACATCGACGAACTCTGATCAAGCCCGCGGGCGCGTTTATGCCGATAGCACCAAAGTAATGCGAAGACAAACGTCAGAAGCGCGGCGGGGACAACGAGCCATGGCTCGATACCTGGACTCCAGTGCAGCTCGATGACGCACGGCCCGGAGCACCGGGGCTCGATCGCGATCATTCCCATTCCATCGGCATGCAAAGCGACCGGCTTCCCCCCAACCGAAGCCTGCCAACCGGGGTGATAGTTCAGCGCTACTGCAATCGCATGGCGGGGCTCCACCGAAGCCCGGATGGTAGCCGAATTGACATCATTCCAATGCCACGATGCTTTGGGCAGCGATGGGTTATCGATGGCTGCTACAAACGGGCGTAACTCGCCCACATCGATTCCGTTCGCGGGCGGATGCCGGACCAGATCCGATATAGCCACCACCCTTGCCAGACCGGGAACACGAGCTGGCACCCCGTAGATATAATCGTCGCCTCGGGACCATAAGAGAGGGAGCAGCCCCTGATAACGTTTGAAAAACGGGAACTGCTTATAGGACTCCCTGCTCTGCGGGCCACCGATCGACACGGCGTGGACCGCGTAGGCTTTCATCCACAGAAGTGAATAGTCGCCAGACTCGGCATCACTCTGGTACCCTGCCGAAGTAACATAACTTGCGATGACGTTCTCGCGACGCAGAACTGATTGTTCGCAACAGCCCGTCATCTGCGGCGTCGAGGTAAACGCGTTTAGCCAGAACTGAATGCTCCCCGGCGTGAGTACCCGCTCGCCTGCCATATTCGCCTTGAACCAGTTCGCTTCCTCATACTCCACGGTATGGGTGATGTCCAGCTTCCGGACAATCGCCCGCGCATGCCGCTTATAGTGGTAAACCTGCACGCAGCAGAAGCACACGAGAGACACCGCAACTAATCGTCTGTTCTGTGAACACCAGCTGGAAAACCTCCAGGCGAGGAACACAGCGGTCAGCGTCAGAGGTATTTCCATTGCGATATGGAACCGCAATGGAAGCGGAAGTATCGCAACGCCTGCGAATGTCGACGAGAGGACGACCCACGTAAGGACATTCAGCCAAAGTACGGCGAAGCGGAGGCCAAAGTTGGCCTGCAACTTTGCAAGCACGACCCGAAGGAGCCATCCGCAGGCAAGAAGCCCCGCTGCTGCCATCCAGCGGCGCGGCCCGTGCGTCGGAAGATCGACCATGATGTTCGCGTTGCCGTATGTGGCGAAGATCGTCGAGGGCAAGGCGAATGGAAGTGCGAACACGGCCGCCATTGTCCCGATGACCGCCACTCGCGGGGAAACATCACGAAGTTCGCGCCACGAAAGAGCAGCGAGGTAGCACAGAATCGCGAGCACAAGAGCGACGGTGGAAGGCCAGTTGGTCGCAGGTACCGCTGCCATCAGAATCGATGCCGCCAGCGCGGACTGCGGCGTTTTGCGCATCAGGGCACGGTGGAAAAGGCCCAATGCGAACATTCCCAGCATCAGGCCGGTCAGGTTGGGCAGCTCGCCGTAGACTACCAGCGCCTGGAGCCGGCGCGCGTTCCACAGGCTGCCCATGTCGGCACGAATGCCGGAGACAAGCAGGCCGGAAGGAGAAAAAAGGGAGAAACAAAGTGCCCCTGCGAAAGCAAGAGCGCGACTGGAAGACAAACTCCTGACGAGATAGTAGAACGCCACACCCCCGAGGGAGTAGCTGAGAGCCCCGATAAAGTGGAACGCCGCTGCCGGGCTGATGCCGCAAACGGACGCGAACGTTGCCACCGTGTAGTGGACGAGCGGCTGGTACGTGCGAACCACAGGAAAGCCGGCATTCCAAAGCGACTGCCAGTCGTAACCGGGCCAGTGACGCTGGATGTACGCCGCCATGGCAATAAACTCACCTTCGACAGAGGGCAACTGGTCAAGATACTCAACCCAAAAAAGCTTCCAGGCTACAAGGACATTTATGGCGAAGACAATCGCAGGCAACAGAAAAGGCGTCCGCGAAAGCGCACGCGCGCGGTCCACGAACGTTGAGTCAGTCGGCATCTGCACCGATCGCTTGTCCCGCGGGCATCACGGAACATAGAGGGACCGTCAACATCATTCGACGACATCCACCTGGACGGGATCCAGTGCGAGGCCCGCCACCTCTGCAGTCAGACGAACCCGTCCCTTTGGGGTACCGGGCTTGAGGTGGAAACTGAACTGGAAAGTCGAAGTGATGGGGTCTGTGCATTCCCACTGCAGGTACTCCACGGGCTTTCCGGCCACCGCAAACCGACACTGCTCGGGGCTCGCGATATCCTCCAGCACTACCTTCGCTCCACCGGTCTCGACTCGGTATGCCGACGTTAAGTTGATCCCGTCAGTAACGGAAACGACACGCGGGCACCGAGGGCCGGAAGGCCGAACGGTCACGACCTGCGTTCCCGAAAACAACTGCTTCCCGGCCACCAGCTGCACCGTGTATTCACCCGGCATCAGGCCATCGGGAAGTCGGGCATTCATCTGACATCCACCGGACTCCGAGACGGGGGAGAGATAACAGCCAAGCTGCCGGTGGTCCCCAAACAACACCTGTACGTCAGCGAGGCTCCCGGCCGCAGGCATTCCGTCCAGCCACAGACTAATAGCCGCATCTCGACCCCGATCCGGAATGACGCGGCCCGGCCCGCTCGCAGCGGTCACATCCTTCAGAAGAACTCGTGTTGCATCGTATTCTGCCCGACTGGAACCATGCTTCTGGAACGTTGTCCACATGTACTGCGTGTTGAGTCCCGTGAGCTCTGTGAGAGGAAAGGCTTGCTCTCTCGCGAACTCAGCGATCTCAGAAGCGCTGAAGAAGCAGCCGGTCCATGTGTCCGATTCGCGCTCCATCTCCGAAGGGATTGGGGCAGTTCCACGGATCTGGCAGCGCAGCACGCCACCCGGTTTGAGGACTCGCTGGGCCTCCCGCAGGTAATTCAATACGATCTCGCGACCCGGAATATGTTGAAACACGATGTACGAATACACGAAGTCGAAGTAAGCGTCTGCAAACATACTTAGGTCAGCACCGGACGTTACCTGTGCGTGAGCGGAGGGTATGTGACTCAGGCGCTCGCGGGCGAGTGAGACCATCTCCTCGGAGATGTCGACGCCCTGCACTTCGCCGAAATGGCGAGCCATTGGGAGCATCAGCCGTCCGGGTCCACAGCCGATCTCCAGGGCTCGGCGTTCAGACTTCGGCCCCGGTGGCAGCCGCGAGAACGCTTCTTCCAGCGCAGGCATCACATCGGCCGCGCTGGCGAGAAACTCGTCCTCCGCCTGGCTTTGGCGTCCGAATGCTACGTAGAAGTTAGCGTCTTTCTTCGCCCTTCCATTCCACTCACCACGCATGTGGTCCAGAATGCTTGCGACCTTGCCAGGATCCATCCCTTCAGAGTACTTGACGACGCGTCAACGGCCACAGACCGCAGCCGTCGGCCGGCATTGAACTGTCACACGCTCACAGGAGTATTCGATACGGCCGGGTCCGAAGTTTTCGAAAAAATTCAGTAACAGCGAGCCGTTTGAACCGTATTAACGGGCAGGAGCACAGTGACACCGATCCTAAACGCAAAAGGACCTTAACGCAACGGTTCCGTTCGCCTGGCGTACGCACTTCTGAACTGCACCTGCGTCGAGTTCGTTTGATGGTGTCGGGCTGGCATGAGACACGCCGGATTCGGTGGTTTCTCCCCGTGCTCCTCTTCCGGGACAGGAGGAGCAGCGGACGTGAACCTATCTTGTTTTGCGGTCTTGATCGGTCTTTTATTGGCAGCGGACGTGTCCGCTCAGGGGGCGTCGAAAAGGCCGGTGCTGGTTCCGGTTTGCATCGCGAATGATCCGCACGTTCGCCGGGTCGCGGAGGCGCTCAGCTTCACCTCCCTCATTTTCGAGCGTGTTGGTGTCAGAATCGTTTGGCACCAGGGATTCGTCGGCTGTGACGCCGGAAGTATACGGATACAGTTGCGGGAAAACACGCCGGCTGACGAGCGCCCCGGCGCCATGGCGTACGCGATGCCTTACGCCGGATTTCAGGTTTTCACTTCGGGACAGGGATCGACCGGGTCCCAGGGAAGCTTCCACATTGAAGTCTTCTACGACCGGATCGAGAAGATGGGCGAACGGCTGGCACCTCGCCTCTTCGCCCACGTGCTCACTCACGAGATCATCCATGTCCTGCAGGGCCAGACCCAACACGCTGCTGAGGGCATCATGAAAGCCCGGTATACGCAGAACGACTATTCGGCTATGCTGCAGCGGCAGTTGACTCTGACTCGCGCGGACGTCGAACTGCTTCAGCAGGGCATTGCTGCACGCGCCAAACGCCTCAGGGATGAGCGGTTGCTGCTGGCAGGGCAAAAGGGCATTGTCACCGAGGAAAGTGAGCGATCCACCGGGGCGAGCGTAGATTAGGCCACGAAACGCGAATGCGCACGATCACGATGGCGTGGCGGTTGCTGGCTGGTTCGATATGGCAGAACCTCCAGCCTTCAACCTTCCCGTATTCGATCAGGATGAGGTCACACTGCTGGCGAGCTCCGTTGAGCAGTCGCTTCGGCACTTGCGCGACGCCAACGAGCGATCGGGCGGGAACGACTCCGAACTCCTCGCGTATGGCGAGCGTTACAGCATCATCCTCCAGAAACTGCAGGCCGTCATGAAAAAGAGCTGATGCGCTCTGGAGCCTCTGACCAGGCGTCGCCAGGGGGCATGATGGAAACAGCACGTGCCGATACACATTCCAGATTCCGAACTGACCGAGACGTTCATTCGCGCCTCCGGGCCGGGCGGCCAAAACGTCAACAAGGTTTCCACCGCCGTCCAGCTGCGCTTCGACATCGGTCAGTCTCCTTCGCTTCCAGAGCACGTACGGAAGCGCCTCCTCGCACTGGCCGGCAATCGCGTCACGCAGGACGGCGTTCTCATCATCACGGCTCGCGAGCACCGCACCCAGGAAGGCAACCGAGCCGAAGCCCGGGCTCGGCTTGATGACCTGATCACCCGCGCGCAGATTGTGCCGAAAATTCGCCGTCCAGGCCGGCCCACGCTTGGCTCTAAAGTCCGTCGCCTCACAGCGAAGGCCCAGCGCTCCTCTTCGAAGAAACTCCGCGGCCGGAGAGACGAAGAGTGATGCCAGCATACGACCGTAGCTGGGCTCTCACGGCCGCCGAAGCTTCAACAGTGGCTGTCTGCTTTGCTCCTCGAACCACGCAGCCAGCCCGTCCCGCTGCTCGTCTTGAGCATGAATCAGGCGATCCATTGCCTGTGTTCCGAACGTGAAAAGCAAGTGCCAGGGGTCCGTGGCCTGAAACAGTGACGTTGGCCCGGGATGTCGAGCCGCTACACGCACGCAGTCGAACACTTCTCCGAACTTCGCACTGCTTCGAAGCAAAACGGCGGCCTCGGAGGCGATGCGCTGCTGTTCCCTTCTCACCGGCTCAAGTGCGGCGAGAACGCCCAATTCGTCGGGACCTGCACACAGGCCATCCGCAAATATCGCGGAGTCCAACTGCATTTCCAGCAACTGCCGCTCAGGCTCCTTCATTCCCCTCCTTCCCCGCACACCCGCACCACCGAAGCTTCCCATGAAGCCCGAGGGTTCGCTGCTCGCAGGGAGTACATCGGAGTTGTCCCCAAAAACACCGGCCGGCGTAACGAGGCGTTTCGAACCTGGGAGAAATGGATGGAACCGCAGCTGACGAGGATCGCCCTGAACGGGTCCCAGCTGAGAAAGCGAGCTCACACCGGGCATTCTCGTTGTAGTGACCTGACCAGATCCTTCGGTCCATCGCCAGAGAAATGACATCGCCAGCACGGGCTGCCGACTCTCATTCACGACGATTACGGTCTCCGGCAGCGAGGCTTCCGGTCTGCCGGCCAACGGATGGAAGACCACCTGACTTTTGAGTTCATCGAAACGGGAGTCCTCAACCGTAATGAACGGCAGGCCGAACTCGGGAAGACCGCAATACACCACGTAATGCCTCCAAAGACCGGACTGCAGCGGCACAAAACCGCTTTTCACGAGGCATGCTCGTCTGCTGTTCCGTCTGACTAAGTTATACACATTCCGAGATCACCGTGTTGCGGGCTCCAGGTCCGCATAGCGACCATCCGCCCGGTTCTTTCAGAACTTCTCGAATACCGCCACCGTATTGGTGGTTGTGCTGCGCTTCCTGCATCTCTCCCTCTCTATGGCGCTGACTCTTGCCGCCCGCGCAGACCACCTTCGACGTCGCCACCATTCGGCTCACGACGGAGCATCTCGAGTTCGAGCGGGACGGCGAGACAACGGTTCTCCACAGCGTCGTTCGCATGCACGACGTTCCGATAAGCGCCTGCATCGCCTTCGCCTGCGGCATCTCCCTTCGCAGATCCTGGGACCGCCATCGCTCATGGACCGGCCTTATGACCTCGTCGCCAAAGTGAATCCTCTGACCAGCCACCGCGAACAGAAAGAGATGCTCGGCTACGTTCTCACCGTCGCCACATCGCCAAAGGACCCGGGCACGTTCCATCCTCGGCCGCGAATGGCGAGGTTTACCGCCGGAACTCTGCCCGCGGCACCGTTGCGCGGAATCTCACGATGAAGCAGTTCGTTGGGTTCCTGTCCGGCCCACTGGAAGCTCCCGTAGCTGATGAAACCAGCCTGACCGGCAAATACGATCTGCAGTTCGATTTCGCGCGATACGTCGAATTCACATCGACGCACCAGTCGGAGCAGCCAGGCGCAGCCTGGGTTCTCAACGCGGCATTGAAGGGAGAACTCGGTTTGCAGATCACCCCACGCAAGACAAACTTCGACATCATCGTTGTGGATCACGTCGACGAGCCCACGCCGAACTGACGCGGCCCGCGCAATCTGAACCCAACCTTCACCCCGGCAGGGCGATCCACCCGAAGCGTTCGTCCGCCGCAGCTTCTGCGAATGATCTTTGGGCGCGCGCTACTTACCGTCCTGCTTCGATTTCAATAGCGCGGGGGAACAGGATATTGTTCTCAAGGTGAACGTGCTGGTGCAGGTCGTGTTCGAACTCTTCGAGTCCATGGTAGAGCGCCGTGAACGTCGGGCAGGCACCTTGAGGTGTCGTGTAGCCGCTCGAGAGTTCCCGCAACTGGGCCAGGATGGCGCCGGCATCGTCGTGTTCAGCGGCCATGTTGGCGATGGGTCGAGACACAGAGCCAAAGAAAGCCTGGGGTGCGGGCGCCCCCGTTCGTGCTGCTTCTTCGAGCCGCTCGATATGCGGAAACAGGACCTGCTCTTCTTTGAGCATGTGTGTCGAAAGTTCCTGGGCCATCGCCACGAACAGGCTCTCGATTTGCGCAATCTCGGGATGGGTTGGTCCGTGTTTCGCGTTGACCTTGGCCAGCAAACCTGTTAGTCGCGGCGTCTCCCGGCGAACGAAGCCGTGGTGTCGATCCACGATGTGTTCGATCAGTTCGCTCAGCGGTCGCGTGGCCCACTCGCTGGT
>JAOAPO010000620.1 GCA_025462945.1 Bryobacterales bacterium
TCACCAGCGAACTCAGGTGCGACGCACGAAACGTGTCCAGCAATGGCGTCGGATCGAACTTCGGAACAGCCTGCATCGGCACTACCGCCTCTCCGCGAAAAATCTTTGCAACATGGCTGTCGCATCCGCGCCCAGCACACCTTCAGTGACCGCGACTCTGTGATTCAGCAAGTCGGAGTCGGCAATCTGAAACTTGCTCCGGACGCCCCCAAAACGCAGATCCCGCGCCGCGAACACCAGTCGGCCCACCCGCGCCGCAACCATCGCGCCGGCGCACATGACGCAAGGCTCCAGCGTGCAGTAAAGCGTAGAGTCCGCCAGCCGGTAGTTGCCTAAAGCCAAAGCTCCCTGCCGGATTGCCAGCATTTCGGCATGAGCGGTAGGGTCCAGCAACTCGATCGGCGAGTTCCGCCCAGAGCCGATCACCTCACCCTGACAAACAAGAACGCACCCGACGGGAACCTCGCCTGAGGCCGCCGCTTCCAGCGCCAGGTTGAGGGCTATTCGCATCCAGTGCTCATCGGGCAAGTCCATAGGCTTCCCCAACAATATCGCGCCCGCCACACTGGCATGTTGATTCTAATACCGCTTAACTGTCGGCCAACGCACAGCAGTAGCGAAAATCCCACATTTCTGTCACTATAAGAGTTCGCAACCAACATCTAAATGTTCCGCTTTGAAACGGCGGGCGAGTCCCACGGCGAGTGTCTCGTCGCGACCCTGACGGGGCTCCCTTCCGGCATACCAATCGCCATCGACGCGATCAATCACGAACTGTGGCGCAGGCAGCAGGGCTTCGGTCGCGGTGGCCGCATGAAGATTGAAACCGACAAGGTTTCCGTCGTCTCCGGCGTCCGCCACGGCAAGACGATCGGTGCGCCCATCGCGCTTATCGTTCCCAACGCCGACTGGAAGAACTGGACTGAATCGCTGCCCGTGGAAGGCGGCGACATGGCTCTCCACAAGAAGGTCAGTCGGCCCCGTCCAGGCCACGCCGACCTCGCAGGAGCGATCAAATACGATTTCCCCGACGCGCGGTATATCCTCGAGCGGGCCAGTGCCCGTGAGACCACCATGCGGGTCGCGGTAGGCGCGGTAGCTAAGCAATACCTGGCGAACTTCGGCATCGAAATCCTCAGCCATGTGATGGCAGTCGGCTCCAAACGCCTCGACCGGAACGCAAGCTGGGAAGAGATCGTTGCTTTGAGCAAGAAGCGCGAAGTTCTGCTCGGCTGTGTGGATGAGGCCACCGAAATCGAAATGAAGGCTGTGGTCGACGAAGCTTATCGAACCGGAGACACGGTTGGCGGCATCTTTGAAGTGGTGGCGCGCGGCTTACCCATCGGCCTCGGATCTCACGCGACGTGGGATTCGCGGCTCGATGGAAAACTGGCGCAGGCCATTGTTTCCATGCAGGCTGTGAAAGGCGTAGAAGTCGGGTTCGCTGAAGATGGCGCGCTCAGCTTCGGTTCGAAGGTTCAGGACACCATCCATTACAAGAACGACGAGCGCCGGTTCTTCCGCGGCGCGAATCGTGCCGGTGGCGTAGAAGGCGGCATGAGCAACGGCGAGGAACTTCGCGTCCGGGGCTTCCTCAAGCCGATCTCGACGCTCCGGCGTCCTCTGGAATCGGTGGATCTGGAGACGCGCGAAACGGCCAAAGCAGCGTACGAGCGCTCTGATGTCTGCGTGGTTCCCGCAGCGGGTGTGATTGGCGAAGCAATGGTCGCGATTGTGCTCGCAGGCGCCATGCTTGAGAAGTTTGGCGGCGATTCGCTCACGGAAGCCAAACGCAATTTCGAGGGGTATACAGAGCAGGTCCGAAGGTTCTGAAGAAATGGTGCGCAAAGTAGTTCGTTATTTGAACAATCCGATTCTGGAGCAGGTCGCCGAACCCGTCACGGAGTTCGATACGCCAGAACTGCATCAATTGATCGAGGACATGTTCGAGACGATGTACAAGTCGCACGGCGTCGGGCTTGCGGCCCCGCAGATCGCCGTTTCGAAGCGCGTCACCGTCATCGATACGACCGGCGGGGAAGAGGACGAAGAGCCCGAACAGCTTGTGCTGATCAATCCTCAGGTGATCGCTAAGGACGGCAAGCAGACCGGTGAAGAGGGCTGCCTCAGTATCCCTGGCTTCCGCGAACCGGTTCGCCGTGCGAAAGTCGCCACCGTCCGCGCCCAGGACGTGAAGGGTGACTGGTTTGAGATCACCGGCGAGGACTTGCTCGCTCGTGCCATGCAACACGAAATCGATCACCTGAACGGCATTCTGTTCCTCAGCCACTTGAGCGCTCTCAAACGCGATTTGATCAAGCGCAAAATCCGGAAGCTGCAAAAGGCCGGCGAGTGGGAGTAACGAATTGAAGGCGGTCTTTCTGGGAACCCCCGAATTCGCTGTCCCCACTCTTGAACGCATGCTCCAGGCAGGCTACCAGGTGGTGGAAGTAATCACCCAGCCCGATCGGCCGCAGGGACGTAAGCAGGAACTGATCCCGTCGCCGGTCAAGGCGGCCGCACTGCGTCATGGCATCCCGGTGTACCAGCCGGAACGTATCCGCCGCCCCGAAGCGATCCAGCATCTGCGGGAACTCGCCCCTGAGGTCATGGTGGTGGTCGGTTACGGCCAGATCATTCCGCAGGCTGTTATCGACATCGCGCCGCTGGGCATTGTCAACGTTCACGCGTCCGTCCTGCCCGAACTGCGCGGCGCTGCGCCCATCCAGTGGGCGGTGGCTCGAGGCTATCCGAAGACCGGCGTTTCCACTATGCGAATCGACGCGGGCCTCGATACGGGCGACGTCATCGACACCTGGGAAACCGAAATCGGCCCGGACGAGACGGCCCCCGAACTAAGCCGGCGTCTGGCCGTCGCCGGAGCCGACCTGCTGGTCAGCACGCTCGCCGGATTAGCCGCCGGGACCGCCGCTACCAAACCGCAGGACAACTCCCTCGCGACTCTCGCACCCATCCTGAAAAAAGAGGATGGCCGGATTGACTGGCGCAAACCTGCAAAAGAAATACATAATCAAATAAGAGGCTTGTTGCCGTGGCCCGGAGCCCATACCAGTTTCCGGGGTCAGCAACTGCACGTTTGGCTCGCCAAAATGGCCGTCCAAACGTGGGACCTTGCGCCCGGGTCGCTAATACGTGAACATGGAGTATTTGCCATCGGCGCGGATGGCTCGGCCGTGGAACTGCTTGAAGTGCAGGCAGAAGGCCGGAAAAGAATGGCGGCGGATGTCTTCGCCAACGGGCACAGGATTGTGGAAGTGGAGCAGTTAGGCGGCTAGTTGCCGCACTGAATACCTTAAAAAATGAGACCTTTCGATTTACCCCTGGGATTCAAATACGCCGCGACGTACGCCGGCATTCGCAAACAAGAGAAAGACGATCTTGCATTGATCGTATCAGCGGTGCCCGCGGCAGCGGCTGCCGTCTTTACGACGAATAAAGTACAGGGCGCGCCGGTCAAGCTGGCGCGCGCCAACATGCGGCTCTCAAAGGGAGTCTGCGGCGCGATTCTTATCAACTCCGGAAACGCCAACTGCGCAACTCGCAATGGCGATCGCGTCGCCGCCAACACCACCAAAGCTTTGGCGAAACTCCTGAAGCTGCAGCCTACGCAGGTTCTGCCCGCCTCCACCGGTGTCATCGGTGTTGAGCTGGAAGAAGACCTGATCCTGAATAAGCTGGAAGAACTGGTGGAGAAGCTCAATGAGGAAAGCCTGCCTGACGTGGCTCGCGCGATCCTCACCACCGATCTGCAACCGAAGGGCGCTTCCCGCGAAGTCACCCTGC
>JAOAPO010000454.1 GCA_025462945.1 Bryobacterales bacterium
ATTGGGCGTGTGGTGCAGACGATCCAGCTGGCACCGCATCGCGTGAACGAGAAGATCCGCCCGGACTGGTTCTGGGATCCGGCACGGTATGGCGGCACTTTGTGCGACCTCGGCTCGCATCAGGCAGACGAATTCGTGTTCTTCACGGGGTCCACGGCGGCTGAGGTGACGACTTCTCAGGTGGCCAACGTGAATTATGGGCATCGTCCGAAGTTTCAGGACTTCGGCGACATGCTGGTGCATGGCAATGGCGGGTTCGGATACTTTCGGGTGGATTGGTTGACGCCGGAGGGACTGAGGGCATTCGGCGACGAGCGTACCTTCATTCTGGGAACCGAGGGCTATATCGAGATGCGAAAGACAATCGATATCGCAGGGCGGCCAGGGGCGGACCACGTACTGATTGTCGATCGCAAGTCAGCGCGGTATATCGATTGCGGAAAGGTGGCGTTGCCATTCGGGCCGCTGTTTGCGGAGGACATTGTGAACCGAACGCAGCTGGCACAAGATCAGGTGGCTGCCCTGCTCGCCGCCGAACTGGTGCTGAAGGGCCAGAAGAACGCGCGGCTGCTGCCGCGGTTGTGACTTGAGCTTCCGGTACCATCGTGTCGATGGATGTCCGCGCTTATTCCCCAGCAGACCGTGAGGCCTGCCTGGGCCTGTTCGACTCGAACACTCCGGAGTACTTTCTGCCGCGTGAGCGCGCGGATTTCGAGAGTTGGCTTGACGGCGATCCGGCGCACTACTTCGTGTTTGAACACGAAGGCCTGGTGGTGGCCTGCGGCGGCTATGCGATCCCTGCTGCCGGGTCAACGGATGCCCGGCTGACATGGGGTATGGTGGGCCGCCAGTGGCAGCGGCAGGGCCTCGGCCGCTATCTGCTGATGTATCGGATGCGCGAGATGGGCAGGACCTCCGGCAACATTCAGACGGTCAGCCTGGAGACTACGCCGCAGGCAGCGCCATTCTTCGCTTCTCAGGGTTTTCGGACGGTGGATCTCAGGAAAGACTGGGTCTCGCCCGGCCGGGACAAGGCGCGGATGGTCCGCAAACTCTCGGTGTGCGCTTGAGCTGATACCAAGACTCCAGTGTTTTAATTCGTACCACGTTCGGTTTGTGTTTGGGAGGTTTCCGGGTATACTCCCAAATAGTTTGCCACTTTCGTCTGAACTATCGCCGGAAACGGCGTTCGCGCGCGAACAGAAGGTGTCGTATCGCCCCGACGTGGATGGTCTTCGCGCCGTTGCGGTGTTGCTTGTCGTGCTCGACCATCTTCATACCCGAGTGACGGGTGGTTACGTCGGCGTGGACGTATTCTTCGTCATCTCGGGTTATCTGATCAGCAAAGTCATTCTGGCAGAGTTGGATGCTGGCAGATTTTCTGTCGCCAATTTCTATGAGCGACGGATTCGACGTATCTTCCCCGCCCTCTTCGTGATGCTGGCGGGCGCTGCGGTGTTGACCTATCTGTTGTTCGTGCCGTCGGAGATCGATGACTTTGCACGTTCGATGCTGGCGGCGCTGGTGTCGGGCTCGAACCTTCTGTTCTGGCATCAGGCTGGTTACTTCGACACGGCGAGTGCAGCAAAGCCGCTGCTGCATACGTGGTCGCTCGCGGTCGAAGAGCAGTTTTATATCTTCTTTCCGCTGCTGCTGGTCGTCGTCCACCGCTCGTTCCCTCGGCAAATGCGGGCGACTATATGCAGCATTGCGCTGGTCTCGTTCCTGTTGGCCTGTTTCTACATTCCGCACCACGCGACGGCCGCGTTTTTCTTTGCGCCTTTGCGGGCCTGGGAACTGCTGTTGGGTGCCATCGTTTCGCAACGGTACGTCCCTCCGCTGAACAGCAACTGGAAGCGCAACTGCGCTGCTGCGATCGGGCTCCCGCTGATTCTGCTGCCCGCCCTGTTCTACACGGCGAGGACGAGCTTCCCTGGATTGGCGGCGCTGCCCCCGTGCGCTGGTGCTGCGCTCCTGATCGCTGCGGGAGAGACGGGCGATTCTGTCATTGGCCGGATGCTGTCATGGCGTCCCGTCGTTTTCATCGGGTTGATCTCGTATTCGCTTTATCTGTGGCATTGGCCGATTCTGGTCTTCCAGGAAAACAGCTACTTCCTGATCAGCGCTCCGGCCGGGTCGAAGGCCGTGAAGGTTGTCGTGTTTTTCGCTTCATTGCTGGTGGCGACGCTCTCGTGGCTGCTGGTGGAACAACCGTTTCGCACAGGCCGGATGCGCCTCGCGCGTGGTCCGCTGCTGCGTCTGGCTGCCGTTGCCACTACTCTGCTCGCGATGGTGGGAGCGTTCGCTGTGGCATCGCACGGCTTTCCTGCGCGCTTCCCGGCGCAGGCGCTTGCCGCGGATCGTTTCACGCACTTCGATTCGGCTGCGGCGTTCCGCGAGAACGTGTGCTTTATCGATCCGTCGGTCACGTTTGGGAGCGCCTTCTCGAATTTCAACAAGGACGTTTGCCTGGCCGACGATCCGGTGCGAAAGCACTACCTTTTGATCGGTGACAGTCATGCGGCGCACCTGTACCCCGGCCTGAAGTCCGTCTTTCCAGAGATCAATCTCTCGCAGGCAACGGTGACGTCCTGCAAGCCATTTTTGGATGAGCCGGCAGGTACCGTCGACTACTGCGTCGATATGTGGAAGTACATCTTTGGTGACTACCTTCTTCACCATCATGTGGACGCCGTGTTAATGTCGGGACGCTGGGATGAATCTGACTTTCCGGAACTTGGACTCACCATTGAGTGGCTGCGAGCGCATGGCATTCCGGTGATCCTCTTCGGGCCGGTCGTGGAGTTCGACGTTCCTCTGCCCCGCCTGCTGGCAATTGCCCTTCGTGATGCGAGGCCGGGGATGATCGACGCACATAGTTCGATGCAGCCTGCGGCAACGGACAAGAGGCTCGCGGAGGTTGCGCGCGACCAGTGGAACGTTCGTTATGTATCCACCTTTGAGGATCTCTGTGACAAGCGGGCCGACGGGGGGACGAAGCTACGCACGAAGCTGGGCTGCCCTGTATACGCGGCGCGCGATGTACCGCTGCTATTCGATTCGGATCATTTGACTCCGGCAGGTTCGATACTCTTCGCGAAAGCGATGAGAGAACTTCACCAGTTCCCTTAATGACCCAGTGACGCCGGACTCCGAGGTGATCAGGCGGGTGCTGCGGCCGGCTCGACCGGGTCACCAGAGGCCCCGTCCGGCGGCGCGGGGATTGTGAAATAGAATGTAGAGCCAACGCCGGCTTTCGATTCGCACCAGAGCCGCCCGTTATAGCCGGCGACAATCTTTTGGCAGGCGGCGAGGCCGATGCCGCTGCCTGGCAACTCTTCCCCGTGGAGACGCTTGAACGGCTTGAAGATGAGCGGAACGTATTGTGGGTCAATGCCGATGCCGTTGTCCGAGACATGAACAAGCGCATCGTGGTCGCGCTGAATCGCACCGACCGTCACGCGGGGTGGATCGGCAGAGCGATATTTGATGGCGTTGCCGACGAGGTTCTGCAGCAGCATCACGAGGTGCGTTTCCTCGACCGGGATGCGCGGGAGTTCTCCGGCCGCGATCTCTGCCCCGGCGGTTGCGATTTCCGCCTGAAGATTCTCACAGGCTGCGCTCAAAGCGGCTGCGAGTGAACTTGAAACGCCGGGCTGGTGCTCGAAGTGACTGGCCCGGGCATACGCCAGGAGGTCTTCGACCAGACGCACGGCGCGGGAGCCCGCTCTTACGATGTAGCTGAGGAGCTCTTTGCCGTCACCATCGAGACGGGACGAGTATCGGGCACTCAGAAGTTCCGAGACGCGTGTCATGCTGGCGATCGGAGACCGAAGATCATGAGCCGCGGCGGCAACGAACTCCTGAAGCTGTTGATTGGACTCGCGAAGGACGCGGTCGGCCTCGCGCTGGGCGGCTACGTCCCGGAAAACCATCACGGCACCTACGATCGCCCCGTCTTCACCGCGGATGGGGGCAGCGCTGTCGTCAATTGGAATCTCGCGGCCGTCTCGTGCCAGCAGGATCGTATGGTTGGCCAGGCCGACTACTGTCGCGGTCGCGAGCGCCGTTTCAAGCGGGCTAACAACTTTTTCGCGCGTGACTTCGTTCACGATACGAAAGACCTGTTCGGCCGGCATGCCCAGGGCATCGCTCTCTCGCCACGCTGAGAGATCGCAGGCAACACGGTTGATGAAGGTGATGCGGAGGTTTTTGTCCGTGGCGAGCACTGCGTCTCCGATGCTCGACAAAGTGAAGTTCAGAATCGCCGCATTCGTCGCAGCCTCCCAGAAAAGCTTTTCCCGGCGTGAGACTTCACGGAAGACGGTGAACGCGGAGAGCGAAAGAAAACCGAACAGGATGATGCCGCCCCCGGTGCTGACGGCGCGAAGGCGGGCCGCACTGGCCTCAGCGGCGGCGGAATACTGCTGCACCCGGACTGCGGCGACTTGGGTAATGGTGCCGAGCGAATCTCGGACGGCATCCATCGACGCTTTCCCGTGATCGGACTGGACAACGCGGAGAGCACCATCCCTGTTCCCTTCCCGCTCCAGTCGGATGGTCTCGTCAAGTTCCTGCAGCTTTGCTTCTACAACCGGCCTTAGCGCCGCAACGCGTTTGGCCTGATCGGGGCGCTGAGTAGTCGCGTCCTGCAGCCGGCCGAGAACCTGCGCAATTCGAGCACGCGAGCGTTGGTAGGGAGCGAGGTATTCGACTCGCCTTGTCAGCAGGAAGCCGCGCTGACCGGTCTCGGCGTCCTGAAGTGTTGACAGCAGTTCGTTGCCGGCATTGAGGATGTTCCGGGAAATCTCGGCCTGGGCGTTCGCGCGGGTGCGCTTGCGTGCATTGTCGAAGGAGAGATAGCCAATTGTGACAGCGAGAAGCGCGGCGATGGGCAGCGTCGCGGCGACGGGCGTCCGGGAGAACCTGGCTAAGCGTGTCATCGTGCTGAAGCGTTCAGGCAGGCAGCGCCACCGGTCACGATCATGGGCAACGATGTGATGCTATCCAAGCCTCGCATTCGCACTTAGCCATCGTACACCGAACTCAGAAGCACGGGTGTGCTCGCACGAGGCCTGAAGAGTAGCCGTTGCGTACGGAGCGCCACGGTGGCAAGTTCCCGCCGTTGCTCTTTTGAGCAGGAGAAAACCTGTCCCTTAGAAAGTCAGGCGCAAAGCCAGTTGCATGACTCTGGGGCGATCGGCGCTCTGCAGAGTGGCGTAGGTGGGGCTCACCACGCTCATGTCCGGCGGGAAGAACTTCACGTTGTTGAAAGCGTCGAAGGCTTCAGCCCGGAACTGCACCGTGACTGCTTCTGTGACTCTGAAGTTCTTGAACGCCGAGATGTCGAAGTTGGTCCACGACGGGGCAGTGATGACGTTGCGACCGGAGGTGCCGAACTTCAGTGGCGCCGTCGCGCGGAATGCCGCCGGATTGAACCAGTAGCGCGAGGTGTTCGCGCCGCCGAAGTCCTGCCCGGGCTGGATACTCCCAAAGGCACTGCCTGGTGCGATCCCGGTGGCATCGGCTCGCTGTGTCACGTAGGAGATGCCGGTCAGGTTGGTTGACGTCACGCTGCGCTGGTTGCCGGTCTGCCAGAAAGCGATGGTGTTCAACTGCCAGCCGCCGACCAACAGATCCGGGATTCGACCGGTGCTGCCGAGGAAGCGTTTGCCGCGACCGAAAGGCAGCTCGTAGACGATGCTGGTGACGAAGCGATGCCGGATGTCGAAGTCGGAAGGACCTTTATCGAGCTGGAAGTTGGCCGGGTTCAGGTTTGGAGAGCCGAAGGACCCGGCAGAATCGGAATCGATGGACTTGGCCCACGTCTCGGCCAGAAGAACCTGGAACCCGTTGGCGAAGCGCCGCTCGAGCTTGAGGTTCATCGCATTGAAGTCGGACCAGCCCGCCTGTGACGAGTAAAGCATCTGATTGAGTTGCGGATATCGGGTCGCGACGCCAGGCGTGACGTCGTAGAGTACTCCGGGCGTGACGTTCGCATAAGCGTTGTAGCGCTTAGACAGCCGACGCCCATGCGAACCGACCTAGGCACCTTCGAACAGCCAGCCCTGAGGAAGAGATTTCTGAACAGAGGCGGTCCACATATAGACGCGTGGCTTCTTGCCAGTGGCTTCTTCCACAAAGAGATTGGTGCCAGCGGGCGTGATGTAGTTCGCGTCGACCGGCGGAATGGTGACGACGGGCAGTGTGTTCACGCCGAACTGGTATACGGGCAGACCGCGGCCGGTGACGTTGATGTTTTGCTGGGTGAAGATCGGCGGCCCGTTGGTGATGAACTGGGTCTCATTGAGTTGCGTCTGGTCGTAGTAGATTCCGATGCCGCCACGGAACACCCAGCTCTTGAGTGCCGCGGGGTTGTAGGCAAACCCGAGGCGGGGGGCAAAGTTCTTGTAATCGGGGTTGATGATAGAGTTCCGAACCTGCTTCAGGGTGGGGAACAGCTGCTTGCCTGTTTGGAAATTGAAGCCGTAGACATGGTTGAGTTCCTGATCGATGGGGGTTGCGGGACCCTGATACTCCCAGCGGAGCCCGTAGTTCAGAGTTAGTTCCTTCGTGACCTTCCAGTCGTCCTGTATGTAAAGGTTGTTCGAGTAGTAAGTGAAGTGCGTTAGTGAGGTCCCGACTGCACCGCTCATGTTGGTTGGATAGCCGAGCAGGAAGTCCGCGACACCGGCGCCGGTGTTGGCGACGGGATTGCCCGTGGCTGCGTCGAGCGCCGCGGTGAAGCTGTTGTTAAAGGTGAAGCTGCCCCGGGGGCCGTTGTCGCTGTCGAGCAGCAGGCGCGATTGACCGAGGTTGTAGCCCACCTTCAGCGTGTGAGCGGCGCGGATCCAGGTGAGGTCGTCGCTGACGAAATAGGTGTTGAGCCTGTTGCCTTGGGTCAGGCCGTTGCTGCCGATGCCGCTGAAGCCCTGCCACGCTACGTTCGGCACTCCCCAGTTGATGGGCGAAGTGGATACGCCGGTGATACCGATCTGCTGAGCGAGGTTCGTGCTGACGGGCACCTGTTGCCCGAACAGCGACATGTAGGTATAGGAGACACGACCTACGTTGACGAGCGTGGGTGAGATTGACGACGTGAGCTGCGCCACGGCGGAGATGCCTTTCGACTCGACCAGGGTGCCGCCGAAGGGGACGAGCGCGGCCGGCGTGAGCGGCGCGTTTTGCCGGGTGAAGCGGCCAAAGAGAGAGTGCCGGCTGTTGATCAGCCAGTCGCCCCGGACGTTGAACTGGTTGTCGTCGAGGCGCTGCACCGGGGTTCCCTGAACGTTGTTAGCGCCGGGTGTGTTCACGACCGGGATGTAGGGCAGGAAGTTCTTCGAGACAGTGTTGATCCGGCTGGCGGGAATCTGATTGTTCGCAAACGGCTGGCGCGTGTTGGTGGCCGGGTCAAACGTCAGTGGGTCGTAGATGGTGGCGAGGCCCGAGAAGTTACCGCCGAGGAGGCTCTGGGTGGGAAAAGTGCCGCGCTGGATAACGCCGAGCCTTTGCCGGAAGCCCTCGTAGTTCCCGAAGAAGAAGATCTTGTCCCGCTTCACCGGTCCGCCACCGGAGCCGCCGAATTGATTGCGCTTGAAGGGCTCTGTTGTGGATGCGAAAAAGTTTCTGGCATCCATGGCATCGTTGCGGATGAATTCGAAGAGGGACCCGTGATAGCCATTGCCGCCGCCGCGGCTGGCGACGTTGATGATGCCTGGCGAGGTGCCGAATTCCGCCTGGAAGAAGTTGCGCTGAATCTTGAACTCCTGCACTGCATCGAGAGACGGTGTGATGGAACTGTCACCGACGCGCGGGTTACGCATTTCGACGCCGTCGAAGAGGTAGCTGGTGGAACTTTCGCGCTGGCCACCGACGAGCAGGCTGCGGTCTGAGCGCCCTGTAGTAGAGGCCACGAAGCTGGCAGGGCCGGTGCCGGCTGGCAGCTGCGGCATGACGCCCGGAGAGAGCGACCCGAGAGTCAGGTAGTTGCGACCGTTGAGAGGCAGGTCGTTGATGGCCTTCTGGGTGACGACTTGCCCGAGGGACGCTGTTTCGACTTCGAGCAGGGGAGTCGCCGAGCCGGTGACGGTTACCTGCTCTGTAACCTGGCCGACTTGAAGAGTGAGATTGACGATGGCACGTTCGGCGATGTTGAGCGTGACGTTCTGGACGACGGCGGTTTGGAAGCCGGAAACGCTGGCCGTCAGCTTGTAGCTGCCAGGTGCAAGTTGCGGGACCACGAATTCGCCCGCTTCATTCGTGGTCGATTCCCGCTGCTGTCCGGTTGCAGAGAGGGTCGCGACGACTCGCACGTTGGGAACCGCGCCACCGGCACTGTCGGCCACGACCCCGGCTATGGTGGAGGTGGTGACCTGCGCCGCGGCGAGGCCGGGCAGCAACAGGAACAGCAGAGAACTCAGCAAAGTGTTTCGCATAACGGACCGTACTCTCCCTCGGAAGCAGACTTCATGCGGCGGATTGCGCCGATGTGGTGCAGTGGCCATATCATACTTGTGCTGATCGTCTGGGTCAAACGGCGGGTGAACTGCTGTTCACAGATTCGGAGACGCATCCTGGCGGGCGGGTGCGAAAATCAAGCAGCGCGACAGATTGCATGTGGTCGATCGTCAGGAACTGAGGTAATACGTGGACTCACTGTTTCACAGGCAGGCTGAGGCGGAGATTGATCCCGGGTCACCGCGTATTTGGGGCTGGTCATTCGCTGTCGTGGTGTTTTGTCTGACCTTCCTCAGCGTCTGTGTCACGACATCGAACTCGCGCAGTTCGACGGCTGCCATCGGGTACTTGTTTGCTCCCTTCATCTCGGGTTTGTTTGCTGTCCCAGGCTTTGCCACCGGGTGGTGCACGGGCTACTTCGTGACCTGGCGACGATCTCCAATGCAGCGGCGAAGATGGTCAGCATATGCGGCTGGAGCGGTGACTCTGCTAGTAGCTGGATGGATTGTCACTACGTTGTGGCGGGGAAACGATTTGGAGCAGGAAGTCGCTCGGGTAGAGCGGATGAATTCCGCTCAGTTAGAGGCTGTCATGCGGGACCCGAAGTTGGCTCGCAACAAGTTCATCCTCGGAGCCATTGCGACCCATCCGAAGGCGAGTGCTTCGGTACTCCACAAGATCGTCGCGACGGACCTGCCGGAACTGAGCGAAAGCATGAGCAGTGCTTTCGAAGTGTTGGGCAAGAATGGCCGGGGCATGGCCGTGATGAGGCTGGTCGCGCGTCATCCCAACGCGGCACCCGAGGATTTGGAGTTTTTAGCCAACAGCAAAACGCTTTCGGTAAGAGAGTACGCGGCTTCGAGCGGCAAACTGTCTGAAGCTACGATTCGGCGACTCGCAAACGAAGACCCCTTCGCGATGGCTTACAATCTGTCGGGCAATGCCGCGACGCCGCGAGATGTTTTGTCCACGCTGGCTCTCAGCGCCGACGAGGGCGTGCGAGCGAGGGTAGGCAGGAATCCACACACGCCTGACGACGTACCGCGCGGGCTTAGCGTGGATTCCGCGAGGTCCGTTCGAGAGGCCGTGGCGCTCAACAAAGCTGCTGGTCCGGATATCCTGGAGAAGCTGGCACAGGATCCCGACCCGCAAGTGAGCCGGCATGTCGTCAGGAGGCAGCCGCCTGCCTCCCAGCCGAGCTTCAAGTGCCCGGACATTGCGAGCCGACGGGGGCCTACGGTAATCTGTCCGTAACACTGCCGAGAACCGCTATATGTGACTCGAAAACAGTCAGGCGATAGCATGATTGGGGAGAGTACAAAAAGGTATGGGTCAGGTTCGAGTTGCGGGGTTTGGTGTTTCGTTGGACGGGTTTGGGGCGGGTATCGAGCAGAGCCTGAACAACCCGCTGGGGAAGCGGGGGCCGGAGCTGTTCCAGTGGTTCTTCCCTACGAAGACGTTTTGCTCGATGCATGGGGAAGAAGGCGGAACCGGCGGCGTGGACGACGAGATGGCGCAGCGCTCCATGAGCAACTTCGGGGCGTTCATCCTTGGCCGCAACATGTTTGGTCCCGTACGTGGGCCCTGGCTCGACGACTCCTGGAAGGGCTGGTGGGGCAACAACCCGCCGTATCATGCCGATACGTTCGTCCTGACGCACCACGAACGCGAACCCTTGGTGATGGAAGGCGGCACGACTTTCCACTTCGTGACGGCGGGTATCGAAGAAGCACTGCGGCTGGCGAAACAAGCGGCGGGTGAAAAGGATATCCGCGTGGGAGGCGGTGTTTCGACCGTGCGCCAATTTCTCCGGGCCGGGCTGATCGATTCCGTGCACTTTGCCCTTGCACCGGTGGTACTCGGTCAGGGCGAAGCATTGTTTACCGGTCTCGATCTGCCCGCGCTGGGCTTCTCGGTGACTGAGCAGCGCGCCAGCGAGAAAGCCACGCACTTCTTCCTGGAAAGGAAATAGAAATAGCAGGACGATCCGGTTTAAGCCGGAGGCTCCGGCTGTTTTGATTTGTGGCGCCGCTTAGAAAACGAAACGCGCGCCGAACTGAGCCTGCCTTGCTCCGCCGAAGTAGTCGGTGCCGGGCGAGGATGTGGGGATGAGCGCCGTGTTGCTGGAGTAGGCGAAACCGGTCTTCGCGTTGACAGCAGCCGTCGGATTGCCGAATGAGGTTTCGCCGTCGCTCGAGAACAGCTTGTTCGTTGAGCGGGTAAGATTGAAGCCCTCGACCGAGAAGAGCAGGCGCGCGCTTTCGCCTAATTTGAATTCCTTGAGGAGGCGCATGTCCCAATCGAGGAAACCGGGCCCGCGTAACGAGTTTCGCGGCACAACGCTGCCGTTGAGAATCGGCACGTCGTTAACGCTGTTGCCGTCGTTCTGGAGATCTGCCCCAACGACGGCCTTCACCGGGGCCGCAGTGTGGGCAAGAAAAAGAGAACTGAGAGTGAATCCCCTGCCGAGATCGTACAGGAAGTTGAGGTTGCCATTGTTTCGGATGTCGTTTTTAGACCAGGCGGAGTCGAGCTTCAGGTTGTACGTGTTGAGAGCCGTTTGCCGATTGAAGTCGCGCTCGTTAGAGTCGTCGTCACGATTGAAGGCGTGAGTGAAGTTGGCGGTTGCCTGCAGTCGGTGGCTCATGCGGTGCTCGATAGTCATGGTGAAGCCGTTGTAGCTGGAGTGGCCTACCGACTTGTTGATATTGATCTGAGCCACACGCGGATCAGGGCGAGCCACGGCAGCCTTCAGTGTTTTACCTGCTGAGTCGAGGAATACGGGGCCTGTAACAGGGTCCCAGCGGGAGGCGTACACGAGATTACCGGCGGTGTCGAAGGTCGGGTATACAGGCATGCCGTTCGACATGATGGATGGCTGATACAGATTTGTATCAATCCGACGCTGCAGGCCCCAGGTGGAATTGCGGACGAAGCCGACGGTGAGTTTGGTGTCTCTGTCGAGTTTCTGCTCTACAGAGAGAGCAACCTGACCCGAGCGCGGGTTCTTGTAGCTGGGGTCGAAGCCGAAGATAAAGCCGACGAGGGGCGTTTTCACTCCGGTGGGCGGCGCGTCCACTCGGAGCGGGACGGTGATGTAGCTGACGAGCGCCGGATCGACATTGGTATCGAGGACGAGGGTGTTGACACCGTTATCCGTGAAGACCTTCTGCATGAGGTAACCGGGGGTATGGGCGTCGAAGATGCCGCCGGACGCGCGGATGACGGTGGTTCCTTTCGCACCCACGTTCCACGCGAAGCCGAGGCGGGGCTGCCACATCTTCAGGTCGTTGGGGATCTTGCTGGTAATGGGGTAGACGGGATTGGGGCTGGTGGGCTGGGGGTTGATCTGGCCTTCCCAGCGCAGGCCCGCAGTAACGGTGAGGTCGCGGCGGAGGCGCACGGTGTCAGTTATGAAAAGCGCGTGGTCCTGCTGCGTGCCTTCGTATTTGCCCTGGGTGCCATTAGCGGCAACGGATTGCTGGTATCGGCTGATCTTTGTCTTGTCGCCGGCGAGAGCGGCTTGATAGTCGGCCAGCGACTTGAAGAGGTACAGGCCGGAGTAGTTCGCCTCGCGAAGCTGTTGTTCGGGGTTGATGTTGATATCGACACCAACTTTGACGGTGTGCAGCCCATGCGACCAGGTGAGGTTATCAAGGATCTGGAACTTCTTCACGTTGTAAATCTCGTACCCCGCTTTACCGCCGCCGAGAACGGCCCAGTTGTCGCTGAAGTCAATTTCCGGCAGGAGGCTTTTCGGGCTGAAGAGACGGTTGTCGTAGGCCCACTGCGAGCGAACTTCGTTGATCATGCTGGAAGAAAGAATACTGGTGACTGCGCCTTTCACGCCCTGGCTCGCACGGTCGAGTTCGAGATTGTTGGTGACAGCGGCGTTGGTCTGGCCGGTCGGTCCGTTGAAGGTCAGGCCGAACTGTGCGGCGTAGGTGTACTGGAAGTTCACGAAGTGCTTCGGGCTGGACTGGTAGTCGAGACGTCCGAAGGCGACGAGGGGATTATTCTTGCCCGCGAAAGTTCCCTGCAGCGCTGCGATATCAGTGGGTATTGGGGTACCGCCTGTGGGCGCGTTAAACCTGACGGTGTAAGGAATGGTGACGAGGTTTTTCTCGATGGCGGCGAAGAAGAACAGCTTGTCTTTGCGAATCGGGCCGCCGATCCCCCCGCCAAATTGATTCTGGGCATTTGCGCTGGAATCGTTGCCAAAGGCATCGGGCGAAGTCAGGCTGCCATTGCGGTTGTTGTAAAAGGCTTCGCGGTGAATTTCGTTCGTCCCGGATTTCGTAACAACGTTGACGTACCCGGAGTTGGTACGACCGATCTCGGAAGAGGCGCCATCGCGAATTACCTGGAACTCGCGCACGGCAACCTGTGGGAAAAAGTAAGCTGACTGGTTTGCACCACCGCCACGCTGACCGCCCTGGAGAGGGTCGTTGAAGTCCACGCCATCGAGCGAGATGTTGACCAGATGCGAGCGCTGGCCGTTAATGACGATTCCGAAGCGGTTGGTTTCCTGGACCGAGTTGGGCGTCAGTTGCATGAACTGGGTGAAATTGCGGCCGCGAATAGGGAGGTCTTCGATAGCACGCTGATTGAGCGAGGTGCTGCTGGCTACCTCCGTTTCATTGACGATCTGGGCACCTTCAACGACGCTGATCTGGGTGCTGGTGGAGGCAAGCTGCAGGGCCGCGTTGACGGTTTTCGTCTCGCCAACAGTGACGTCGACATCCGCCACACGCGCCGTTCCAAAGCCCGGTGCGGTCGCTTCAAAGATATACGTACCTACGGGGAGCGCGCCGACGAGATAGTGGCCTTCGGAATCGGTCGTGGCTCTGCGGGTAAGCCCGGTTCCGGTGGAACGCAGAGTGACATCGGCCTTCAGGACAGATTTGCCAGTAGGGTCAGAAACGTTGCCTACAACGGCGCCCTGGCCGGCGCCGGACTGCGCCCACGCCATACAAGTGAGCAGGAAGGGCAGCGGCAAGAGCCGCACCAAAGATCGGGACATAAGATGATCTTGCCCGACCAAGGTTAATGTTCAATGTCAGTTCGGCGACGTTTCGGTGTGCTGATCGTGACCGCCAGCCGCGCATGGAGCCTACTTCGACAGGACCAGGACGTTGAAGGTGCCGGGCTTGATGACGCGGCGGGGTTGCTTCGCAGGATCAGCGTTCGGTCGCATCTCATACTCCACCGAGGGGAAGTAGATCTTTTTTGTCTGGTGGTCGAAGGCCATGGTGCGGGAACCCGGCTGGACCATCACGGCACCAGCGTCTTCATAGACATCAGGCGTCTTCTGGTGGAAGATGCTGAGGTTTCCTGAAGATGTGGAGACGAAGACCAGGCCGGCGTCGGCGTCGTATTCGGCCCAGTCCGCACCGGCAGCAATGGGGAAGCTGGTGATCGTTTTGCCGGAAGTAGCGTCCATGACGATGACCATCGGCTCAGTGCGGCAGGCGACGAAGAGGCGGTTGTTCTTCGCGTCGTAGGCGAGGCCGGTGGGGGTCTTGGCGAGAGTGAAGGGAAAGCGTTTGACGACCTGCAGGGTCTTGGGGTCGAACACAACAACTTCGTTCGCTTCTTCGCTGTTGACGTAGATGTTGCCGTTCTTGGCGATGATGGCCTGTTCGCCGTCGCCATCCACTTTCACGGTGCCAACGACGTCACCGCTCGCCGCATCAATGGCAGTGACGTCATGGGTGCCATGGTTGTTGGTGAAGATGCGCTTTGAAGCGGGCTCGTAGTAGATACCGTCTGGCCCCTTGCCGACATCGATTTTTTTGATGACCTTCAGGGTCTCGGAGTCGAACATGGTGACTTTGTTCTCGCCACCGTTGCTGGTGAATCCATGTTTGAACGGCGTGGCGACAGCGGCGCCGTGGACTCCCGGTGTATCCGGGATGGTGCCGACAAGCTTGCCGGACTGCGCGTCTACAACGTCGACCTGAGTCTGATGGGAAGCGTAGATGCGGTGGGCAGCTGCGTCCAAAGTGATGTAGTCGAAGCCGCCGTCACCGGGAACCGGATAGCGGGCAGTGACCTTGTATGTGGTTGCGCCCTGTGCGAGGACGGCTAAGGATGTTGCGAGGAGCACGGCGCGAAGGTGGTACATAGGTATTGGAAGGCCTCCAGAAGTATGTTACGCCAACAAACGAAAGGTGCGTCCGGATTTTTTCTTCAGCAAACCTTCAGGAAGGCTCTGCTACACTTCGCTTGCAATTGATAACCAGGGTCGCATTCTGTCTCGCAACATTGGCCGGTGTCGCTGTGGCACAGGCACCGCCGGTTTCCATTACTCTTCAGGACGCCATTGCGCGTGCCCGTCAGCATGCGGGCCAGTTGCAGGGTGCCAACTTCGCAGCCCTGCAGGCGCGGGAAGATGCTCGCCAGGCTCGAGCGGGGCGTCTACCTACACTCAACGCCCTGAACCAGGGTTTGTATACCAAGGGGAACGGGACGCCGGAAGGCGTGTTCATTACCAATAACGGCGTTCACGTCTATACGGAGCAGGCGCTGGTCCACCAGGATCTGCTGGCCGTGGTTCGAAAGGGTGAGGTGCGGCGGGCGGCGGCCCTCGAAGCGGCGGCGCGTGCGCGTGTCGATGTCGCGTCACGGGGTCTGAACACTGTAGTGATTCAGAATTACTACGGAGTCGTGGGTGCCGCCCGGCGTTTCACGAATGCACAGCTGAGTTTGCGCGAAGCGGAGCAGTTCGTCGACATCACGGAAAAGCAGGAGCGCGGGGGCGAGGCGGCGCATGCGGACGTAGTAAAGGCGCGCCTTCTGCTGCAGCAAAGGCAGCGCGATTTGCAGGATTCGCAGGTGGTGATCGAAAAGGCGAAGATCGGGCTGGGCGTGCTGATCTTTCCCTCTTTCAGCACCGATTTCAACGTGGCCGATGACGCCGGGGAGACCGCCGTAATGCCTGCCGCCAATGATGTTCGGACTCAGGCGGGTTCGAGCAGCCCGGATTTGCGCGTGGCGCGATCTCTTCTGGCGGCGGCCGGGCAGGAGGTGAGCGTGGCGCGGTATGGTTACCTGCCCGCGTTTTCAGTCGATCTGAACTACGGAATCGACGCCAATCGATTCGCTTTTCGCGGCGGCGTGGAAGATCCTCAGCGACAGAATTTGGGGTACTCGGTGCAGTTATCCCTGAACGTGCCGGTTTGGAACTGGGGCATTACGCAGAGCCGGGTTCGTCAGGCGGAGTTGCGGCGAGCGGAAGCGCAGCTCCAGCTTACGCTGGCGGGCCGGGCTCTGGAGGCGAATCTGGCCGCGGCTCTGGCGGAAGCCCGGGGAGCGCTGCAGCAGTTGGAGTCGTTGCGGAGCACCGTGGACCTGGCGACCGAAGGCTTGCGGCTGACGCTGCTGCGCTATCAGGCTGGGGAGGCTGTGACCCTGGAAGTGGTGGACGCGCAGAGTACGCTGACCCTGGCGCGCAACGGCTTCGACGACGGTCAGGTGAGATATAAGGCGGCGCTCGCGAATCTGCAGACGCTGACGGGGGCGCTGTGATGAAGCCAAAGCGATGGATTGCGGTCTGTAGTGCTGCACTGGTTCTGCTTGCCGCTTGCGGGAAGAAGGAGCAAGAAGCGGAGCATGAGGTTGTTGCGCCGGTGCAGGTGGCGGAGGCGAAGAAGGGCACCATCGATCGTGTGATCTCTGCCGATGCCGTGCTGTACCCGGTGAATCAGGCGAACGTGATGCCGAAGATTTCGGCTCCGGTGCTGAGGGTTCTGGTGAACCGAGGCGACCACGTTCGGGCAGGGCAGTTAGTGGCCGAACTGGAGAGCCGCGATTTGGCTGCCGCCGCAAATGAAAGCAAAGGCCAGTGGGAGCAGGCGCAGGCGGCCTACCAGGCGATGACAGGAGCCACGGCTCTGGATGAGAAGACGAAGTCGGAAGCGGATGTCGCAAGTGCGCGCCAAGCCTTCGAAGCAGCTAAGAAGGTATATGAGAGCCGTGTGGAGCTGGTGAAACAGGGGGCGTTTGCTCAGAAGCTGGCTGATGACGCGCGCGTTGCGATGGTGCAGGCGCAGGGGCAGTTCGAGACGTCGCAGAGACACCTGCAGACTCTGAATTCGGTGGGTCAGCGTGAACAGACGCGCGGCTTGCAGGCAGCGATCGACGCGGCAAAGGCTCGGTTTGACAACACACAGGCTCAGGTGTCCTATGCCGCTATCACAAGCCCGATTAGCGGCGTGGTGTCCGAGCGTCCGGTGTACCCAGGTGAGATGGCTGCAGCGGGCTCGCCGCTGGTTTCAATCGTGGATGTCTCACAGGTCGTGGCTCGCACCAACGTCTCAATGAGGGACGCCAGTTTCGTCAAGGTCGGAGATGCCGCGAGCATTGTGGGGCCTGAGGGTGAAGCGGCAGCGAAGGTCACGGTTGTGAGTCCGGCGGTCAACCCCTCGACGACGACTCTTGAGGTTTGGGTACAGGCCGCGAATCCCGGGGAGAAACTGAAGCCCGGCACGACCGTGCGGGTCAACATCAAGTCAGAGACGCTGAAGGATGTAGTCATCGTCCCGGTCTCGGCGCTGCTGAATGCGGACGACGGCGGGCAGCGCGTGATTGTGGTTGGGACTGACAACACCGTCCAGGAGCGCAAGGTAGTAGTTGGCGTTCGAAACGGAGACACGCAGCAGATTGTCAGCGGCGTGGTGCCTGGGGACAGGGTCGTGGTCACCGGCGGCCTTGGCCTGGAGAATAAGGCGAAGGTGAAGATCGTGCAGGCTGGCGGGCCTGCGCCATCGGCCGCCGCGGACGAGGACGAGAAGAAGTAATGAACGAGCACTGGACCGCGCGGTATTCGCGCCCCATCATTTTTGTAATTGTGGCGCTGATGGGGATGGGCGGTTATCTCGCTTTCACCATCCCGGTGTCGGTTTTCCCAGCGACGGACTTCCCTCGAATCGTAGTGGGCGTGGACAACGGCGTGGCTCCGATTGACCAGATGCAGGTGGTGGTCACGAGGCCTATTGAAGAGGCCATGAACGCGGTGCCCGGGCTGGAGATCGTGCGGTCGACGACCAGCCGCGGCGCTGCGGAAGTGAGCCTGTTCTTCAACTGGAATGTGGACATGTTCCGGACGCTCGAGTTCGTCAATGCAGCTGTGGCCAGAGTGCAGCCGACGCTGCCGCCGACCGCGAAGCTGACCACCAACCGCCTCACCTTCGCAGTGTTTCCGATTGTCGCGTACAGCCTGACTTCGGATTCGATCCCGCAGCGGACGCTTTGGGAGATGGCGAATTATTCGATCAAGCCGCGGCTGAACCGGGTGAGCGGCGTATCCATGGTCGTGCTGCAGGGCGGGCAGGTGCCCGAATTTCATATCGAGCCGGATCCGGCGAAGCTGCTGGAGGCGCAGGTCACGGTGCCGGGCATTCTGGACGCGGTGAGTCGCAGCAACATGATCGATTCGCCCGGGCTGCTGGACAACAACCATGAGCTGACCCTGGCGCTGGTGAGCGGGCAGACGAGAACGCCGGAAGAGATCGGCAACATCGTGGTGAAGACATCCACCGCAGGTGTTCCCGTTCGCATTGCGGACTTGGGAACGGTGAAGCCGGCGTCCATGCCGGTGTACACGATTGTGACGGCGAACGGGAAGCCTGCTGTACTGCTGAACGTGTTCCGGCAGCCGGACAGCAATACGGTTGCGGTAGCCCAGGCTGTCAACCAGGAACTGCAGCAGATCAGGACGTCACTCCCGCCCGGAGCGCATCTGGAAGCGTTTTACGACCAGTCGGAAGTGGTGCGGGACTCCATCAACAGCGTTCGTGACGCAACGCTGGTCGGTCTCGTATTGGCGGCGGCGATCGTGGTGCTCTTCCTGAGGGACTGGGGCAGTTCCGTAGTGGCTGGCCTGGTTATTCCGGCGACCATTGCGATCACGATGATGATCATGCGAGCGCTGGGCCAAAGCTTCGATTTGATGACGCTGGGCGGGCTGGCTGCGGCCGTCGGGCTGATCATCGACGACGCGATTGTGGTGGTGGAAAACATCGTACTGCACCGCGACAGCGGGCAGTCTCGTGCCGAGGCCGTGCGAAGTGCACTGGCGGAGATCCGGGTGCCGCTGATTGGCTCGACGATCACGCCGATTGTTGTATTTCTGCCGCTCATTTCAATTACCGGCGTGACGGGCACCTTCTTCCGAGCCCTGGCGATTACCGTGGGCGGCGCGCTGCTAACATCGCTGGCGCTGGCTCTGACGTGGACGCCGACGCTCAGTCACTACCTGCTGAACAGGAAAGCGGGGAAGAACGCGAGTGTCGCACACGGTTCCGAGAGCGGCTTGATGGGACGGCTGACGCGCTTTCATGCTTCACTGCTGCGGTGGACTCTGGCTCGGCCGCTCGTACTGGGGCTGAGTTCGCTGGTAATCATCGGTGCTTCGTTCTTCTGCTTCAATACGCTGGGGAGCGATCTGCTGCCGGCGATCGATGAGGGCTCGTTCATTCTGGATTACCTGACCCCCGCCGGATCATCGCTGGCCGATACGAACACGGTGCTGCTGGGCGTCGAGAAAATTCTGAACGGCATCCCCGAGGTGCAGGGCCTGTCGCGGCGCACGGGCCTGCAACTGGGGCTCGCCGCAGTGACCGAGGCGAATCGCGGCGATTTCGCGGTACGGCTAAAGCGCGATCGTGAGCGCGGAATGGACGAGGTGATTGCGGATGCGCGCAAGCGCGTGAACACTGCCTATCCGCAGCTGGATGTCGAATTCATTCAGTTGCTGCAGGACATGATCGGCGATTTGAGCAACTCTCCCGAGCCGATCAACATCAAGCTGTTCGCGCAGGATCCGCTGCTGCTGCGGCAGTGGGCTCCGAAGGTGGCGGATCGGATCAAGAAGATCTCAACCGTAAAGGATGTGAAGGACGGGATTGAGAATACGATCAGCGGGCCGGCTATCGTGATGCGCGTCGATCCCGTCGTCGCTGCGCGCGCGGGCTTCACACCGCAGGAGATTGAGGTGGATGCGGCGGCAATTCTGCAGGGGGAACCGGCTACGGCACCAGTTGTAGTGAACGACCGTTCGTACACGATTCGAGTGAGGTTTCCGGAGCGCGTTCGGGCCAACCTCGATGAGATCCGGAACACGATGATTGTGAGTTCGACCGGGCGGAACGCGACGCTCGGGTCTCTGGCTGTGTTCGAGAATGAGGCCGGGCAGACGGAAGTGCAGCGGGAGAATCTGCTGCGCAATGTGGCAGTGACCGGGTGGTTCGAGGGCGTCAGCCTTGGTAAGGGTATGGAGTCTGTGAAGACTGCGGTGCAGGAGGTGAAGCTGCCCCCGGAGATTCGTGTTGTCTATGGCGGTACTTACGCCGAGCAGCAGAAGTCTTTCCGTGATCTCATCTTTGTGCTTGTGCTGGCGGTGGTGCTGGTGTTCGTGGTGCTGCTGTTCGAGTTCCGGGCATTCGGTGCTCCGGTGGCGATTCTGGCTTCCGCGTTGTTGTCCACGTCCGGTGTGTTTTTGGCCTTGCTGATCACGGGAAAGACGTTCAATATCTCGTCATTCATGGGATTGATCATGGTGATCGGGATTGTGGCTAAGAACGGGATTTTGTTGCTGGATTCGGATGAGCGGTTTCGGGACGCGGGGTATTCGCCTTTGGAGGCAATGATCCATGCGGGCGAGCGGCGTTTGCGTCCAATCCTGATGACTGCTTTGGCGACTGTTGCGGGCATGCTGCCGCTATCGCTGGCGATCGGGGCGGGTTCGCAGATGCTGCAGCCTTTGGCGATTGCAGTGATTGGCGGGGTGGTGGCGTCGATGGTGTTTTCGCTGGTGGTGACTCCGGCCGTGCATTACTATTTGGGGCCGAAGGGAAGTGACAGGCCTTCAGTTGACATGGCCGGGCACGCGGAGCCTGCAGCATCCTGATGCAGCAAACGCCCGGTTGACGTTCGGCTGAGCCGCCAAAGCGCCAACGTGTGTCACTTCGAGGATTATCATGAGGGTGACGAATGGAAAAGCAGAACGCACTTCCGCCCGTCCATCCGGGCGAGATCATCAAAGAGGACATTCTGCCATCGGCCGGTCTTTCGGTGACCGCCGCCGCCCAAGCCCTCGGTGTCTCACGCCAGATGCTTCACGACATCCTCGCTGAGCGGCGACCCTTGTCCGCAGTCATGTGCCTGAGGCTCGCTCGTCGGTTTGGAGGTTCGCCGCAGATGTGGATGCGTCTGCAGGCCGACTATGATTTGAAACTAGTATTACTGTGTTAGAAACAAACAATTTGATGTAGAATTGTTTTGTGGGAACACGCCTCTCCTCGCCAGGCCCACAGCAGAGGCGCTTCGCGGCATATATCGAGGGCCTGGCAGACGCCGCGGGGCACGCTGACCGGCACACGCCG
>JAOAPO010000466.1 GCA_025462945.1 Bryobacterales bacterium
CAGTGGGTGTGGGAGCAGGGGACCGTTCGGGACATGTGCGGCGCAAAGCGGCGCGGCGACCAGTCGGAGGTGGACGAATGCGCGGTCGCAGACTTCACCGTCACTACCTTTCCAGAGATCACTGAAGTGCCCGACGACTTTCTGATCGCGGTGAAACAGAACCGCCAAATGAACTATTCCGAACTTGGCAACTATCTTCACTACCTGCAGGAGCGCGGTTTCGATACAGTGAGCCTCCAGGTGCAGTACTACCGTAAGTTCGCCGTGCCCGCCTTTGCCCTCATCATGGCGCTGCTCTCAATCCCTTTCGGCTTCATGGTGGGGAATCGCGGCGCCATGGCTGGCATCGGCGTCAGCATTGGCATCGCGATGGCGTATCTTGGCGTCGGCCAGTTGTTCGAGCAGATGGGAAACGTAAATTACCTTCCCCCTGTCATTGCGGCATGGGCGCCCGACGCACTTTTCTCTCTTGGCGGAGTTTATTTGATGCTTCGCATGCGCAGTTGAAGGAAACCCCGGTCGATAAAATGCGTATAGAGTTTCCAGTGAAACGAGTCTCTCTGCTGTCTCTTCTCGTCCTGACACCTCTCGTCGCTCAGGATTCACGGCTGCTCGATTACGCCGTTTTGCTGGATCAGGCACCCGTTGCTGCCAGCTTCCGTCCCGCTGAGCGTCACGGCTTTGCCGCGCAGTCGGCCCGTCAGCAGCTTCGGGCCAGTCAATCGACATTCAAAAACACACTTGCAGCGAAGAAGATCGCTGTCACCGGGTCGGCCGATACTCTCGTGAACGCCGTGTTCGTCCGCGCCACCCGCGAGCAGGCCCAGGAGCTTCTCGGCATGCCGGGTGTCCTGAACGTTTCCCTGACCACGCCGCTCAGGCGCAAGATGGATCGCGCCATCGACCTCCAGAACGTTCGGCAGGCATGGAATGCCGTCGGCGGTGTGACCCAGGCTGGCGCCGGTGTCAAGATCGCCGTCATCGACAGTGGCATCGACCAGACCCATCCCGCCCTGACCGATCCTCTCATGAGAGCACCCGCAGGCTTCCCCGTTGGCGACGCAGCCTACACCACAGGTAAAGTCATCGCGGCGCGCAGCTACATCTCACTGCTGACCAGCTCGGACGCCAGATTCTCCAGTCCCGACGACTTCTCGCCCCGCGACCGCGTCGGCCATGGCACTTCTATCGCTTCGATTGCGGCGGGTGTCGCTGTCCAGGCGCCGCTGGTAGCCATCTCGGGTGTCGCACCGAAGGCATGGCTCGGCAACTACAAGATCTTCGGGACCCCCGGCATCCACGACTTCGCCTCCACCGCCACCTTCGTACAAGCTCTTGAAGACGCCTATAACGACGGTATGGACATCGCGCTCGTCAGCGCCGGCACACAGCCGCTGACCGGTGCTCTCTATGGCGCCCTCGATGTGACGCCCGCTTGTGCTCAGACCCAACTTCGAACCTACATCCCGGCCAATGCCTGTGATTTCAACGCCTATGCGGTTCAGCACGCAGTGGACGCGGGCATGCTGGTCGTTGTCGCTGCCGGTAATGACGCCTGTCTTGGCGTCACGTGTCCCACTCTTGGGACGATCAATTCTCCGGCTACGGCACCTGCGGCCCTGACGGTTGGGTCCACCAACAACGCGCACGTCCTCTACTCGAAGGTCAAGGTCGGTGGAGCCGAGTACAAAGGCCTCTACGGCAATGGTCCGAAGTTCACAGCCCCACTGACAGCACAAGCCGTGGACGTCAGTACCGTCGTGAGTGACGCAACCCTCTGCTCAGGCGCGCCGGCAAACTCCCTGGCGGGCAAAATCGCCGTTCTTTCAACCGGCACTTGCGCCTTCTACGAAAAAGTTATCGCAGCGCAGACTGCTGGCGCGATTGCTGTTTTGATGTACGACACAGCTGACGACAACATCCTGTCGCCCAACTACCTTCTGAACGAGACGGGTATTCCGCTCGAGTATGTTGGCGTTACGGCGGGAAATGCGATCCGCGCGGCGCTCAGGGCCGACGCAGCCCAGCGCATCACCATTGACCCCAGCCTCACCGCCACCGACGTTGGTGCCGATGTTGTCGCGTTCGATTCCTCACGCGGTCCCGCCATTGGCACCAACGGGATCAAGCCGGAAATCGTCGCCGTGGGCTCCGGCGTTTACACGGCGACACAGCGTTATGACCCCAACGGCGATCTGTTCAGCTCTGACGGCTACGCTGCCGTTGATGGCACCAGTTTCGCTGCCGCGATGGCGGCCGGTGCGGCGGCTCTTGTGAAGCAGGCCCACCCCGGTTTCTCACCCGCCCAGATCAAGAGCGCCGTTGTTAACTCCGCTCAGACCGGAGTTGTTGCCGACGCAGCGCTCGGCGGCCCAGCCCGCGTTTCGGCCATCGGTGCAGGCCGGCTGAATGTCGGCGCAGCGATCAGCGCTACAGTGACAGCCGACCCCAGTGTCCTTAGCTTGGGCGTTCTCGGAACCGCCCTGCCCGGCGCGATCACTGTTACTCTGACGAACACAGGCGGATCCGCAGCCACGCTTGCTCTGGCAGCAGCTGGCGATAGAAGCGGTTCTATGACCGTCAGCCCCGCAAGCCTGACGCTGGGCGCAGGGCAGACCCAAACGGTCGCCGTATCCCTGACCGGGGCCGTTCCCGGTGCCGGCTCCTATGACGGCCAACTGAACATCACCGGCGGCAGCACGAATCTGCATCTGCCTTACAACTACATCGTCAGCGACAAGATCGCGGCAAACTCCTTCGCGGTACTGGGTGACAACTACGTCGCAGCAGCCTCTGAATACCCCGTCTATGTCGGGTTCAGGACCACTGACAAATACGGAGCGCCCATCGTTGGTGCTCCCGTGGGCTGGCAGCCGAACCAGTTGATCGACTTCCGCGCCACCGACACCAGGACGGATGCTTACGGCGTTGCCGTCGCCACAGTCGGCGAGAGTAGCACGCCAAATCTTTACCGCATTGACGGCTATCTTTCGTCCTCGGTCTTCGCCAGCTTCTATCACTTCGTGAATTTCGTCCCGACGATCTCGAAAGGCATCTTCAACGCCGCGACGCAACAGGCCGGCAGTCTGGCGCCCGGCTCCTACGCCTCCATCTCCGGGACTGACTTCGCGACGGTGCCGATTATCCCCGCAACTCCCTACCTGCCGATCTCGCTCGCTGAAGTCAGCGTCACCTTCGACGCCCCCGGCATCAGTGTGGTCGCTCCCATGTCGTACGTCAGTTCGGGTTTCATCAACGTGCAGATCCCCTGGGAGCTGCAGGGGCAAAACACAGTCGCTGTGAAGGTCCGCTACCATGATTTGCCCGGACCCACTGTTACCCTCCAGCTGGCGTCAACCTCGCCCGCTTACTTCGAATACACAGACATCACCAACAACGCTCTCTCCCTCGCTGCTCAGGACAGCAACTACGGCCTGATCACGAGCCAGAACGGCGCCAGGCGCGGCCAGCCCGCCGTCCTTTATGCGAACGGCCTCGGGCCGGTCAATGGGACGCCCGGCACCGGACAACGTTCCAGTGGCACCGTCCTGTCCAGAACCACTCAGACGCCCGAAGTCACGATAGGTGGCAAACCCGCGCAGATCCTCTTCAGCGGCCTGACCCCGGAAACAGTCGGGCTTTATCAAATCAACGTCGTCATCCCCCCGGACGCGCCCACCGGTCTGCAGCCGGTCACGCTTTCTGTAGGCGGAGTTGTGGCAAAAAGCTCTCAAATCGTCGTGCAATAGGCGGCTTTTGTTGCGGGCTGCACGCTTTTAGCCCCGTATCGTCGAACCCGGCTATAATAGGGCTTAGGGAACACGATCCCTGGCCCCCCGATCATGCTCGAAATCCGCATTAAGCTTGAAAAAGAAATCGCCGCGCTGGAATATGAATTGCGCAATGAACTGCCGCGCGAGATCCTGAAGGCGCGCGCACATGGCGATCTCAAAGAGAACGCCGAGTACCACGCGGCTAAAGAGCGGCAAGGGTTCGTCAACGCGCGTCTGGGGCACTTGCAGAAGCGCCTGGGCGAATTCGCCATGATTGACCTCACCAAGATCCCTCACGACAAGGTCGGGCTCTTTTCTAAGGTCGTCGTCCTCGACGTCAACCGTGACGAGAAGATGACGTATGAACTCGTGACCAGCGAAGAAGCCGACGCGCCGAACGGCAAGATTTCTACCGGCTCCCCCATTGGCCGCGCCCTGCTCGGCAAGGAAGTCGGCGATACGGTAAAGTTACAAGTTCCGGGCGGCGCTAAGGAACTCGAAATCCTGCACCTGAAGACGCTCCACGACCTGTCCTAAGCAATGACGTTTTCGCGTGGCATCGGACTCTTCTTCGGCCAGATCATTAAAGGGATCGTAGCCGCGCTGGCCCTTTCCCGCGTTCATCCGAACTTCCTCACTTTCCTCGGTCTTGTGATCAATATCTGGGCGGCCTGGCTCTTTGCGGCTGGCAGCTTCCGCTGGGCCGGCGTCGTCGTCATTGGCGCGGGTCTTTTCGACATGGTCGATGGCCGGGTTGCCCGCGAAACCAATCAGGTTACGAAGTTCGGGGGCTTCTTCGATTCCGTGCTCGACCGCTACTCCGATCTCGCCGTCCTGGTTGGTCTGCAGGTCTACTACGCCTCCATCAATCGCTACTTTTACGTGGTGCTTTGCGCCGTCGTAATGATTGGGACGGTGATGGTCAGCTACACCCGCGCCCGCGCGGAAAACACAATTCCACGCTGCAAGGTCGGCTTCATGGAGAGGCCAGAGCGGGTCGTTCTGATGATTCTCGGTGCACTCACCAACCGCATGCCCCATGTCCTTTGGATCCTCGCTATTTTCACCAACATCACCGTCATGAGCCGGATGATCTACACCTGGCAGGAAACCAAGAGTCTCGAAGACGCGCAACTGCGATCCGTCCCCAGTTCGCCAACAACGATTCGGCGCCCGTAGCCTTCTCGACTGCCTCTCCGGCGTGTCACGATTTCGGAGAACGTGCTACGTTGGAGACGATTCAATGCATATTCCTGACGGGTACTTGAGCACGCCGGTTTGGGTGGCGACCGATGTCGTCGCAGCCCCCACGGTGTTCTGGCTGGCCCGTCGTGCGCAGTCCAAATTCGATCATCATCGAGTACCTCTCATGGGCGTGATGGGCGCGTTCGTCTTTGCGGCCCAGATGCTCAATTTTCCGGCAGGTAATGGCACCAGCAGCCATCTCGTGGGCGGTGCACTGCTCGGCTGCCTGATGGGGCCCGCAGCGGCATCGATAGTCATGACGGCTATCCTCGCAACGCAGGCGCTGCTCTTCCAGGACGGAGGTCTGCTCGCCCTCGGCGCCAACGTCTTCAATATGGCAATCGCGGGAGTGTTCGCAGGCTATCTCCCGTTTGCGCTTCTCAAGGGTTCACGCACGGGGCTCTTCCTGGCCGGTTTTTGCTCCCTCATGACAGCGGCTCTCCTCGCTCTCTCTGAACTGCTCGTGTCCGGTGTCGCCATGCCCCCGGCCATGATTACCGTTTCTCTTGCCTGGTTCGCAGTCTCAGCCCTCATCGAAGGCGCACTGACCATGGCGGTCGCAACGGCACTCGAGCGAATTCAACCCGGCTGCCTCAGACGCCCGCAGTCCGGCAGTCGGGCCTGGGTCGTTGTCGCCGCCGCTGCTACGCTCCTTGCCTCATTCGGCTGGCTGCTGGCATCGGCCAAACCGGACGGTCTGCAGTCGCTGGCTCTGCGTGCCGGCCTAACGGGGCGTGTCAGTTCGCTGCTCTCGTCGCCTCTGGGCGAGTATCAGGCGTCCTTCATCGCCAACCCTGCGCTCTCCAGAACCGTGGCAGGGATGGCGGGACTCGTCGTCATTTACGTCCTCTGCACTGCCGTTTCGCGCGCATGGGCGGCCACACGACGGGAAGGCGCCTGAGTTGCGTCATGCCCGGCTTGAGTTGTGGAGCCGCGGGACCAGTTTCGCTCACCGCCGTCACCCCGCAGCCAAAATCACGGCAGCTTTGATTGTTCTGGTTTCCATCGCCACGCTCCGGCCCGTCCACTGGCGAGTCGCGCTTGCCTACTTCGTATTTCTCACAGCCATGACGGCCAGTGCCCGCCTCCCCATCCTCCGAGTGCATCTGGCCGCCACCGCGGTCCTTCCGTTCGCTCTCGTCTTCGCCGTGCTCAGTCTGGCGGCGGGTACTCCGGAACGGGGGCTTGCCATCATCGCCCGTGCCTGGCTGTCCGCGTTGACCACCGTCCTGCTGATGGCGACCACCACTCAGCCCGATCTTCTGGCTGGTCTCGAATCGCTGCACGCGCCGCGCTTCCTGCTTCAGGTCATGCAGTTCCTGTACCGCTACCTCCTGGTGCTTGTCGAAGAAGCCGGTGCCATGCGCGATGCCGCCGCGAGCCGTGCCGGCACCGTCGGCGTGCTGGAATTCCGCCGGGCGGCGGGAGCTGCGGGAGTCCTCTTCGGGCGAGCGTGGACCCGCGCCAACGCCATTCATCAGGCCATGGCCGCCCGCGGCTTCACCGGCCAGATCCCCCGCTTCCGCGTTTTTCGCTTCCACCCGGCTGACCTCGCGTTTCTTGTAGCTGTCGCCGGTCCCGTCGTCGCGCTCAGGTTCATAGCCGGATGAGTCTTATCGTGGAAGTGCGGGATCTTCACTATGTGTTTGAAGATGGAACCGAGGCCCTGCGAGGCGTGGATTTTACCCTGCGGGCGGGTGCAACCGTCGCCCTGCTTGGACCCAACGGTTCTGGCAAAACAACATTTGCCCTCCACCTGAACGGCTTACTCAGGCCCTCGCGTGGCACCGTTACCATCGACGACATGGAAGTAACAGACCAGCACCTTCGCGCGATCCGGCGTAAAGTCGGGCTCGTGTTTCAGGATTCGGATAACCAGCTGTTCATGCCCACCGCCCTGGAGGACGTGGCATTCGCCCCGCTCGCGGCCGGTCTCACGCCAGACGAGGCCGCCGCAAAAGCGATCGAGGCGCTCCGCCTGGTCGGCATGGAACAGAAGTCCGGCAAAGCACCCTGGCACCTGAGTTCGGGCGAAAAAAAAAGGGTCGCCATCGCCGGAATTCTGGCGAGCGACCCTAAACTTCTGGTTCTTGACGAACCGACAACCTTTCTCGACCCGCCGGGGCAGAGAAGCCTCGCGGCACTTCTGTCAACGCTGCCACAGGCCAAGATTCTGATCACCCACGACATGCCCTTTGCCCGTGCCCTCGCAACGGAAGCAGTCTTCTTTCAGAGTGGCAGGATTGTCGCCCGAGGCCCTGTCGACGAGATCGTCGAGCGGTTTGAGTGGTGACTATTCCGTGGACTTGCGTGCAGCAGCCCAGCGCTTCTTCTGCGCCATCGAGATTCTCTTGCGGGCGGCGGGACTAAGGACTCGGGGCTTGCGAACTTTGGCGGGAAATTCAACGGCGTCGACGCTTGACTCCGCGGCAACCACCGTTGGCTTCCGGCCCCCGAGTTGGCTGCGGATGTGGGCGATCTTCGCCACGATCGCATCGCGCTCTTTCTCCAAATGGAGCAGAGCGTAGCTGAGGATTTCAGCATTATCGTTTACTTTTCGAGGTCTTGCCATAACATTGAGTAGTTGAACTATAACATACATTATGATTGACATTCTCCTGTTGGCTCTTTCGCAGTAATGCGCCTCCTCATACAGCGCGTCAGCCGTGCCTCCGTCGTGATTCACGGCGAACTCATCGGTCGCATCCAGGAGGGCCTGCTGGTGCTGGTCGGGATCGGCATGCAAGACACAGAAGATACAGCGGTCGCAATGGTCGAGAAACTTCTGAATCTGCGCATCTTCTCAGATGACGACGGCAAGATGAACCTGAACATCTCACAGGCTGTCGCGGACCAGCCCCTCGGAGGTCTGCTGCTCGTCTCCCAATTCACCCTTTACGGCGACTGTCGTAAAGGCCGCCGGCCCAGCTTCGAACAGGCGGCTCCGCCCGAGCGGGCTCAGGCACTGTACAACTTCGTGGTTGCTACCGCTCAGGGCTCCGGCATTCGTGTCCAGACCGGTGCCTTCCGGGAGCACATGCAGGTAGAACTTGTAAACGACGGACCTGTCACTCTCATGCTTGATTCGGCTGAATTGTTCCCCGCGAAGTAAACCTGGACTCGTGCCTCTCGTCTACACGTACGAATGCAAAGCGCGCGAATCGAATCCGCGACGCCGGTTCTGGACCCTGCTCCCCGCCGTGCCGCTGAAGCAGCTCTAATCATGGAGCGGACCTCGGGACTGGCTGATTTCGACGGGGTCGTTTCTGAGTACTGGCCGCGTGTCTACCGTTTCGCTCTCGCCAGTCTGCGCGACAAGAGCGCAGCCGAAACGATCGCGCAGGATTGCTTCCTGCGTGCCTGGAAAGCCCGTGACAGATTCCGCGGTGAGTCATCGCTGAACACCTGGCTGATGCAGATCGCCGTGAACCTCATTCGCGATCAGCTTCGCAGCCGCCGGTTGCAGTTCTGGAAGCGAACCTCCCAAACCGTGGATGCGGCGGCGGAACTGCTTGCGGATAAGAGGACTTCGCCCGAAATGTCGGCGTCCGCCCGCCAACAACTGGCGGCGGTCTGGAGCGCGACTTCGCACCTGCCAGACCAGCAACGCACCGTGTTCGTATTGCGCTTTGTGGAAGATATGGACCTGCTTGAAATCGCCGCCACCATGGGGCTCAGTGAAGGCACCGTGAAGGCGCATTTGTTCAGAGCGGTCCGGACAGTCAGAGAGCGGGCCGGCATTGCTGCCGCCGTCTCGAAGGAGCATCGCAGTGAGTGACGTTCATTTGAATTCGAATCAGTTCGCAGCCTGGATGGCAGGCGACCGGCCCGCGGAGATTGCCGTTCACCTGGACGGCTGTGTGGTGTGCCGAGCCGAAGTGACCCGTTTTGAAAGTGCCGTCTCCCGTCTCCGTTCAAGTCTCTCTGCCGTATCCGACGCGCAGCGCATTCCGGTTTTCCGCCCACCGTCACGCGCCTGGGGTCTCAGGATGATCACGCCTGCGCTCGGTTGGTCCGTGGCCGCGGCGGTCGCGGTCGTATTGATGGCCGTTCCCTTCTACAAAGCGTTCGAGCCGTCCGCAAAGCCGCACTCCATCCGGCAGGTCGCAGCCGCGGATGTCTCCGACGCCGTTCTTTTCGAGCAGGTGAATGCGCAGTTGTCGCGCAACGTCCCGGGTGCGATGGAACCGCTGGCCCTTGGGTCCGCAACCGATGTGGACGCGAAGGCAACGACATCTCAGGAAAATGAATAATCTCATGAAACGCAACGCGATCACCACACTGTTTGTTCTTGCCGCCGGCTCTGTAGCTGGCCTTCAGGCTCAGACCCCTCCCCCGAATCCGCCAGACGCTGCACGTGCGCCTCAGGGCCAGCAAGGCGCCGGTCCCGGTGGTCCCGGCATGCGAGCCGGCCGGATGATGCAGGGCGGTGGCATGGGCCGTCGCGCCGGCGCTCCCCCTTTGGCTCCGGGCACCGCTGTCGAGCGGCGATTGCAGGGCGGTCCTGGTGGCCGCTGGTGGAATAACCCCGAGATGGCACAGCGGATCGGCATCAACGCCGAGCAGCAAAAAAAGATGGACGACATCTTCCAGTCCAATCGGCTCCGTCTCGTCGATCTGAATGCCACGCTTCGCAAAGATGAGTACATCCTGGAGCCGCTTCTCCAGTCCGAGACGCCCGAGGAGTCGAAGATCCTCGCCCAGATCGATAAGGTCGCCCAGGGTAGGGCTGAACTTGAGAAAGCCAACGCTCGTTTCCTGCTCGGAATTCGCCGCGTGCTGACGCCGGATCAGTGGAAGAAGCTGCAGGCGGAACGGCCCAACGCTGGCATGCGTGGCCCCGGCAGAGCGGGCGGTCCAGCCGGACCGGGCGGCGGTCCGAACGGTCCTCCTCCGCCTCGTCGCTAACCGTCAAGTCTGAAAATCATTTAGGCCGGTTGATGTACTTCTCGTAAAGTTTGCGCTGCTTGTTATCCATGTCCGAAGATTTACCTTTGACGAAAACCTGCTTGACGGTTGTCTGGGCCTCCAGCGGGTCGCCGTCGGTCAGAATCAGATCCGCCCACTTGCCTTCTTCAATGGTCCCGATTTGGTCGCCAACACCCCAGATGATCGCGGCGTTCTTCGTGATGGCCTTGATCGCCTCGTCGTGCGGCAAGCCAAACGCTACCGCCTGCGCCGCCTGGTAGGGCAGGTTGCGGGAAGAGAGGTTCGCCTTGCCTTCCAGCGTCCCGATGGCGAAGAGGATACCGGCCTTTTGCAACTCGGCGGGCGTCGTGTACTGCTGTTCGTATGGGTTATCTTCGTTCAACGGCAGCGCCAGCATCGGGCCCAGAATCACCGGAACGTTGTGCTCCTTGATCTCCTTCGTGACCTTGTAGGCTTCCTGCGAGTCGCACAGAATGATCTTGATCTTCTGCTTGTCCGCGAACGCCAGAGCATCACGAATTTCACGCTCACGGACAGCCGTGATCAGGACGGGTTCCTTGCCTTCCAGAACCGGGATCATCGCCTCCAGCTTAAGATCCGGCTTCGTCCCCGGCGGCATCGCCGACCTGGTCAGCATGTACCGGCGCGCGCTCTCAAAGAACTCGTTCAGATCCAGCATCTCTTTATCGAAGGCGCGCTTTGCCTCTGTGAAGCTGCCACGCGCGATGAGCGCCTGACCAAGGTCTCCCGAATCGACAGCCGCGTTCCCCCGCGGCATGGCAATCACCGGCATCCGCAGATGCATGCCGGCGCGCGGCTTGATTCCCATCTCGTCCGTCGTCCAGCCATCCAGATGAATCAGCGACGCCTGGCCCGAGATCAACTGGCCCGACGGCATGGTCAGAGCCGAGGTAATTCCGTTGAACCTGGTTACCGGGAAGTGTTCGCTCTCCGGATTCACCGCCGTCAGCGCCACCAGATGCGGATTGAACTTGCCGATCTCGCTCGTATCTTCCGTCTCGCGCACCGAGTTGATTTCAACGAGGCCAATCTCCGTGCCGGCGTCGATCATTCCCGGGTAGAGATGCAGCCCCTTACCGTCGATGACCTTCAGGTCCTTCGGCGAAGCCAGGTTCTTGCCGACCCCCATGATCTTGCCGTTGCGCACAATCACGGAACCGTTGGCAATGTCCGCGCCCGCGATCGTGTGAACCGTCGCGCCCTTGATGATGAACGAATCGTCCGCGGCGAAAGCCGCTGTGGCCAGCGCTGCGGCCATGGAAAGGACAGGCAGGAATCTCATTGGTTCGGTACTCGCTGTGCGGCCGGCAGCGTTGCGGGCGCTCCCGGTCCACGGCCGCCGGACGCCTTCTGGATCAGAGCTTTCTTCTCGAGTTCTTTCTTCGTTCGGCTGCTGATGTCTTCGGCCCGGTCGAAGTAGTCGTGGCCGTCGATCCAGACTCTTTCCACTTTGCTGAAGTTCGACAGCGGGTGCCCGTCGTAGAGCAGCACGTCAGCGTCTTTGCCCACTTCGAGAGAGCCCACACGCTTATCGATCATCAACTGCTTCGCCGGATTGATCGTGATCAGCGACAGTGCTTCAGTTTCCGTCAGGCCGCCGTACTTCACCGTCTTCGCCGCTTCCTTATCCAAATGGCGCATCAGTTCAGCGTCATCGGAATTCAGAGACGTCAGCACGCCCTTCCGCACCAGGATCGCGGCGTTGTAAGGGATGGCATCCTGTGCCTCCATCTTGTACGCCCACCAGTCAGCGAACGTGGACGCACCGCCTCCGTGCGCGGCAATCTCTTTCGCCACCTTGTAGCCTTCCAGCACATGCTGGAAGGTGCGGATATTGAACCCATAGTCGTCGGCAACATGGATCAGCATAAGGATCTCGTCCTGCCGGTAGCAGTGGGCATGCACCAGGCGTGTGCCGTCGAGTACTTCAGCAAGCGCTTCAAATTTCAGATCTTTCGCCGGTGGAATGACGATCTCGCCCTTCGCCGCTTTGCCGTTGTAGGCCGCCCACTTCGCCTTATACTCTTTGGCATCGTTGAAGGCCTCGCGGATCACGTCCTCCACACCCATCCGGGTAGCCGGGTAGCGAACTGTTGCCGCCCCGCCGGGTGCGCCCTGTGCGGCGCTTCCGGCCCGCTTCGGGTTCTCACCGAGCGCGAACTTGATTCCAGGCATCGCGCCTTCAAACTTCATGGTTTCGGCATTCGTGCCCCAGCGCATCTTCATCACCACCGTCTTGCCGCCAATGGAATTGGCGCTGCCGTGCAGGATATTCGCGGTGGTTACGCCGCCCGCCAGAGCGCGGTAAATGCCGATGTCTTCCGGATTCAACACGTCGCTGATTCCCACCATGGACGACACGGACACACTGCCCTCATTGATCGCCTCCGCCATGATGTGCGAGTGACAGTCGATGATCCCCGGCATCACGAACTTGCCGGCTCCGTCGATGATCTTTGCCCCCGCCGGTGCCATCACCTTTTCGCCGATCGCGGCGATCTTGCCGTCACGAAGCAGAATAGAGCCCTTGATGGTGCCATTAGTGATCGTCAGGATCGTGGCGTTCTGGATCAGCACTGGCTGATCAGCGGCCAGCGCTGTCACTGCACCGGTCATCATCAAAACAAGCCTTCGGAACTTCATTGAACCGGACCTCATTGAACTGGACCTCCGCGACCGCCGCCGCGCCCGGTGAAACCGGGGCGAGCCGCTGGCTCTTCCACGGGCGGCTCGAAACGACCCCCGTCCACGAATACGTACTTCACCTTGGTGCTCGTGGCGAACAGATCACCGTCAGCCACCACCAGATTGGCGATCTTGCCTTTTTCGATGCTGCCGATCCGATCGGCAACGCCGAAGATTTCGGCCGGGGCCAGCGTCATCGCGCGAAGCGCGGTCGCCGGGTCCAGCCCTGCATCGATAGCCTTCTTCACAGCGCGCATTAGCTCGCGGGGAGTGGCCACGCCATCCGAGTAGAAAGCGAACTTTACACCAGCCTTCGCCAGCGCAGCAGCCGTCGTGGGCGCCCTGTCGCGAAGCTCCAAAACTCGCTCCGCTTCGTCCAGCATCGGGTCGGCGTCCGCATTCTTCTCCGGGTACCGCAGGCTGAGCAACACCGGCACGCCCGACGCTTTCAGGAGGTCCGCCGACTTCCACGCTTCATGCCCGCCGTACAGCACGGCATTCAGTTTCAATTCCTTGATGAACGCCAGCATGCGCTCCACTTCCACTGCGCGAGTGGCGGGCAGCAGAACTCGCGGACTGGCCAGCACGCCTTCGAGCGTTCGGTCGTAGGCTGGTCTCTGCAGCCCCACCGGGTGCTTCTCGTAAATCGAGTTCGCCAGCTTGTAGTGCT
>JAOAPO010000482.1 GCA_025462945.1 Bryobacterales bacterium
CAAGGTGGCGCGATCTGTACACTGAGCCTGTCGTTTAACAACGACGGGCCGCTCGGGACCTTCTTCCGCTATATCTGCGATAACGGAACCTACCTTGCCCGCTACGACGACCTCTATACCGGCAAGGACGAGAAGGTCGATGTCAGCCAGGTGGACGTCTCCATGAATGGTATTGAATTGCAGGACCGCGAATTTTTCAGCTCCATTCGGGAGGGCCGCGTGCCCAACGCGTCCGTTACCCAGGTGCTGCCCTGCTACCGCGTACTACACGAACTGGAGCAGCAACTCATTTAGCGGCGCAGGTGTAGGATGCGGCCTCCGTGGCTGGCCCCTTCAGATACTTCGGGTATTCCGGATAACTGCACATGGGAAGCGTCCTTGCACCCGCGGCGACTGGTATCTGGCGCCCAGGCCCGACCTTCTTCTCCACCCAGTCCGTCAGCAATCCCAGCCGGTCGTACGTGTTCGGGATAGCTGCGGTCTCAATGCGCTCTCCGCGCCCGTTCACCACGTAGTTGGTTCCCATGAGGCCGTGATTCGTCTGCGGCAGAACAAAGAGGCGCGCGAATGTGTCCACCTTGCCCTGTCCCATTTGCGCGATCAAAGACTCGTAGTACGCGAGTTGCGCACCCGGTGACGCGAGAGTATCGTTGGTTCCGATCGTGACGATGACTTTGCCGCCCCGCGCTGCGAACCGGCTAAGGTCCGGATCCGTCGCATCCAGCCACTCCGAAAGCTGCTTGCGGCGCCCGTTCCACTTGCCACCCTCAACATAATCAAGGGGGTTCGCCGCAGGGTCCTGCATCAGGAAACCGGTCACGCCAAGCGCACCAAGGTGACTGTGAACGGCCGCATTTTGCGGGGCGCCTTCCTGACCACGAAAACGCGTTGGCGCAATCAATCCACTGCCGCTCGGATCGGTGTTAGGGACCCACATCCCAAAGCTCCTCACGCCATGCGCCAGAGGTGTGGCGAACATATACGGGCTGTAAACCATGTCGAGGGTGGCGATCTGACCACTGGTGAGGCAGGCGATCGCGCTGGTGTCCGCAGGATTCGGATCCCGATCGCCGGGGCAGCGCTTCGCAGCCCACGGATCGCGGCCGGCTCTACCTTGCTTCACATCGAAGATCGCGCGACACGCCATGTAGTTGTTAATCAGCCCGTCGACAAGTCCGTCGAGACTGTCGCATTGCCGCATGAACTCGCCGCGGACGGCATTGATCTTTGCCGGCGTCAGCCAGTTCGCGATCGGCTTCTCGTGTATGCGGATCAGTTCAGGCGCCAGCATCAGCGATGAAAAGTTCACGATCGGCACATTCGCAATAATGCCGTCGTAGTCCGCGGAATAACGCTGCGCGACAGTCAGAGCTTCGCGCCCGCCCTGCGATGTGCCGAAGTAATAGTTGAATTGGGGCCGATCGCCATAGGCCCGCTGCGTCAGCACCATCGCGGCATCGTGCGTCTTCTTCATCTGCATGTAGCCCAGATTGCGGATCGCCTCGTCGCTCAGCGCCCAGTCAGCAGTTCCGTTCGCATGGCCGGAATCGCTGCCATAAACCGCGAAGCCGCGCGCCAGCAGTGGCGCGCCGGTAGTAATTCCTCTGGTTCCTGTCAGGTCGGGAATCACGCCGTTCATGCCGCCTCCACCAATTTGCGCCGCGTGCCCGCTCCAGGAGCCGGGCAGCAGAATGCGGAAGAGAATCGGCTTCGCGCTGGTTCCTGTTTCCACCGGCAGCATCGCGCCATCCACTTTGCAATGGGCAGGCAGCGTGGATGTGGCCGTGATCCAAACAAATGCGGTCAGTTTCACCGCGCTCACGGGCTCGCCGATTGAGGCTGCCGGAATGTCAGTGCCCAACTGTGCGGATGAGCAGTTGCCCTCGGGCAAGGCCTTCCCGGTTTGACCAGCCGCGATCAACGCACCCGCGGCCAATGCAACCACGAATCTTGTTTTCACTTCTCGCTTCCTCCGGTATTCTCCACTTCGACATCAATGACGCGCGGCGATCCCATGTACAACTCCTCCACCAACGATGCCCGGTTGCGCAGCACGGCCTTCTGATTGATTGCGCTCTTATCGGTCAATTCGCCCGCATCGATCGACGGCGGCTCGTCAAGCACGAGAGCGCGCTGGATACAGGTCGAAGCGCCTGTGGCGCGCTGTGCAAACGATTCGAGCATCGGCCTCAACTCCATCGCGCCCACGCCTGGTGCGGGGAAGATCAGGGCTGTTACGAATGCACGGTCGGGGGCGGCCAGCACGACATCCACTGCGGCCCCTCTGCACCACGTTAGAAAGCGCTCGCGCAATGGCCCCACGCTGACCCAGGTCCCTGTGGAGAGCTTGAAGTCCTCCGTGATTCGCCCGTCGAATACAAACCCCTTCTGCGGGTCGTCGGGATCAGCAGGCAGCAAAGCGTCGCCAAGCCGGTAAAAGCCTTCGTCGTCGAACGCTGCGCGTGTCAGCTCGTCATCCTGCCAGAAGCCTGGCGTGATGTTCGGGCCGCGCAGCCGCGCCTCAATCTTTTCCCCCAGCGGAACCAACTTCAGCTCCACACCGGGTACCGGGAGCCCGACACGTCCCGCTGCAGCGCCATCCGGACCCGTACACAGAGCAAACGGTGAACTCTCGGTGGCGCCAAGGCCCGTGACCATCAGGATCTCCTCCCCGCACGCTGCCACCGCGATGTCCCGGAGGTCGTCCCACACACGCTGGTTCAAACCAGCTGCGGCATAGAAGATGATCTTAACGCGGCTGAAGAAGTGCCGGGCAAAGGCTGGGTCGGCCCGCAGCGCCGGCACCAGCAACTCATAAGCGCGAGGCACGTTGAAGAACGCCGTGCTGGCAACCTCTCGCAAGTTGCGAAGCGTGGCAGCGAATCCCGTTGGAGTGGGCTTGCCCTCATCAATGAACAGCGTGCCGCCATTGTAGAGCACGATTCCGAAATTATGACTGCCGCCGAAAACGTGGTTCCATGGCAGCCAGTCGCAGAGCACCGGCGGCTCTTCGGCGAGAAACGCCAACACGGTCCGCAGCATCTCCTGATTGGAGCAGAGCATGCGGTTGGTGGTGATCACACCTTTGGGCCTGCCCGTGGAGCCGGATGTAAACAGAACTTTCGCGACCGTGTCCGGGCCCACCAGCCTGTGGGCGTCATCAACGGCTGGTTCGGGTGGCTGCTCTGCCAGCGCACCTGTCATGACTTGTGCGCCGCAAGCCGACGCCAGCGCAAGCGCCCGCTGAAACTTGCATGCATCATTTGCGTACACCAGCGCGGGCCTGAGTCGGTGCAACAGATAACGAAGTGTACTGAGTTCAGCGGAGACCAGTGAGTATGCCGGCGAGATCGGAGCATAGATCGTCCCGACATACATGCACGCCAACCCGAGCAGCGCGTGATCAATCCCGTTACCCGAAAGGATGGCGACAGGCCCGTTGAGCTTTCGCATCACCAGCGCCTGCGCCACGGCGCGAACTCTGCGGAGCGTATCGGCGTAAGTGATCCGCACCCAGTCTCCCGAAGCACCCCGCTCGGCAAGGAAGGTTCTGTCGGGTGCGGTGGCCGCCCAGTGTTCCAGACAAGCAGTGATCTTTGCGGGATAGGCGGGCAGGCCGTGCCGCGACCGGACATAAATAACCCCATCGGGATGGCGATCGAACTCCGCCGCGGCCCTCAGGACGTTGACGCTGCGCCCCCTTCGCGCACGCTTACCGGTCATGCCGCGCTCTGCTCCGCTCGCTTGTGATCGTCACGCCGTTGAAAATGGTGCGGCACCAGAGCAATGCCCAAGAACACCAGCGTCATGCATCCCGCAATGACGCCCCAATAAGCGCCTGGGCCATATGCGATCAGTCCTGAGCCCAGTGTGGAACTGAGAATTCCGCCGGCTCGCCCAATTCCCGCGGCGTAAGCAATGCCTGTCACACGGATTGCAGTGGGATAAGCATGTGCGGCTACCGCATAAAGTGCCGTCTGCACGGCGTTGGCGAGCAACCCGTTCAGCGCCAGCGACGCCAGAAACCATCCATGCGATGAGGCTGACACCGGCACCGCAAGCACAATCAGCGCGGCGATTCCAGCGGCTGCCGCTCCGAACAGTAAGGGAGTGCGCGAGCCGAATTTCGTCAGCAGGACCGCCCAGCAGAGCACGCCGATAAAACCGCCGAAATTATAAGCGGTCAGCCCCTGGCTTGCGAAGCCGATGCCGAGGCCCTGAGCTGTCAGCATGGAAGGAAGCCAGCCGAACACGAGATAGATGCTGCCTAGCGAAAAGAGAAACGCCAGCCAGAGACCGACAGTGTCGCGCCGGTATGGCGAACGGAGCAGCGCGCCCGCGGAAGACGAGCCAGTTGTCGTTTGTTCGGTCGTGTCGTCAAAAGCGCTGCGTTCAGGTACGTGATGTCCCATGCGCCGCAGCAAAATGGCCAGGCGGGGCCAGCCAGAGCTTTTCCGGGCGAGAAAGCGCGGTGATTCTGGCAGCACAGCCCACAGCACCAAAGTGAGAAGCAGAGGAAGGCCGCCGCCAAGCTGGTACAAAGCTCGCCACCCGAGTGCTGGAAGCACCTGAGAGGCGATCCACCCGCACACCATGCCTCCCAGCGGAATGCACATGAGCGTTAGTTTCACGGCCACCGGGCGCTTCCGCAATGGCGCGAACTCGGCAACATAGGCGCTCACGTTTGGCAGGGCGGCCCCTGTACCCAGACCGGTGATGAAGCGAAGCACTGCCAGCGCCGCAATCGAATGCACCATCGAGGTCGCAAGCGTGCCCACAGAGAACACCGCGATCGCACCGATCAGGCTGGGGCGCCTCCCGTACCGGTCGCCGAAGTACCCTGCGAACGGGCTGCCGACGCACATCCCTGCCAGACCAAGTGCCAGAATCGGTCCGAACGCTGCGCGTGATGCGCCCAGCTCTTTCATGAGCGGCGGGATAGCAAACCCCAAAATCTGGATGTCAAAGCCGTCAAAGATGAGTGCAAGAGCCGCCAGGACCGTGAGCATCTTTTGGTAGCCCGACCATCGCCCATGGTCCAGCAGCGCCGCAACGTCAGTACGCGGGTTCATTGCCATTCACAATAACTGATAAAAGCTCAACGCGACGTGCTGCGGGTGGCGCGACCCCGTTGCAATAAAGACGTGTCGGGTGAGCCACAGGTAAGGCTCCGCAGCAGTTTCAAAACGCGGAGTGGTTCGGAAGTAGATGAGAGCCGGATCCACTGGTTCTCCGCGCTGCAGCTTTTGCATGACCGCGGCTGAACCGTGTCGAAGCCCGGTGTTGTTGACGTAAATGCGGGCGTTATCGTGCGTCTCGATCACGTAGCGAGCCTCCAGTTCCGTAACACCGTCGTGGCGAATGGATTGAAATTCCGCGCCAATCGGAAGCACGCGGCCTCGAA
>JAOAPO010000498.1 GCA_025462945.1 Bryobacterales bacterium
ACAAGAACAGCGGTCTGGCCATGATCGTGGCCGGCGGCAGCAAAAGGCTGGCGAAAGGTGCGCATACACGCGTCACGGGAACTGTTGGCGATGTCTACGTCACGGTGGCGGATGAGGTGGTCGGAGCCGGCATCGGGAAGTTCCCCACGTCGACGAAAAAGCTTGGCGCACTACTCACGTAGGCGCTGAAACGAAACTCTCAGGCGCGGGTCATTCTTAATGTGGAAGACCCGAACGTTAATCCCCCGAACGTCAACCGAAGATCGGCCATACTCGGGCTGGCCGCCCTGGCAGGCTCCTCATCCGCCCAGACGGGCGGCGTGCAGCGAAGGCCGCTCGGAAAGACCGGAGTGGATGTCTCCTGCATCGGCCTGGGCGGCTCGCACATTGGTAAGGCGAAGGTTACGGACAGCGAAGCGGTCCGCCTGATCCGACAGGCTGTGGACCGTGGCATCAACTTCCTGGATAACAGCTGGGACTACAACGATGGCCGCAGCGAGACCCGCATGGGCAATGCCCTGCGCGACGGCTACCGGAACAAAGCCTTCCTGATGACCAAGTTCGACGGTCGGACGAAAGAGTCGGCAGCGAAGCAGATCGACGAATCGCTGCGGCGTCTGCAGACGGACCATTTGGACCTGCTGCAGTTCCATGAAGTGATTCGCTTCGATGATCCGGATCGTTTCTTCGCGAAGGACGGAGCGGCGGAGGCACTCGTGGCGGCGAAGAAAGCCGGCAAAACCCGCTTCATCGGTTTCACCGGGCACAAAGACCCCCACGTTCACCACTACATGCTGGAGCAGGCTGCGAAGAACAGGTTCCAGTTCGACACTGTGCAGTTCCCGGTGAACGTCATGGACGCGCATTTCCGCAGCTTCGGCAAGCTGGTCATACCGGAGGCACAGAAGCAGGGCATCGCCATCCTCGGCATGAAGAGCATGGGAAGCGGAGTGATCCTGAAAAGTAATACCGTGACGGCGCCGGATTGCCTGCGATACGCGCTCAGCCAGCCCGTGTCGGTTGTCATCACTGGTATCGACGCCCAGAACATTCTTGATCAGGCGGTCAAGATCGCCACGGAGTTCAAGCCGATGAGCGAAGCCGATAAGCGCATCCTGCTCAGCAAGACCGCACGCGCCGCGGCCTCAGGCGAGTACGAACTGTTCAAGACCACCAGCCATTTCGACTCCACGGCGCAACACCCCGAGTGGCTGGGCGGCGAAACGGCGCGCACCAAACAACTCGGTCAGGAAGGGTAGAGCCCACTGCCCTCCAGCAGGCTGCTGAAATAGGCGCTGTTCGATCGACGAAATCGAGATACCCAATTACCCCCACGGTATTCTGGGTATTCAAGATGGGAAATATTCTTCAGACCCTCCCCGCCGGAGAAAAAGTCGGCCTCGCGTTTTCAGGCGGCCTCGACACGAGCGCCGCTATTCACTGGATGCGCGCCAAGGGAGCGATTCCCTACTCGTATACCGCCAACCTCGGCCAGCCCGACGAGCCCGATTATGATGAGATTCCGCGCCGCGCGCTGCAATATGGCGCCGAAAAAGCCCGTCTGATTGACTGCCGCAAACAGCTTGTGGCTGAAGGTATTGCCGCACTGCAGTCTGGCGCCTTCCACATCTCCACTGCCGGCGTTCACTACTTCAACACCACGCCGATCGGTCGCGCTGTCACCGGCACCATGCTGGTGGTCGCCATGAAGGAGGACGACGTCCTCATCTGGGGCGACGGCAGCACCTTCAAGGGCAACGACATCGAGCGCTTCTATCGGTACGGGCTGCTTGCGAACCCAGCGCTGCGCATCTATAAGCCGTGGCTGGACCAGACCTTCATCGACGAACTCGGCGGCCGCAAAGAGATGTCTGAGTACATGCTCAGCCACGGCCTTACCTACAAGATGAGCGTCGAGAAGGCCTACTCCACAGACTCGAATATCTGGGGCGCGACGCACGAAGCCAAAGACCTTGAATACCTAAACAAGGGCGTCAAGATTGTGGAGCCTATCATGGGGGTCGCTTTCTGGCGTGAGAACGTCGAGATTAAGCCGGAAGTCGTCAGCATACGTTTTGAAGAAGGCCAGCCGGTCGCCCTCAACGGCGTTACTTACGACGATCCGGTAGCGCTCGTCCTCGAAGCCAACGCAATCGGCGGCCGCCACGGTCTCGGCATGTCCGACCAGATTGAAAACCGCATCATCGAAGCCAAGAGCCGCGGAATCTACGAAGCTCCCGGCCTGGCGTTGCTGTTCATCGCCTACGAACGTCTGGTGACCGGCATCCACAACGAGGACACCATTGAGCAGTACCGCGTGAACGGACTTCGCCTCGGTCGCCTGCTCTACCAGGGCCGCTGGTTCGATTCGCAGGCGATGATGCTGCGCGAAACCGCCCAGCGCTGGATTGCCCGCGCCGTCACCGGCGAGGTCACCGTGGAACTCCGCCGCGGCAATGATTATTCGCTGCTCGACACCACCAGCCCCAACCTGACCTACAAGCCCGAGCGCCTGACCATGGAGAAGGGCGAATCCAGCTTCTCGCCGCAGGATCGCATCGGTCAGTTGACCATGCGCCACCTCGACATCACGGACACGCGCGACAAGCTGATGCTGTACATGAAGACCGGCCTGCTTGGACCGACGAGCGGCAGTTCCATGGGCCTGCTCTCGGGCTCTGAGAGCAATGGCCCGGACGACAAAAAAGACGATTAAGTCTTAAGAGTCGGTGTCGTGATACCCGAAGAACCCTCGGGTTTTAATCACGTCAGCGATCTCGGGCGGCACCATTGACACCCACGCCGGGTCATCTTCCTTGATCCGGCGCAGCACATCGCGGGAGAAGATGTGCAGTACACTCTCGTCGTAGTTCTCGAGTTGCTTGACGCTGCCGCGGTCCACCACGTGCCGGTAGAGCGACTGTACGCTTTGCGGCATCGCGACGTTGTCGACCTTCGTTAGAGCGCCAGTAACGGGATCTTTTAGCGGGTAGACGTAGATGCGCAGATCCCGGGTGAACAGCTTGCCAAACGCCTCCAAAATCCCGCCGTCGAGATTGGCGTAATACTGCTCATTGAAGAGATCCAGCAGGCTCGCAACGCCCATTGTTAATGCCACAGGCTCGCGCGTGTAGCGGGTGAGCCATGCCGCAAGCCGGTAGTACTCGGAGTAGTCCGAAATCAGGACGGTCTTCCCGGCCGCAGCCAGTACGTCTGCCCGGGCAAGGAAATCGCTGAGATCGATGTGGCCGGTCACCAGCAGATTGCTCATGGTGATCTCCATCAGATCGACAATCTCCTCAGGCTTCACACCCAGGTCGGTGGCGAAACGCTCGTGCGCGCTGTGCAGCATGTCGATGTTAACGCGAGTCACTGGCCGGAAACTGCCGCGCTCCACCAGCACCGGATGTTTGCGAAGGACTTCCGCGGCCTGCAGCACCTCGCCAGAAGGCCCGAACATGGCCGCGCCGCTTAAGCCAAGCTGAACGAGGCGGAGACTCATGACACGGTTGTCGACGTGCCGAAACTCGATGCCCGAGAACTCGATCATGTCGATTTCGATGCGGTCCGTAGTCAGGTTGTCGAGGAGAGATTCGACCACCTTATCCGGCTTATGGTGGAGGAAGCAGGCGGCATACAGCAGGTTGACGCCGACGATCCCGAGCGCCTCCTGCTGCAGGCTGTTCTCGTGATCCAGCATGCGGACGTGGATCACAATCTGGCTGTCGTCGTCGCGGGGGTGAGCCTGAAATTTGACGCCCATCCAGCCATGGCATTCATTGGTGCCTTTGAAATTGCGCGCTGACACGGTGTCCGCGAAGACGAAGAACGCTGTCGAACTGCCGCGGGAAGGCCGCAAACGCTCCAGATTCAGGCTGTGCTCATGGTCAAGCATGCTCTGCAGGCGTTCACGCGAGACATAGCGTTTACAACGCCCATAGATCGCGTCGCTAACCGCCATGTCATAGGCCGAAATGGACTTGGAAATGGACCCAGCGGCAGCCCCGACCCGGAAAAACCAGCGCGCGACTTCCTGCCCGGCTCCAATTTCCGCAAACGTGCCGTAATGCAGCTTATCGAGATTGATTCGAAGAGCTTTTTCGTGCGTGCTTAGTCTGGAACCTTCGTCTGCTGCCCCGTCCGCCCGGTTCGCCATCAAGACTTGACCAACTCCTATTGCCATTATGAGATACGCACTCAGGAGAGACATCGCGGATTGAATTTCGGGTTCGAAACCTTCCCCGCTGGCAGGCGTCTGCTAACAGCAGGACGGTGAAGACGTTTGATGAAGCGAATCATGTCGGTGGCAGTTCTGATCCTCGGGATTGCCGCCGCGCAAAAACGAACCCAACCGGCCCGGAAACTGGCTCCGGAGATGCTGGCCAGCCACAACCAGGTACGAGCATCGCTCGGTTTGTGGCCGCTGGTCTGGTCTCCGAAACTTGCGGCATACGCGCAGGAGTGGGCCAATACGCTGCTGGCGGAAGGGCAGTTCAAGCACCGCACCAGAGGTGCCTACGGCGAGAATCTGTATGAGATCACGGGCGGCTATGCAGCACCTGCCGAGGTGGTGAAGTCGTGGGCGAACGAAGCCGCTGACTACGACTACAAGGCCAACCGGTGCCGCAAAATGTGCGGCCACTACACGCAGATTGTCTGGAGTGAAACCAAAGCCGTCGGCTGTGCCGTGGCCTGGCGCGATGGCCGCGAAATCTGGGTCTGCAACTACGACCCGCCCGGCAACTACGTCGGCGAGCGCCCCTACTGAAGCCGGGCGTTAGACTTGGTACTTCCAACCATGTCACCTCAGGCCAAAGCCGAACAACTCGGCATCGTATTCGAGAAGCAAACGCCCGGCTATCTCAATCTCTGCATCCGCTGCGGCAACCAACTGATTACGTCGGGGCACGTGAGCACCCTGAAAGGCAAGCTCGGAGCCGGCGTGACCACCCAGCAGGGCTACGAGGCCGCGAAGGATTGCGCCGCGAAAATCCTCAACTCGGTCTGGAACGCGCACGGAACACTCGATGGCCTCCGCGTCCTGAAACTGCTCGGCTGCGTGAACTCAGCGCCGGATTTTATCGAGCAGCACCTCGTCATCAACGGAGCGTCGGATCTGCTGCATGAAGTCTTCGGAAAAACGGAAGACGGCTACCATGCACGCTCAGCAGTTGGATTCGTATCCCTGCCGACCGGGGTAGCCGTCGAGGTCGAAGCGATTTTCGAAGTGAAGAGCTAACGCTTCACGGGCGGCATCTCGAATAAGGTTGGGTCTTGCGCACCCTGCAGGATGTCTGTGAGTTCGAACGTGGTTTCGCCAAATCGTGGATCATTGTTGGTGCTCTTGATCAGCACGCCAAGATCGTTCGAAAACCAGCGTTCCGAGATTACCTTGATTTCGCGGTCGTTTCCAATCTGGCCTTCGGGGATCGTGATCGTGGAACGGGTTCCGTGGGCCATGACTCCGTTGATGACCTGATCACCGAGGTCTTCAGTATTGCCCTTTTCGGCCGGGATCGCAGGAGCGATCATCGTGCGGGCGATCATGGGGCCGTTCGCCGATGCAACACTGGTCGTCGCCATGGCCTCGGCCTTTGCCTTCTCTACCAGTTCTTTGTGCACCTGGAGTTCTCCCGCCGTTGAGGTCAGGTGGTCTTGCAGGGCTGCCTTATCGGGTAGGGCAGTGAACGAGCCTGACCGCATCATCAATACTCTCGATTTGCCGTTCGCAGACTCGCGCATCGCACCCGTCGACGGGTCAGAGATCGAGACGCTGGCGCCGTTCTCGCGCTCGATTCTTGTGCGGCCATCGTAGTCACGGTAGAACTTGTCCTTCTCCACCTTGTCGATGTGGGTGCCGTCCCCCAGTGTTTGTCGGGTTCGCCGTGTTTCCGTCGCGGAAAACGGCTTCCCTGTGACGGGCTTGAGCGCCATCGGTTCCATCCGCACGCCAGCCATGCCCGGTTCGGCATTGTTGAAAAAATACTGGAACCCGACGTTCTTATCCACGCCACCGGGAACGCCTGCCACCGTCTGCTGCGCCTGCAGGCTGCCAGCTATAGCAGTCGCGCACATCGCGACCGTCAGAATGTGCCTGTTTGTGTTCATCGAAATCTCCTGTCGGAACTTGTATCTGCAATCGAAAGCAATCGGACAGCTCGCGCCCTGCCGTCCTCACCAACCAGAACATCGGCGCTCGCGCTGGCACCCATGTCCTGTACTCGCAAAGGCAGTCCGGCCGCAATGAGGGCCGCTACCGGAACATCCATCCGCACCACATCCGCGCGCTCATTCGGTGCGAGCGGGGTGGTGAAGGGAATGCTGACGAAAGTGGGTTCCTGTGTCGCAGCAGGTGCTGGCACATGGACCGCTGCGTTGCCCAATTGCGGGCGGGGCGGCATCGTGACTGGCCTTGCACGGGCTACCGGGGGCTTCTGCACCACTGGTGTCGGCGCGACTGAAGCTGGATTCGAAACGGCCGTCGCCGCCTGCGGCTTCTGTTTTGGTATCCGCGAGAGAACAATGGCAACCACCGCCGCCGCCGTCATTGCGAAGGCACCACCGGCAAACCAGAATCTTCGCGGACGCAGAGCCACCCGACGTGCGGCGTCAAACTCAGCAAGCAACACGCGTTCGAGGCCTTCCGGGAGCGCTGCAGGGGCCGCAGCTGACACGCCGCGCATCGCAAGGCTGACCCGCTGCTGCGTGGCCAGAAACTCCTGGCAGTCCTCACAGACTGCCAGATGGAGTGCCGCACTTTTCTCAGGCTGGCCACCCCGCGCTATCTCAATCAGGCCATTCCGATACAAACCGCAATTCATGCCGAGTACCTCACAGCTTCCTTCACCTTACGATTGACGCCCAGCAACTTGCGGGCTAACAGAGTCCGCGCCCGATGCAGACGCGACCGGACCGTGCCAGTGGCACACTCCAGCTGCGAAGCCGCATCTTCATAACTTGTCTCTTCCAGATCGCACAACACGACCACCTCGCGATAACGTTCAGGCAGCGCGGCAATAGCCGATCGGAGCTGTTCCTTATCCTCATCGCCATCGCCCGTTGCGGGCTGCACTGACGGAGTGGCAGTCTCGTCATACTGCACCCACCGCTTCTCCTGCTGCCAGCGGCGCTGCACAAATTTGCGCGCAACCCCGGTCAGGAAGGCGCCGAGATCACCCCGTATGGGGTCGAACCCGTCGGGATGGTGGATGAGCCAGACGAACACATCCTGCGTTATCTCGATCGCCTTCCCGGAATCGCCCGTCATATGCAGCGCGAAGCGGTGGACAGCCGGCGAATGGGCCCGGTAGATCTCTGTGAACGCATCGCGGTCACCGGCGCGGAAACGCCGCATCAGGTCCCGGTCCGTAGCTCTGGCGAAAGCGATCATTAGTAAGCTTCTGCTTCTCTTCCAGCGCAGGCGAACGAAAGTTCCACAATTTTTCAGGCCGATAGCCGCGCAAGACCGATTCTGTGCCTCTTGATACCATATTGGCTCCGGTGCAAACTTGCTCTTCCTGATGGGCGGGCACGGACAGGAACCGGAAGGGCGGCTCGAGAACTCGACCGGTTGGACAGCAATGGCAGAGACGCAGCAAAAACCGTCGTCCGAACAGTACGCACCCGCCTGCAAAAAGTGCGGGTCGCTCGAAGTCCGGCGACTGAAGAGATACCTTTTCGATAGACTTCTGTCCTTACAGCCTTTTATCTGCAGCCGTTGTAAGAGTCGGCAGAAGGCATTCAGGCGCGACTGGACCCTGATCCCGAAACTTCTTCTTCTATCAGCAGTTGCGGCGGCTGGGGCATATCTTTCCATCAATCCACCTGATTTCCGCTTATCGGGGGCACCGGCTCCAAGCGAAGCGGAAGCCCTGGGACGCGCGAGGGCAGCCATGGGCGGGCAGCTTTCTACTTTCGAGCAGTTGATGTCAAAGAAGCCAAAGCCAACCCTCGATAACGCTACTGTCCTGCGACTTTGGCGCGCGAACGTGGGTGCCAGCGTCATCCTGCAGATGATTCGGACGTCGAATGGCGAGTACGATGTGAGCGCGAACGCGATCATTGTTCTTCGAGACGCACAGGTCGATCAGGCAGTGATCCTGGCCATGATTGACGCTAACTACAACACCAAGTAAGCCTGGCCGGGCCCGCAACTGTCAAGGGCGGTCTGAAAGCTGATAGAACCGAACGTTTTAAGTACTATTGGTATCAATCTTAGTATTTCTTAGTACCTAGTACTTTCATTTTCTTTTTGCTCATGTATGGTTGATCTGTAGCTACTCACAAAAGACAGCTATCGTTTTGCTGTATCGGCAGGCAATCAGGCGAAACCACAATCTGGTTTCCAGTTCTGTCAGAACCGCATTCGCGTGTAAGTAAATTCTGGGAGAAAAGATGAAATTATTCACTATTGTGGCTATCGCGGGCGCTTTTGCCGGCGGAATGCACGCAGAGGTTTTAAGCTATAACGCAAACCTTACAAACGGCGTTTATTTCGGCAGCGGCAATCTGAATGGCGGGTTCACCGTCAGCACTGGGAACGGGGTCGAAATCGGTCTCCGGGCTGTATTGCGTCAGCAGGGCGCGATCACGCCAACTGGAGATCTCTACCTTGCGCCCGCAGGCACACAGACTGCGCCCACAGCGAATCCGGCGCGAGCCGCGTGGAACTATGAGTTTTCAGTAGATCTGAGCGGAAGCGGGCTGAATTTGAGTCAAGTCCAAAGTATCCTCTCCATCACTTCCGTAGCTTCCGGGGTGAATACGCCGTTCAACCTGCAATTGCTCCCCGACAATGCCACAGTCGCTGGAAACCGCTTCCAGAATTCTGAGAACATGATGTTCGGCGGGTTCTACGCGACATCCGGGTACAACGTCAACGCAAACGAAGATTACACCTTCACTCTGGACGTGTACAAAATCGGCCTGGGCGCTGCCCCGAACACGCTGCTGGGAACGGACACGATGCTGGTGCGTACTGGAACTGGTGCCGAGGCACCTGAACCAGCCACCTTCGGCCTCATCGGTTTGGGCCTTGCCGGCGTCTACGCTGCTCGCCGTCGCCGCAAGGCATAGTCAGGAACTAAACGAGATAAAGCCCCGGTGGTGCGACTCAAGTCGCACCACCGGGGCTTTCCTTTTTGAGCGCCTTTGACGAATTTACCTGCGCCCTAGTTTTTGCGCTCGAACAGATTGCTAACCGTCGCTCTTGCCGGCGAATTAGGATCCTGCTTCAAGCCAAGCTGGAATTCCTGCGCTCCGCGTGCCTTGTCTCCGCCCATCGCGAGAGCGGCGGCCAGATGGTAGTGAGCGGTGGGGCGGTCCAGCGCGCGGAGAGAACGTTCCAGGTAAGTTCTGGCTGTGTCGTACTTGCCCTGCTTGTAGTAAATCCAGCCGAGGGTATCCTGGACCGCCGGGCTGGTCGGAGCCAGGGCGAGTGCTTTCTGTGCCCAGAACAGAGCGTCGTCCAGCTTGTTTTGCCGAGCTGCGAGCGTATCGGCCAGATTGTTCATGGCTGCCACGTTGGCCGATTCCATCTGTATGGCCTTCAGGTAATGCTGGACAACGGTCTCGACCGGCGCGTTTCTGCGCGTCTCAACGTCTGCCAGGAGGATCCGCACTTTGGCGCTGTCATGACCGTTGATCAAGTCCAGCAAGCGGGTGCGGGCCTTATCTACGGCACCGCCCTGCAGATCCAGCAGAGCGAGTTCGAAACCCGAACTGTCAACATCGCCGGCGGCCTTCGCTGCCTCAAGGGCCGCCCGGGCACCTGCCGTGTCGCCCGCACCGGCCAGCCTCGCGCCGAGTTCGCGGTGGAGGGATATCGATGAGGGGTTCTTAGCGATTGCGGTCCGCAGCATTTCGACGAACTTTTTCTCCTCACCCTGCTGGCGCATGACACTGCCGAGCAAATTCAGAGTTCCCGCGTCGGAGGGTGCCATGGCCAGGGCAGCCTCGAGAGATTTGCGCATACCGGGTAAATCCTGGTTGTGCGATCTGATGACTGCATCCTGATAGAGAAAAGCGGCGGTACGAGACTTGGCGAGCGCGTCGTCCACACCTTTTTTCGCCTGTGGCCAGTTCCCATCGGCCATCAGGGTCATGTTGTGGAAATAGGCGTATTCAGCTGAGCTTTTCTCAGGGTCGCCAGCCTGTTCCAACGCGACCAGAGCTTCTTTGGCTTTTCCGCTGTTCAGAAGAATCTGTACCAGGTCGAGGCGAGCACGCAGGAAGTGCGGATTCAGCTTCAGTGCCTCAAGCAGCAGATCCCCTTGTCGCAGGGTCTCCCCGCGGGCTCCAAAGATGCGGGATTGCTGGTAGCTCAGCGCCGGTGAGCTCAACTTCATGGATTGAAGAGTTGTAACCCCTTTGCTCGCCTCATCGAGACGTCCGCGGTCGACCTGCAATCTAACATTCTGCAGGAGTGCAGCAGCGTCTTTTGGCCATTTCGCAAGAGTCGTGGAGATTACGCCAGCAGCTTCATCGCGCCTTTCGGCGACGATCAAGAGGCCAGAATACTGGTTCCGCAGTTCGACGTCATCGGGATGTTCTTTCAGCACGCGCTGAAACTCCGCGATACCTTCCGGGATCTTCCTCTCAGCAAAAAGCATTCGCGCATAAGCCGACCACATCTGTTTCGTCGATAGCTTTGAAAGCTCTCGGGTAGTCTGTTCCGCGTTTTGCGAGTTGCCGTCCATCAGTTCGCGCCGCAAGCGCAGCTGCAAAGCAGGCTGAAACGACCTGTTCAGGGCTAACGCCCTGCTGATCTCACCGTCAGCCTGTCCAATATCCCGAGTAGCCAGAAAGATCTCTGCGCGAAGAACCGCGGCGTCCGGAGAGGACGGGACGCGCCGGACGGTAGCGTCCGCGATGCTCCGGGCGGTTTCGATATCTCCTTTCGCCGCGTAGAAAGCAATCATGACGGCGACTGGCCGCAGGTTCGAGGGATTCTCCCGGACCGCGGTATCAAGCATGCTGAGCGCTTCGGCTTTGTCGCCCAGCTTCGCATCCGCCAGCGCGATCGATGCCATAGCTTCGGCATCTTTCGGGTGCGAACTCAAATATGCGGAAATCACGGTCCTGGCTGAAGAAACCAGGTCGGGCTTGTCACTGCCAACCTGAAACAGCGCGAGTTCATAGCGGGCGCCTTCGTGCTTCGGATCAAGGTCGACAGCTCGCTGCAAGGTCTGGACGGCGTCGGTACTGGCACCACCCTTCATGTATGCCAGGCCGAGCTGATAGAGCGGTTCCGGGTCCTTCGGCATATTCTGCGATGCCACTTTGAACTCAATGATGGCTTTGCGATACTCTTTGCCGGCAACATACTGCTTGCCTTTCGCCAGGTGGGCAGCCTCGCGGGATTGGGGAGTGCCCCTCGAGCAGCCCGAGTTGAGGATCAGGAGTGCAGGTGCGACCACGGTTCTGCCAATCGCCAGTGCGGCTCGCGCCAGCGTCGGATTTGTTCGGGAGGTGGGAATGTGAAGGACCTCACTAAAAGTACCACCGGGCGCGAGTGTTGTCACGCTTAGGAGATGGTGAACCGTCTACAAAGCGTGAGCTTTAGTGGAGCCAGCGTTCGTTGCGAACTGCCGGCGTTTTTTGAGGTGGTACGGTGCCGAAGCGTCGCTCACGGCGTCGAAATTCGTCCAGCGCGACCCTGAGATCCATTGCGCCGTACTCGGGCCACATCACGCGGGAGAAAACCAGTTCCGCGTATGCGCACTCCCAAAGCAGGAAGTCACTCAACCTTTGCTCGCCTCCGGTCCGGATCAGCAGGTCGACCGGCTTCTCCTGCCCAAGCAGCTGCTCGAAGGCCTCTCTCGTGACGTTGGCACCACCGCAGCGCTCGCTGGCTCGCAGGATCGCCTCCCTCGCGGAATAGTCAATGGCCAGTCGCAAGTGAATCCGGGTTCCGCCTCGCGTCATGGCTTCACCCCGCCGAATCGCTTCCCGCAGCCGCTCGGGCAGACGGTCGCGGCGGCCAATCACGGACAGCCGGACGCCGTGCTGCACCATTTTTGGGGTTTCATCTTCCAGATACCAGGCGAGCAGGTGCATCAGCGCCTCCACCTCTTCAGCGGGCCGCTGCCAGTTATCTGAGGAGAAAGCGTAGGCCGTCAGCGTTCCGACACCGAAGTCTGGAGCAGCCTCGACAACCCGCCGCAACGCTTCGGCACCGGCGCGGTGCCCCATGGCGCGCGGCAGACCAAGGTCCGTGGCCCAACGGCCATTTCCATCCATAATGATTGCGACGTGCAATGAACTTTGTTCCATAAAGTATGTGGGTAAATTTTTTTAGTGTTGGCGGGTCGCCCGAATCAGGGCTTCCATATGGGTGAGGTACTGCTCGAGAGCTACGCGACCCTTGTCTGAGAGCCGGTACTCCGTACACGGAATCCGTCCTTCGAAGCGCTTGGTGCAGGAGACATAGCCTGCTTCCTCGAGCTTGCGGGAGTGAACGCTCAGGTTGCCGTCCGTCGTATCCAGGGCTTCCCTGAGTTCACGGAAGGTCAGGCTGTCGTTAACCGCAAGGGCGCTGACCATGCCCAAACGCAACCGTTCGTGGATCACACGATCCAGAGCCTTGGCATTGTTGCCCGTCCCGCCGGGTACGGCAGTCAGGCCGCCCCCTGTGTCGTGAACGCGTGCGTTCTTAGCCACCGAAGTCCCTCGCTATCAAATATCCAAATCCAAGATGCAGGCCCCCGAAACCGGCGGCCATGATTGCGTCCCCCCAGGCGGGAGGCACAAACACCGCTACGGCTCCCGTGATGAGAAAACACACTCCCATCAGCGGGACAGCTCGCACCGAGAATGCGCCCGCGGACGAAACCCCGACGCCGTAAATAAGGAGCCAGAGTGCGGGGAGCATGCCCTGCAGACCAGCTCGAAACAGAACAACGGTGAGCAGCACGGCAACGATCGCCGAAGGTGCCATCGCCATGACGAAACGGCGAAACGTTCGGGAGAGCAAAGGATTGCCGTCCCTCATCGCCTTACGGTATGAGAAAGCCAAGCCAATCGCGAAGGCCAGCGTCGCCTCAAAGGCCCAAATTGCCAGCCAGGCCTTCGGGCTCTTGGCCAAGTGCGCGGCAAACGCCGCAAAAAGCGCCGTCGCGCCCATCAACATCCCGCCCACGCCTGGGACGGCCGTGAACGAACCGGACCGCTCCATAGTGCTGCGGATAAACTCCAGGTTGTCCATCGCCTGCGAGTGCAGGGCGACAGGTTCTTTTCGAATTGGCTGGACGGCTGCCATCTGCTGGAATTATAACCACGCCCGAAGAACTTTGCAAGACAAAGTTCCTCGGATATTTCTACCCTACTCCACCAGGCCGAACGCGATCACGTTTCCGCTGGCTGCGACTGCGAAATATTGCTTGCCGTCGAACTGGTAGGCCATCGGCGATGCCTTCCAGTTTTGGCTGGTCTGGAAGGACCAGAGCAGCTTCCCGGTGACTGCGTCGGCGGCCGCGAACGCGCCCGATTCGTCACCGAAGAAGACCAGCCCGGTCGAGGTCGCAATGGTGCCGCCCCACGAGTTCGCTTCACCCTTCTGCGGCAGTTCCCACTTCACTGCGCCGGTCTGCAGATCGATCGCGCGCAAAATACGATGCGGCTTCGTTCCGGCATCCGTCTTCTCCGCCCCGCCAAGAAACGGCTGACCGGCTTTCCACTCCACCGGCCGCAGCGAATAAACCGAGCACTTCTCGTTCGTCTGCATATAAAAAAGACCAGTCGCCGGGCTGAAAGACGGCGAGTACCAGTTCGTCGCGCCGTCCTGTGACGGGCAAACGCGGGTGCCTGCTGTCGACGGCTCCTGACCGGCGACGAACTGCGGACGACCCTTGGCATCGATCCCCGTCGCCCAGGTCATTTCGTTGATGAACTTCTTAGCCAGGAGCAATTTGCCGTCGGTCCGGTCGAAAACATAGAAGAACCCGTTGCGATTGCCCTGCACCAGCAATTTGCGCGGCTGACCCTGCCAGTTCGTATTCAGCAGGACCACCGTCTCCGTCGTGTCCCAATCCCAAAGGTCGTGCGGCGTTGTCTGGTAGTACCACTTCAGCTTGCCGGTCTTCGCGTCGAGGGCCAGAATGCTGTCGGAATACAGGTTGTCGCCCTTACGTTCCGCGCCGTTGTAATCCGGGCCAGGGTTACCGGCCTGCCAGAAGATGGTGTCGGTATCCGGGTCATAAGAACCGGTGAACCAGGTGCTGGCGCCGCCGTGCGCGATCCCATTGCCTTGCCAGGTTTCCGATCCCGGTTCGCCGGCTGCGGGTACCGTCCAAAACTGCCAGGCTCTCTTGCCCGTGCTGACTGCATAAGCCGAGAGGAAGCCGCGCACGCCTTCCTCACCGCCCGCGGTACCCACGACAACCAAGTCATTCACTACCAACGGCGCGGATGTCGCGTTGTAGTTCTGGCGAGAGTCCGCCATTTCTGTTTCCCAGTCGATCTCGCCGGTCCAGCGATTCAGCGCGAGCAGGTGCGCATTGTCGGTAACCATATAGGCGCGATCGCCGGCGACGGCCACCCCACGATTGTTCCCGCCAGCTGCGTTCCCGATGAGACCACGGGTCCGCGCCCGCTTGAAGTGCCAGATCACGCGACCCGATCCCGCATCCAGCGCATAGCATTCATTGGCGTTCGTCACGTACATGACACCGTCCACTACCACCGGAGTTCCCTGCAGGCCAAACGCGCCGGGCATTGTAAAGACCCACTTGGGCGCGAGTTTTTTGACGTTCAGCTTCGTGACCTGCGACAGAGTCGTATAGCGGTTCCCGCTGAGCCCGCCGTTGTAGAACGGCCAGTTCACGTCGGACGTAACCTCGCGGTACTTGCCCCCGGGCGCGTGCCGCAGCAGGTGGATCCTGCCGTCCGCACCACGCATCTGCAGATCTTCCAGAGCTTCGTTGACAACCGTGCCTTCCAGCGTTTTCCCGTTCGCAAGCGCTGCTTTCAGTGAATAAGGGCGAAAGCCCGTCTCACGTGGGACCAGCTTTCTTAAGAAAGCCAGCAATTGCGGCATATCAGTGGCGCTCACTTCATTGGCGGGCATGCCGCGCGTCGGCAGACCGTTGCGAACCACGCCTGCAATGTGCTCGTCCGTCAAGTTGGGGACGCGGATCGCGATCGGCGGACCGAGTTCCCCGCCATTACCGTCCGCGCCGTGGCAGCCTGAACAGCGGTTTTCAAAAACGGTGCGACCTGCGGAGGAGGGGTCCTGCGCCCATGCCGCGGGTAACACGGCCGCGAGAACAGCAACAGTGAGGAATCGAATCATCAGGGACTAATGTAACGCAGTGCTCATGCGGCGTATGCTGAAGTTTCGGCATCAGTAAGAACAAAGGTCATGCGAAATCTTTTCCGTCTCGCCGCAATCTGTGTCACTGCTCTGTTATTTACCAGCGCAGTCCCATCCACCACGGAAGACCGGCTGCAACAATACCGCAATCTGGGAAAAGCCTTTTACGAGAACCCAACCACGTCTAAAGAGGCCGTCGCTGAGTTTAAAAAGGCGCTCGATCTGGCTCCGAAGTCGACGCGGGAGAAACTGAATTACGCTTTGGCTCTGCTCCATGCCGGATCGCCCGAACCAGCAACGAAGCTTTTGCTCGAGGTGCAGAAGCTGGACCCCAGGCTGCCCCACACCTGGTTCAATCTCGGTGTCTACTACCGCAAGGCCGGGCAGAGCGCTCCCGCCATCGAGCAGTTCGAAGCCATGCTGCGCCTTACGCCCGACGAGCCGGTCGTCCATTATCAATTGGGTGCGCTCTATAGACAAGAGGGCCGGACGCAGGATTCAATAGCCAGGTTTGAGCAGGCAGTGAAGCTCAACCCGCTGCTGGCTGCCGCCCATTTCCAGCTGTATACCCTCTACCGTCAGGGTGGGCGCGCGGCCGACGCAGCGGCGCAACTGAAGCTCTTCCAGGACTTGAAGAAACAGCAGGAGACTTCAGCCACACCCGAAGACGTGGACTGGTGCAACTACGCGGAGATCTACGATCCACCTCGCTCAGTGACGCCGCCCGCAGCGGTGCAGCCGGTCTACTCGGACCGTACGCTCCTGGGCACGACCGACGCCTCCGGGCTGCTCGCTCTCGATGCCACGGGTAAAGGCCAGACGGACCTGCTTGTCTGGTCTCCGGCCGGCGTTTCCCTGTTCCTGCGCGGCACCACGCCTTCGCCAGATTCCGGCCTTGGCAGTCTAAAGGCCATCGTCAACATTGCGCAGGGCGACTTCGATAACGACGGGCTGCCCGACCTTTGCGTCCTCACAACCGCGGGTCCTGAGCTCTACCGCAATACTGGAGGCAAGTTCACGGCCCTGGCCGCCCCGCTGCCCCGGCGCGAGTTCGATCGTGCGGTCTGGGTGGATTACGACCACGACTACGATCTCGACCTGCTGCTTCTCGGCAAGACTCCAGCGCTGTTCCGAAATCAGGGTACCGCTGGATTTGCGGATCGAACGGCAGATTTCCCCTTCGTCTCGGCTCAGGCCACCAGCGCCTACCGCCTCCGAGTGAAGCCCGACACGAAAGGCTTCGACATCGCGGTCTTTTACAACGGCCGCGAACCGGTGCTCTATCGCGATCATCTGGGTGGCCGCTATACCGCAGAACCGTTCAAAGGCCAGCCTCACTCGCAATCCGAAATCGAAGCCGACTTCGATGCGGATGGCCGGCCCGATAAAGCCCGGATCGCCGGCAAGGCCGTCCACTTCCTGCACAACGATACAAAGACCGGCTCGAACTGGATCCGTGTTCAACTCGCTGGCGTCAAGAGCCTGAAGCTTGGCCATGACGCTGAGGTGGAGGTGAAAGCCGGCACTCTGTACAGGAAGCAGTTCTACGACGGTACGCCGCTGACCTTCGACATCGGCGGCTATCCACAGGCGGACGTGGTCAGAATCACCTGGATGAATGGCCTGCTGCAAAGTGAGGTTCGCCTTGCCGCAAACAAGACTCACCGCATCGAAGAGGCCCAGCGCCTGTCCGGCTCCTGCCCGATGATCTGGACGTGGAACGGTAAGAACTTCGAGTTCATCACGGACGTGCTGGGCGTAGCGCCGCTCGGAGCCTCAGACGGCGAGGGTACCTATTTCCCGGTCGATCACGACGAGTTCGTGCTGATACCGGGAAGCAAGCTGCAGCCTCGCGATGGCGCTTACGAGATCCGCATCACGGAAGAGCTCGCAGAGGTTTCGTACCTCGACCAGCTGACACTGGAAGCCATCGATCACCCCGCCACTACGGAAGTCTTCACGAACGAGAAGTTCAAAGCGCCACCCTTTCCCGAGGATCGCCTCTTCGAAGTCTCGCATCGAATTGCGCCGACAACCCGCAAAGACAGTGCAGGCGCCCTCGAACTGGATTTCGCGAAGGCGGCACCGAACGGCACGGCCACCCTCTTCCTTGCAGGCTGGGTCGACTGGCCGGATGGCAGCACCTTCCGCGCCCGATCGCAGCAGAAACCGTTCGAGTTCCCGCGCCTCGAAATGCAGGACGCGCAGGGTCGCTGGCAGGTTGTGAACCCGGACATGGGCATGCCCGCCGGGAAGCCGAAGACGATCGCCGTGGACCTGAAGTTCATCTCATCCAGCCGTAAACTACGCATCGCAACCGATCTGCCGGTACACTGGCAGACCGTGTTCCTCGCGGAGAACACAGCCGCCACCAATGTTCTGCGACATTCTCTGCGGACGGAGACAGCAGACCTCCACTTCCGAGGTTTCTCCGAAGCCCGCATCGACCCACGCCGGACAGAACCCGATACCTATGTTTATCGGCTTGCCGGCACCGCTCCGTTCTGGAATCCAACGCCCGGCAACTACACCAGGTTCGGTGACGTCATGGAACTAACGACTCAGATCGACGACCGCATGGTCGTGATGGGATCGGGTGACGAACTCACTCTGCGCTTCAACGCCAACCAACTGCCACCCCTCAAGCCCGGTTGGGTGCGCGATTTCCGCCTCAAGGTGGACGGCTGGGCCAAGGATCAGGACGCGAACACGGCCCACGCGCTCACCGTGGGTCCTCTCCCGTTCCACGGGATGTCAGTCTATCCTTACTCGAAAGCCGAGCACTTTCCGAACGACGAGGTCCATGAACGTTACCAGCGTGAATACAACACACGCCGCGCCTTGCGGCCCTTACGTCCGCTGAGCGAATAGCCCGAGATTATTGTCACCGTTTGCCACAATTAGATAATGCGCACGTTTGACAGCCTCTCAGAACGCGAAGCTCTGGCTTTGGCCATTTCGCTGGAAGAAGAAGACGAACGCATCTACGGCGACTACGCCGAAGGCCTTCGCAACGATTTCCCAGCCTCGGCCGCCATGTTCGACGGCATGCGGGAGGAGGAGTCTGAGCATCGGCGTAAGCTGATTGACCTCTATCGCCACAAGTTCGGCGAACACATCCCGCTGATCCGGAAGCACGACGTGAAAGGCTTCGTTGTGCGCAACCCGATCTGGCTGCAGCAGCCTCTCAACCTTGATGCGGTCCGCGCGCAGGCCGCCTCGATGGAGATTGAAACTCGCCTTTTCTACGAGAAGGTCGCCTCGCGCACACAGGACGCCAGCATCCGCCAGCTGCTGAACGATCTGGCACAGGAAGAGCGTGACCACCAGAACCGCGCCGGCCAGCTTGAGGAAGATCAGCTGCATGGCGATGTCAAAGAACAGGAGGACAAGGCCAATCGACGCCTGTTCGTGCTCCAGATCGTTCAGCCGGGTCTCGCCGGCCTGATGGATGGCTCAGTCTCTACGCTGGCGCCGGTCTTCGCGGCGGCCTTCGCGACGCAGAACAGCTGGAACGCGTTCCTCGTCGGTATCGCCGCTTCGCTGGGTGCCGGCATCAGCATGGGTTTCGCCGAAGCCCTGTCCGACGACGGCAGCCTCACCGGGCGTGGACATCCATGGTTCCGCGGCCTTGTCTGCGGCATGATGACGACCCTCGGCGGCATCGGTCATACCCTGCCCTTCCTTATCAAAGACTTCCGCGTCGCGACCGGAGCCGCCGTGATTGTCACGTTAAGCGAACTGGCTGTGATTACGTGGATTCGCTACAAGTACATGGACACGCCGCCGCTCTCCGCCGCCTTCCAGGTGGGCCTCGGCGGAGCGCTGGTATTCGCCACGGGAGTGCTGATCGGTAACGCCTAAAGTAAACTCGGTCATGCACCACGCAACCGCTTCGTTACTTCTAGTACTCTCCTCCGCCACTTATGTTTATGCGGAGTTTCCCTATCAGAAGCCGCCGAAAGCTGTTGCGGATGCGCTCCACGCATTGCTCCCGCAGTCCATCTCCGTGAGCCCCGCGCGTGACTACGCAATTCTGCTTCAGCCCGTCCGCTACCCCTCAATCGCAGAAGTTACCCAGCCGATGTTACGGCTGGCCGGCATTCGCATCGACACCAATACCAATGGCCTGCACCTGGCCCCCAGCTATACCGCCTTCACTATCAAGCGCCTGTCCGATGGCGGCGACGTTCCGGTTTCACTCCCCAAAGATACCCGCGCGGGCGCACCTTCGTGGAGCCCGGATGGCAGACAATTTGCTTTCACCAACACCACTCCGCACGGCATTGAACTCTGGCTCGGCACCACTGCCACCGGTCAGACTCGCCGCGTGGAGGGCGTTGCCATCAACGGCGTTCGTGCCGGCGGCAGCGGACGCGGCGGTGCCGGATCGTTCGAATGGATGGGCGACAGCAAGACGCTGCTTGCCCATCTGATCGCGCCCAACCGTGGTGCCGCACCCGTGGAAGGTTCCGCACCCCGGGGACCCAATGTGCAGGAAAGCCTGGGCAAAGCCGGACCTGCTCCCACCTACGAAGATCTTCTTGGCAGCCCTCATGACGAAGACCTTTTCGACTACTACGCCACCGCGCAGCTCGCCTATATCGACACCACCACCGGCAAGTCGCGCCCGCTGGGCAAGCCGGGTATCTTCACGATGGTGCGTCACTCACCCGATGAGAAGCACCTGCTTGTTTCGCGCCTGCACCGCCCCTACTCGTACCAGTTGCCGGCAGGGTCCTTCCCGCAGGAAGTAGAAGTCTGGGATCAAACGGCAAAGGTGGAATACAAGATTGCAAGCGTGCCTCTGGCCGAACGCATCCCCCTCGCCGGCGTCAGAACCGGCCCGCGTTCGTACGACTGGCTCGATGAGAAGTCCGCCACGCTGACCTGGGTGGAAGCACTCGACGGCGGCAATCCGCGCGAGAGTGTGCCAAACCGCGATCGCATCCTGATTCACGCAGCCCCATTTCAGGGTGAACCGCAGGAGGCCTTCAAAGTAAAAGAGCGTTTTCGCGGCCTGCAGCCCCTCGCCGATGGCAAGGCGCTCGTGGAAGATTATGAGCGGACAAAGCGCGTCGTCCGCACCATGCTGATCGATCTGGACAAGCCTGGCAGCGAAGCGAAAGTTCTGTTCTCGCTCAACGAACGGGACTCCTACCGGAACCCGGGCACACCCGTATCCAAAGCCGGCGCGCGCGGCCGGCGCTCAGTCATACAAAGCGGCGACGAGATCCTGATGCGCGGCCAGGGCGCTTCACCTACGGGCGACCACCCCTTCCTCGATAAACTCAACCTGGCCACGGGCAAGGCGGAGCGCCTTTACCAGTCAGGTCTCGACGCTTACGAAACAATCGAGGCCGTTCTCGATGACTCCGGCTCACGCCTGTTGACGAAGCGCGAAAGCCCGACCGAGCCGCCCAACTACTTCATCCGCACCGGCAAAACGCTGAAGCCGCTTACGAATTTCAAGGGTGTAACGCCGGGCGCGGCCGGGATCACGAAGCAGCTTGTCACCTATAAACGCGCAGATGGTGTGCCGCTGTCCTTCACCCTTTACCTGCCGGCGAACTACAAGCCGGGCACGAAGCTTCCGTCGGTCGTTTGGGCCTACCCTTACGAGTTCAGCGATACTGAAACGGCGGGGCAAGTTACCGGACACGCGGCGCAGGCCTATCCGGAACTCAACTACCACCAGCTCTTCGTGCTGAACGGCTACGCGGTGATCGACAACGCTGCGATCCCGATCATCGGCGATCCCGACACGGTGAACAACACCTATGTAGACCAGCTGAAGATGGGCGCTCAGGCGGCCGTCGACGAGGCTGTCGAGATGGGCTTCGCCGACCGCGACCGGATCGGCGTCTTCGGGCACAGCTACGGTGCCTTTATGACGGCCAACCTGCTCGCCCACACGAACATCTTCAAGGCCGGTGTGGCGGAAAGCGGAGCCTACAATCGCACTCTGACGCCGTTCGGCTTTCAGGCCGAGCGCCGGACCTTCTGGGAGGCCTCCGAGGTCTACACGAAGATGTCGCCGTTCTGGTACGCCGATAAGATCAAGACGCCAATCCTCCTGATCCACGGCGAGGCTGACGACAATACCGGCACGTTCCCGATCCAGTCTGAGCGCATGTACTCAGCAATTCGCGGCAATGGCGGGACGGTCCGTCTGGTGATGCTGCCCGGCGAGGCCCATGGTTACCGAGGTATGGAAACCATGGAACATGTGCTCTGGGAAGAGATTACCTGGTTCGATAAGTACCTGAAGAATTAGAAAGGCAGCATATGTGTCGGGACCGGCGGGGAGTACAATCCCGCCGGTTTCCGGTCGCAGTCGCGTCGGCAATCGACCTTCGCCATCGTGCCGCATGTCATCATGTAGGCTTCGTACAATGAGTTCCGCCACACAGACCGGGCGCGGTGTCCTGCCCCTGCAAGCTCTCGAAAAGATGGTCGCAACCGGGGCAATCCGGGCACGTAACCCCATTCTTCCGGAGCAGATACAGCCATCGTCGATCGACCTGCGCCTCGGTCACGAAGCCTACCGCGTGCGCGCCAGCTTCCTGGCAGCCGGTTCAGCGACGGTCACCAGCAAGCTCGAACAGTACCGACTCCACACCATCGACCTTACTCGCCCCGCTGTTCTTGAGAAGGGCTGCGTCTACATCGTCCCTCTGCAGGAAGAGCTGGCTCTGCCGGATCACGTCTCCGGCAAGGCCAACCCGAAGAGTTCCACCGGTCGCCTCGACATCTTCACACGCCTGATCACCGATGAAGGCCGTCAGTTCGAGATCGTGCCCCGCGGCTACAAAGGCCGCCTTTATGCGGAGGTTGTTCCGCGCACCTTCAGCATCGTCGTCCGCGAGGGCGAGCGGCTGTCGCAGCTCCGCCTTTTCGAGGGCGACTACCAGTCCTCCGATCAGTTGCTCCGCAAGCTGGAGACGGAAGAAACGCTGGTGTTTCACGCGGACGAATCGAAGGCTGAAGCGGCCATTCAGAATGGTCTGCGCCTGTCGGTCGATCTGGAAGGCATCGATGGTTCGCCGATCATCGGCTACCGCGCGCGGCGCCATTCGCCGCTCGTCGACCTCGCGAAGATTCAGCATTACAATCCATCTGAGTTCTGGGAGCCGATCTATCGGGCCGAGAGCCGAGCGCTGATTCTCGACACCGAAGATTTCTATATCCTGGCGTCGCGCGAGAAAGTCCGCATCCCTCCCATGTATGCCGCCGAAATGGTCCCGTACGATCCGACCATCGGCGAATTCCGTATCCACTACGCGGGGTTCTTCGATCCCGGGTTTGGCTACGGTTCTCGCGGTGAGATCAATGGCACGCGAGCCGTGCTGGAAGTCCGGTCCCACGAAGTTCCGTTCATCATGGAACATGGGCAGGTAGTGGCCAGCCTCGTCTTTGAGGAACTGCTCGAACGTCCGCGGGTTCTCTATGGCGAAGGCATGGGCAGTTCGTACCAGCGACAGGGCCTCAAGCTCAGCAAGCACTTCAAGACACCTCCTTCAGAAAAGAACTAATGTCCGAAAAACAATTCGATATCGTCGGCGTGGGCCTCAACGCCACCGACACCATGCTGAAGGTTCCGCACTTCCCCGCTTACGGCGGCAAGGTTCCCTTTCACGGCGAAGAATACTCAGTTGGCGGCCAAGTCGCCACGGCGATCGTTGCCTGCGCGCGACTCGGACTGCGCTCGAAATACATCGGCACCATCGGCGACGATGAGCGAGGCAAGATCCAGCTGGACAGCCTGCTCACGTCGAACGTGAACATCGATCACGTGCAGCTTCGGAAGAACTGCCCCAACCAGTCCGCCTACATCATCATTGACGAAGCAACGGGCGAACGCACGGTGTTCTGGAGCCGCCCCGACTGCCTTACCATCTCACCCGAAGAGATTACCGAAGACCAGATCGTCAGTTCGCGAATGCTTCACATTGATGGGCACGACACGCGTGCGGTTGAGCATGCGGCCGGCATCGCTCGCAGCCACGGCATACCCGTCAGCGTCGATGTGGACACCATCTATGCAGGCTTCGATAAAGTGCTGCCTTACGTGGACTACCTGATCGCCAGTTCCGAGTTTCCAGGCCGGTGGACGGGCATTGAGGATCCCTTCGAGGCTCTGAAGGGAATTCAGCAGCGCTTCGGCATGAAAGTGGCCGCGATGACGCTGGGGGCCCACGGCGCGCTCGCGCTTATCGAAGGCCGCTTCGTGTACTCGCCCGGATTTGTCGTAAACTGCCTCGACACGACCGGTGCCGGCGACGTTTTCCACGGCGGCTTCTGCTACGCCGTCCTGCAGGGCATGCCGATCGACGAAGCGCTGACGTTTTCGAATGCGCTTGCGGCGCTGAACTGCACAGCCATCGGTGCCCGCGGACGTCTCTCGACCGTGGCCGAAGCGACGACCCTCGCAACTCGCGGAGAACGTCGTATTCAGCAGGACATCGCCCGGCGTGCGCAAACCCGTTAGGGCATCGGGCTACCCCTGCCCTTGCTATCCTGAGGCTTGTTCCCGCTCCGCGACGACCGACCCACGTTCACCGCGCCGATCGTCACCACGCTGCTTATCGTCGCGTGCACCCTGGTATTTATCTTCGAGCTGCTGCTTGACGATTATTCTCTAAATCACTTCATCACCATGTACGGCGTTGTGCCCGCGCGACTGCACCCGCAAACGTTGTTTACCTCGATGTTCCTGCACGGGGGGTGGAGCCATATCCTCGGGAACATGCTGTTCCTCTGGGCGTTCGGCAGAAGCCTGGAAGACGCGATGGGTCACACGAAGTTTCTCGGCTTTTACCTGAGCTGCGGAGTGATTTCCGCGATAGTTCACGTTCTCTTCAACCACTATTCGCGAGTGCCCACTGTTGGCGCGAGCGGTGCGATCGCCGGAGTGATGGGCGCGTACCTTCTGAAGTTCCCCAGGGCGAACATACGCACGCTGGTCTTCGTTATCGTCTTCGTAACGACGGCCGACATACCAGCCGCGTTCATTCTGATCTACTGGTTTGTGATTCAGCTTTCCAGCGGCTTCGGCTCCATCGCGAGCACGCAGGTTACGAACAGCGGCGTGGCCTGGTTCGCGCATATCGGCGGCTTCCTGGCCGGCATGGCGCTCGTCCACCTCATGGGAACGCGGACTCGCTATTACCGGCGCCGCGACATCTATTGGAACTAAGACATCATGGTTGATTTACTGGCGATCGCGGCTCACCCCGACGATGTGGAACAAACCTGCGGCGGCACGCTGCTGAAGATGGCGGAAGCTGGCTACACGACGGGGATCATCGATCTCACAGCTGGCGACATGGGCACTCGCGGCTCGCCCGAGATCCGCATCGAAGAGTCGCATGCTGCCGCGAAGATCCTGAAAGTGAGCCACCGCGAGAACCTGCACTTCCCTGACGCGAGACTCGAGAATTCCATGGCCGGACGCATGACCGTGGCGCACCGGATTCGGGAACTGCGTCCGCGTACCGTCATCCTGCCGTATTGGGACGGACGTCATCCGGACCACTACCGCGCGTCTGAAATCGGCTACGAGGCATGCTTCCTGGCAGGCCTGCGGAAGATCGATCAATACACCGAGCCGCATCGCCCGTACAAGATTCTTTACTCGTCGATCTATGCCAATGTGACACCCACATTCGTTGTCGACGTAACCAGGCACTTCGATCGCAGAATGGAATCGCTCATGGCCTACCCTTCGCAATATGGACAGACCGAAGCGGGCGCGACGTTGTTCCCCGACAAAGCCGAGATCCGCGACCGCCTCGCCGCAATGGCCCGTTTTTATGGCAATCTGATCGGGGTGAAGTACGGCGAGCCCTACGTCATGAAGGAAACGATGCGGGTGGATGACGTGGTCGCGATGTGTGTGCGCAGTATTTGAAGTCTCGACAGGGTTAGACTGAGGCAGTGGAAAGGGCAGTCCGAATATTCGAGAGCTTCGAAGACGCCGACGCCGCGGATGCGCTTTTCCGCCTGCAACTGTCGCCGGAGCAGCGGTGCGACCTGTTCTTCGCTCTGCGAGAGAGGACTCATCCAAATGCCCTGGACCAGCGACCTGCGCGAGTTTGTAGAGTTATTGAACTCGAACAAAGTTGAGTACCTCACCCGTGTCAATCGCATGCAGAGTGCCATAATTATGTCATGAGCGTACGCACCACCATCGATATACCTGATGACCTGCACGCGGCCCTCCGACAGCTCGCCGCAGCCGAGCACACGTCCATCCGGTCGCTCATAACGGACGCTATAGAAACGAAGTTGCAACGCCGGAGCGGCCGCCAGGTCACTGGACCGCTTGTTGGGAAGAAGGGCAAGCCAGCCCCCGGCAGCCCTGATCGGGAGAATCCGTACGAAGTCCTATTTGCCTGATCTGAACGTCTGGCTGGCGCTGAGCTGGGCTCGGCATAAACACTCAGACAGAGCCTGGGAATGGTTTGCCGGGCAGGAAAGCGACGCGTTCCTGTTCTGCAGGATCTCTCAGTTGGGTTTGCTGAGGCTGCTGACCACCTCCGCCGTGATGGGAAGTGACGTATGCACAATTCAGGGTGCATCGTCCATCTATGACCGGTGGCTGGAAGATGCGCGCGTCAGCTTTACCAACGAGCCACAAACAACAGAGTCAGCACTTCGGGCCGCCACCCGGCCATTCGCACGAACGGCGTCCCCCAAAGCCCTCGGCGATTGCTATCTTCGTGCAATCAGTCAGGCGACTAAGTCCGTTCTGGTGACCTTCGATGTCGCGCTCGCATCTGCCTGCGCGAAAGATCGCCAGCATGTAGCCCTGCTGCTGTGAGGTTTCCCTGCATCACTTTTCGCCGGTGATCGGCTATACTCAGCGCATGCGACGTGCGGTAGCTGCGTTGATGTCGGTGCTGTTCAGCGTTTTGCTGATCGTGCCCGCGCTCGCTTCGCCATCGCAGGAAACTCCGCAGTGCTGTAAACGCCTCGGCAAGCACCACTGCAGCGAGGGCAAGTCCAGCACCAACGGACCGTCCGTGCGCAGCGCCCGTTGCGCTCAGTTTCAATTGCAGGCCTCCACCGTCGCCCAACACAACGCCGGCGTGGTTGGCAGTGACCGGCTTGTGCGGCCTGGCGAAACCGATCGACTGCGCACCATCGCTCCTCAGCAACGCTTTACGTCCGCGTCTGTCAGCCTCATCCAGACACGCGGCCCACCGCAGATCTAATTCCCTTCCCCGCCTTCACCCGTGAGTCCGTGCATTTGCGCGCCGACTCTCATTTGTACAGCGATCCGGAGAATCAGATGAGAGCAGTTGTACTGCTGACTGTGGCTGTTGGCCTAAGCGCCATCACGGCCCACAGTCAGGAAACCATACATTACGCCAGCGTTGGCGGCCGCGTGACCGATCCCAGCGGGGCCGTGGTCAGTGCCGCTAAAGTCACAGCCACCGACGACGAAACGAAGCTCGTAAACAGAACCAGCACCAACGGCGAGGGGCGCTTTCGCTTTCCCGTCCTGAGGCCCGGCACGTACGACATCAGCGTATCGGGCGATGGCTTCGCCACGCAAACTCAGCGAGTCGCCCTGACCGTTGGTTCAGCCTTCGACCTCTCCGTACCGCTCACAATCGGAACCGCGGAGACGAGCGTGGTTATCGAAGCAAGGTCTGACCTGCTTGAGACTTCGCGCACCCAGATCGCCGGCACTGTCTCCCAGTCCGAAGTGGCCACCCTGCCGATGAATGGACGCAACTTCCTTGACCTTGCTCTGCTGGTCCCCGGCGTTTCGGCGACCAACACCGGCAGCACGCAGTTGTTCCCGGAAACCTCGGCGGCACCCGGCCAGGGCATTTCAATCGGCAGCCAGCGCAACTTTTCGAACAGCTTCATTGTGGACGGCCTTTCTTCCAACGACGACGCTGCGGGGCTTGTCGGAACCTTCTACAGTGTGGCCGTGGTGAACGAGTTCCAGGTCGTGACCTCGGGTGGACAGGCTGAATTCGGGCGTGCCCTTGGCGGCTACGTCAGCATGGTGACGAAGAGCGGTGGCAACCGTGTCCACGGCGATGTGCAGGGTTACTTCCGCAATCAGCGCCTGAATGCGAACAACGCCCTGCTGGCAGCGAAACTGCCGATGACACAGGCCCAATACACCGCCGGGCTCGGCGGCCCTGTCGTACGCGACCGAACCTTCTACTTCGCCAGTTTCGAGCAGCGCCTGCTGAATCAGAGCGGCCTGATTACTATTCACCCCGCGAATGTTGCGGCGATCAATAACCGCCTCGCCACGACCGGATATAGCGGCGCGCCCATCTTCACCGGCCTTTATTCAAACCCTGTACACAACATCAACTTCCTCGGCAAGCTCGATCACCGGCTCAACAACCGCGACGATTTCAGCCTTCGCTACAGCGTCTACAGCGTGGCGAGCCGCAACTCACGCGGCGTGGGGGCTCTCAGCGCGACCACCGCGGCTGCGGACCTGGACAACACCGACCACACAATCGCCGTCGGCAATGTCTTGACAGTTTCGCCGCGCATGGTCAATGAAACCCGCGGACAGATCACCTGGAGCGAGCTGGCGGCGGAACCTACTGACCCGTCCGGTCCGGCTGTCAGTATCTCTGGCGTCGCCACTTTGGGGCGAGCAACGGGGTCGCCGACCGGCCGTGGCAACAGGCTGTACGAACTGGCCGATAACTTCTCGTGGCAGTCTGGCGCACATGCCTTCCGCGCCGGCGTCGACTTCCTCTACAACGACCTGACGATCACTTATCCTCGCTCGGTGCGGGGCAGTTACTCGTTCTCATCCCTTGCGAACTTCCTGAGCGGAACTTACAACAACGCGGGTTACACCCAGACCTTCGGTAATCCGGTCGTCTCTCAGACGAATCCCAATATCGGAGTCTATGCCCAGGATGAGTGGAAGCTCACGCCGAAGCTCACCCTGAACGCCGGGCTGCGCTATGACCTGCAGTACCTCCCCACGATCGCCACCGACACCAACAATATCTCGCCTCGTCTCGGCCTCGCATGGTCACCCGACGCCAGCCGCAACACCGTGATTCGCGCCAGCTTCGGCCTGTACTACGATCGCGTCCCGCTGCGCGCGCTGGCCAATGCGTTGTTGACGCGACAAGGCCAGGTCAGCCTGAGCCTCTCTCCGGCCCAGACCGGCGCTCCAGTGTTCCCCAACACGCTGAGCTCAGTTGCGACAGGCGTTCTGCCCAGCTATACGAGCATGGATCCCCGGCTGCAGAATGCGTATTCCACTCAGACAAGCGTGGAAGTGGAGCGTCGGCTCGGCCGTTTCGGTACCGTGAGCGCTGCGTATGAACGCCTGCGCGGCTTGCATCTGATCATGTCGCTTAACAAGAATGTGCCCACCTGTGTGGCTGCCGGCAACAACAACGGGTGCCGGCCGAATCCCTCGTACGCGAACAACAGTCAGTACTCAGCCATGGGCGACTCCAGCTACAATGCCCTGCACGCCTCCTGGATCGCCAGACCAGCGAAGTGGGCCACCTGGCGAGTTTCCTGGGACTATTCGAAGGCCTTCAACAACGTAGGCGAGTTCTTCTTCAGCGGCCCTATCGATCCGTCAAATGTCTGGCGAGACTGGGGTCGCTCCGATGACGACCAGCGCCATCGCATTGTCTCTGCCGGCACGTTTCAGTTGCCCATGAAGTTTCAGTTCAGCGGCAGCGTCCAGTACTACTCAGCGTTGCCCCTGAACCCGACCACCGGCCAAAGCACCATCCAGGGCACGACGGCCAGGCCGCTCGTCGCCGGGAACTACATTCCCCGTAACGCAGCGGTGGGGTTCGATAACTTCGGAGTCAACGCGCGCCTGAGCCGTAGCTTCGCGCTTGGTGAACACGTCAGCCTGGAGGCGATCAGCGAGGCGTTCAACGCCACGAACCATCGCAATAACCTGATCCCCAACGCTGTTTTCGGGACCGGTGCGTATCCCGGTACGCCGCTTCCTGCCTACCGCACTCCCGCAGCGGTGGCAGACCCGCGCGGGGTCCAGTTAGCTTTACGCCTGAAGTTCTAAACCGGAGATTCCATGCTTGCTTTAGCCGTCCTCGCCCTCACTCAACTCACGCCCCAGAGTACCGATACGCCGTACCGCGAACCGAAACTGGCGGTCTCGCGTCACACTGTCGCACTCGCTTTCGGTGCCGCAATGGCATCTTCGTCTCAACGTCTCCGGATGACGGCAAGACGTTCGGTAAGCCGGTACAAGTGGGAGGCGGCGCGATCGTACCCTTGAGCCGCCATCGTGGGCCAAGGCTGGTCTTCACTCAAGGCGCGCTCGTTGTAACGGCTGTGGTCGGCCAAAAGGAGGCAACCGGTCCGCACGCCGACGGGCTCCCTGCTGACGGCGATCTGTTCGCATGGCGCTCGACCGACAATGGCCGCACGTGGTCTAAGCCGATCCGCATCAACGACGTCCCTGCAGCCCCGAAGGAAGGCCTCCATACGCTGGCAGCGAAGGCGAATGGAGAGTTGTTCGCTGTCTGGCTTGACCTGAGGAATGACGGCACGCGCCTTTACGGAGCGACGTCGAAAGACGGCGGTCTGACGTGGTCGAAGAACATGAAGCTCTACGAATCTCCCGACGGGTCGATTTGCCAGTGCTGCCACCCGACGGCGGCCCTATGATGAAGCTGGCAACCTCGACGTCATGTGGAGAAACGCGGTGGACGGCTCAAGGGACTTCTACCTGATCCGTTCGACAGACGGAGGCAAGACGTTCAGCAAAGCGCGAAAGCTGGGCGAGGGCACCTGGGAGATCAACGCCTGCCCCATGGACGGAGGGGATCTGACGCGCGTCTCCGGGAAAACCATTTCAGTGTGGCGGAGGATGGAAGATCTTTATATCGCCGAACCCGGCAAACCCGAGGTGAAGATGGGCTCCGGGCACGACGTCGCCGCAGCCGCTGCGGGCGGCAAGCTCTATCTGGTTTACGTGAAAGAAGGCAAAGCAGTGCTCTGGAGCGAAGGCAAGACACAGGAAATCGGACAGGACGCTACGTTCCCAACGTTGACAGCACTGCCCAATGGAGGTTTGTTAGCAGCATGGGAACAGGCAGGGGCGATCACGGTCAAGGCCGTCAGGTAGTGGATCCGTGTAAAGAAACATTCGCAGCCGAGGGCATGGCGGCCTTCGTAGTCCAGCAGGAGCGTGAGATGGCGGAAATCCATGCCGCCATTGCCGAACTTGATAATGGCCAGTCTGTCCCGCATGACGAGGTAGTTGCATGGCTCAGGTCGTGGGGTTCGAAAGACAAGGCGCACATCGCGCGGCCCGGATTCTGAACGCCGCGAAAGTCTGGCGGGTTCGTATTGCCGCAACGGGAGAACTGGTCGTCAGCGGGAACCCGATGAAGGTCTGAGCACGCGGAAGATCCGATTCATCTACCCCACGCTAAACTGGTAGATTCCCATGGAATTAGAAAAAGTCTACGAGCCCGGCCGGTTCGAGCCGCACTGGGCCCAGTGGTGGGTCGACAGCGGTATCTATCACGCCAAAATCGAACCCGCCAAACCCGTCTTCTCACTCGTCATCCCCCCACCGAACGTCACCGGCTCGCTCCACATGGGGCACATGCTGGAGCACACCGAGATCGACGTGACCGTTCGCTGGCACCGCATGAAGGGCGATTCCACGCTCTGGCTGCCCGGCACTGACCACGCCGGTATCGCCACCGAAATGGTGGTCTCGCGTCAACTGCAGGCGCAAGGCATCTACTACCGCCGCGACCTCACGCGCGAGCAATTCGAGAAGAAGGTCTGGGAATGGAAAGCGGAATCCGGCGGCACCATCAAGCGCCAGATGATCCAGATCGGCGCCTCGTGCGACTGGTCGCGCGAACGCTTCACGTATGACCCCGGCCTGTCACGTGCCGTCCGCGAAGTCTTCGTCAGCATGTACGAACGCGGCGTTATCTACCGCGGCGAGTACATGGTCAACTGGTGCCCCGGCTGCAACACGGCCATCAGCGATCTCGAAACGGTTCACGAAGAGACCGCCGGCCACATGTGGCACATCCGGTATGGTCCTCTGGTCGTTGCGACGACGCGCCCCGAGACCATGCTTGGTGACACTGCCGTCGCCGTGAACCCGCGCGACGAGCGCTATGCCGAACTCACCTCCGTCATGCTGCCGCTCATGAATCGCGAGATCCCCGTGGTGCGCGACGAGATGGCGGATCCGGAGTTCGGTACCGGGGTGGTCAAGATCACCCCCGCGCACGACCCGAACGATTTTGAAGCAGGCAAGCGCCACAACCTTCCCGTCATCCAGGTGATCGGTCAGGACGCGAAGATGACCGCAGGCGCCGGCCCGTACGCTGGCCTTGATCGCTACGAAGCGCGCAAGCGCATTGTGGCTGATCTGGAAGCTGCCGGCCTGCTCGTTGCCGTGGAAGATCACAAGCTCTCCATCGGCACCTGCCAGCGATGCAAGTCCGTCGTGGAACCGCTCGTTTCGAAGCAGTGGTTCGTTCGCACGAAGCCTCTCGCGGCAAAGGCCATTGCGGCCGTTGACGAGAAGCGGATCGAAATCGTCCCGGAGGTCTGGGTCAAGACCTGGAACGAGTGGATGCACAACATCCGTGACTGGTGTATTTCCCGCCAATTGTGGTGGGGTCATCGTATCCCCGTCTGGTATTGCGACCCATGCGGGCACGAGATCGCCTCACGCGAAGACGTCACGTCATGCCCCAAGTGCAGCGGTCCGGTTCGGCAGGATTCCGACGTTCTCGATACGTGGTTCAGCTCCGGCCTCTGGCCATTCTCGACGCTCGGCTGGCCTGACCAGACCGAAGACCTCAAGACCTTCTACCCGACCAGCCTGCTCATCACGGGCTTCGACATCCTCTTCTTCTGGGTCGCTCGCATGGCGATGCTTGGCATCGAGTTTATGGGCGACGTTCCGTTCCACAAGGTGTACATCCACGGCCTTGTGCGTGACGCTGAGAAGCAGAAGATGTCCAAGACGAAGGGGAACGTGATCGATCCCCTCGTCGTGACAGAACAGTACGGCACCGACGCCGTCCGCCTCGCGCTGCTCACCGGCGCGGCACCCGGCACCGATATCGTGTTTTCGGTTGACCGGCTCGACAGTGCCCGGTCGTTTGCGAACAAGATCTGGAACGCCGCCCGCTTCATCTTCATGAACGTGGAGGGCGCGCCGCCATCCACCGGGATCACGTCCCTCGAAGACAAGTGGATCTACTCACGGCTCAACCAGGCCGCGCGCGACATGAACCGCGCGATCGATACCTATCGCTATCACGAAGCCGCTCAAACTGTCCTGCACTTCATCTACGACGATCTGTGCGACTGGTACATCGAACTCAAGAAGATCAGCGGCGACTGGAGCAACATCACCGACGTCTTCGAGACCACACTGAAGCTGCTGCACCCCGTGATGCCGTTCCTTACGGAGGAACTGTGGCACCGGCTTGGCGAACGCGAGGGCCAGTCCATCTCGTTGCTGGCTTATCCGGAGTATGATCCGGCTCTGGACAACCCTGCAGCCGAACGCGAGATTGGCCTGCTGCAGGATGTGGTTCGCGCCGCGCGCAACATTCGCGCCGATCTCGGCCTCGATCCGAAGATGCCTCTCGAAGGGCGTATCAACATCGATATTGATACCGAGATCGTCCGCCGCCTCTCGGGCGTTACCTTCACCAAGGGCGACGTGCCGACCAGCGGCCCGGTTCGGTCGACATCGGCGTTCGACCTCTCGATCAACGTGTCCGCCGAACAGGCTGAGGCGCAGAAGAAGCGCGTCGAGAAAGAGCGTGAGCAGATGGAGAAGAACATCGCCAATTCGAAACGACAGCTCTCGGACGATGTCTTCCTGGGCAAAGCGCCGGCAAAGATCGTTGACTCCATTCGGACCAAGCTCGCCGAGTACGAGGCGCAGCTCGCCAAACTGAATGCACTCTGAGGTAATTGACGCGATCCGCAGGGCGCTGGCCGAAGACATCGGCGACGGCGACCTGACAACGCTGGCTTGCGTGAAGCCGGACATCCGGGCGCGTGGCATCTTCCTGGCCCGCGAGGACCTGGTCCTTGCCGGCGCCGAACTGCTCCGCCCCATCTACGACGAGCGGGGCGGCGTGGAACACCTCGACATTTGCGAACAGGATGGAGCCAGGCTGCACGACGGCGACATCCTGGCCGAGGTGATCGGCAACGCCCGCATTCTGCTGGAGTGCGAACGAGTGGCGCTCAACTTCCTGCAGCGTCTTTCCGGAGTCGCGACCCTGGCTCGACAGTTCGCCGATCAGGTGGAAGGCACCAGCTGCAAGGTGCTCGATACCCGCAAGACCACACCCGGGCTCCGCCGCGTGGAGAAGGCTGCCGCAGCGGCGGGGGGCGTCGTCAACCACCGCATGGGTCTTTGGGACGCCATCCTGATCAAGAACAATCACATCTCCGCCGCGGGGGGCGTGAAGGCGGCGCTTGCGGCTGCCGCGAAGCAGTCGGTGCCGGTGCAGATTGAAGTCCGTACGCTGGCAGAGTTGCACGAAGCGCTCGAATTCGGGGCGAAGCACCTGCTGCTCGATAACCTCACCCCTGGGCAGGCGCGCGAGTGGATTGCCATCGTCGCAGGCGGTGCCAAAGTCGAACTCTCCGGGAACATCAACCTGACCACGGTTCGAGCTTACGCCGAGACGGGTGCCGACTTCGTCTCCTCTGGCTCGATCACCCATTCGGCTCGCGCGGCGGACCTCAGCTTCCGGCTGGAACTCCTTTGATTCACCGGCTGAGGGTCACAGCCTCCACGATGAAGGATGCGACGGCATTAGCGGCCCAGGGCGCGCCGCACGGCACGGCTGTGGTGGCGGAGAGCCAGTCGGCCGGCATCGGACGGCACGGGCACACCTGGCACTCCGACGACCTGGGCGGGCTCTATCTCTCGATCATTCTTCGCATCCCAGGAGCGGCACCCTCAGTCACTCTCGCGCTCGGCCTGGCGGTTCAGGAGGCCGTGGATGAGGTCGCCGGAGTCGCCAGCGATTTGCGCTGGCCCAACGACGTCATGATCAGCGAGCGCAAGGTGGCCGGCATTCTGGTCCAGATGGCGGACGATGCGCTGATTGCAGGCATTGGAGTCAACGCGAATCAGTTGACCTTCCCACCGGAGCTGCGAGGGACGGCGACGTCCCTGCGGCTCGAAACCGGCCGCACGTTCGACATGGAAACCCTGCTGCAGCGAGTTCTGACGCTCAGCCTGCACTACACCCAACTGAGCCGGGCGGCAATTCTCCGGCGCTTCGAGGAGTGCTCCAGCTATGCCCGGGGCAAGTCGGTCGAGGTCGAAAGCATGACAGGCGTCACGGCCGGCCTGGACGCGGATGGCTTTCTGCTGGTACGCACGCCGAACGGTATTCGGACGATCACCGCCGGCGGAGTTCGTCCTGTCTTTTAGTTCGGCAGGACGACGACCGAGTAGGTCCCCGATCCACCCTTGATTTTTTTCTTTACCGTGTTGGTAGCTATGTCAATTACAGAGACGTCGCCCGAAGGTCCATTGGCGGTGAACAGGAGCGTACCGTCGGGCGAAGTGGCGATGCCCCAGGGGCGCTGACCGACTTCGAAGTTCGCGGTGGACTGGTTGGTCGCGGTGTCGATCACGAAGACCTTGTGGCCGCGACCGGTGCTGACGAAGAGCTTCTTCGAATCCGGCGAGAGCGCGAGGCCCATCGGCTTCACTTCACCGGGAGTGCCAAGTTCGATAGACTTCACAACTTCGCCTTTTTCGGCGTCGAAGTAGACAACAGTGCCGTCGTTTTCGGCATTCACGTAGCCGTGCTTGCCGTCTGGCAGGAACACGATGTTGCGCGGGCGGCGACCGACCTTGAAGGTCTTCAGCAGCTTCGCGGAATTCGGATCAATGATGGTGATGGTGCCGTCGCCTTCGTTCGTCGAGTAGATCAGCTTGCCGTCGGGAGTTACGGTGACGCCTTCCGGCTCTTCACCGGTCTTGACCGAATTGACTACTTTTCCGGCCGCGATGTCGACGAAACCGACTCCGCCGATATCTTCATTCGAGACGTAGATGAACTTGCCGTCGTGGCTGATATCGAAGTTTTCAGGGTCAGAGCCTGCCTTGATGGTTCTCAGAACTTTCAGTGACGCGACGTCGAACACGGCAATGCCGTCCGCGCTCTTGTCGGGGGGAGGCAAGGTGTCTTCGTCGACGCCGGGAGGTGCCGGAGGCGTCCCGCTGAGGGCGATGTAGATGAGCTTGCCGTCAGGACTCGCGTGCATGCCTCGCGGGCGCTTGCCGAGCGGAATTGCCGGACCCACCGGCTCCATCGTCCTGGAGTCGATCACGGTCATGTCGCCGGAGGTTTCGTTAGCGACAAAGATCCGGTAGCCCGTCGGGGCTTCCGGCCTGGAAGCGCAACCGACCACCATCAGGGCGGCGAAGGCCAGCCCGGTCCACTTGCTTGATTTCACGAGTCTCATTCTCCCTTGAAGGTGAAGGCAGCTTCCTGCTTGCCGGACGGGGGCACAGTCACCTTCATTTCCTGCGTGCCGTACTTTTCATGCCACGCTTCGACAGTATATTCTCCCGGGGGCACGTTCTTCAATTCGAAGCTGCCGTCCTTTCCTGTGACAGCGAAGTACGGGTGTTCCACGGCACCGATCCAGGCGCGCATCCACGAGTGAATATTGCACTTGACGCGGATCATGACCTCGCGGGTCATGAAGCGGCGGTGCAGCGGTTCGGCGCCCGGTTCCTGCGCCTGGTTCCACTCGCGATTGATCTGCGCGACAGGGTGGATGCTGTGGGTGGTGGGGTCTGAGTTCGTGACGTTCAGATACTGGCCGGTCTGGAGGCCGATCACGCGGGGCTGAAACGAGCAGCCTTTTTGGTCGATGGTAACGGCCTCGGCAGGTGGCGCGAATGCCTTGCCTTCGAGTCCCGTTTTAACGTAGACAAAGACGTTGGCCAGCGTGCCGTTGTCGTTCACGACGACGGCCTGATCGTAGAGACCGGCCTTGTTCATCTCGGCACAGTGGCGATCCTCATCGACCGTGATCTTCTCCTGCTTTGGCTTCTTTCCTGTGAAGGCGACTGTACCGGTGATACTGCCGGCGGTCGCCGGGTCGACCTTGAAGAGCTTGGCCGGTTCGGTCTTTTTCGCGGTTTCTGCAGGCTTGCCGGAGCAGCCGACCGTCAAGAGCGCGAGTGCGATCAGAGAGCGTTTCATTTGGGTATGTCGCCGGTCAGTGATTCGAGGAAGGCTACCAGATCCTGCCGTTCGGTTTCGCTGAGCTTCAATTCCTTGATGTCTTTGTCCCGGTAGGGATTTGAGTTGCCGCCGCTGACGTAGAAATCGACCACCTGGCGGAGTGTCTTCTGACTGCCGTCGTGCATGTAGGGACCCGTGAGCGCGATGTTGCGCAGGGTTGGGGTCCGGAACGCCCCCTTGTCGGTTTCGACCTTCGACACGTCGAAGCGCCCGAAGTCTTTCAATTCACCTTCGGCGTTCAGGCCGACGCCCAGATTGTGATACTTGCCGTCTGTGAACAGGGCGTACTTCTCATCGATCGTGTGGCACTTCACGCAGTTGCCCTTTTGCGGGTCGCGGAAGATGGAAAGGCCGTGGATGGCTTCCGGGCTGAGAGCCGTCTTATCGCCGCCGAACTGGTAGCGGTCAAAGCGCGAGTT
>JAOAPO010000500.1 GCA_025462945.1 Bryobacterales bacterium
CTCCACTCCACCCACTCCTCATCGCTCTTCGAAGCGCGCCACGCCAGCAACGCAGCCGCATCCGGCCCAGCCGGATGCCGCAGCGCCCACGTGCCGCTGTCGATGATGTCACCAATGATCCCGGCCGTGACTGAGGGAGGCGTCGGGTTCGCCAGCGCCGCACGGAACATCGCTGCCATCCTCGCCCCCTGCGGGTAGATCGACTCACGAGCGTCCCCGATGGTCTGCGCCATCTTCGTGTCCTGAATCCCGGGCTTCACAATAGCCACCCGAACATTGAACGGCTTCATCTCACCGGCTACCGCTTCGCTGATCGCCTCCAGCGCGAACTTCGAGGCCGAGTAGGCGCCCAGCGGCGAATTCGATACATGCCCCGACACCGAACTAACGTTGATGATGCACCCCGACCGCGCCTCACGCATGGCAGGCAGCACCTCCTTCATACACCGCACAGCCCCGAAGTAATTCGTGTTCATCGTGCCCACAATGTCGGCCATTGACAGCTCTTCAATGGCCCCATGGCGCTCCACCCCGGCGTTGTTCACCAGCACATCCAAAGGCTCGCTGATCCCCGCAAAGCACGCTGCTACGGACTCATCCGAATCCACATCCAGCATCCGGATCTCAATGGGCAAACCCTCCCCCGCCGCAGCCTCCGCCAAAGCAGGAGACCCACCCGGATTCCGCATCGTCGCCAAAACCCGATGCCCCCGCCGAGCCAGCTCCAGCGCCGTCTCTAAACCGATCCCTGAACTCGTCCCCGTAATCAGCACCGTAGCCATGACCGTTTTCTCCTCCACGGAGGCTACCACAAAGCCGCCATAGTACAACCCCCGGTTAGTTATCCGAGGGCTGGTCGAAATGATGCGCTTCGTTCCTGTGGTCGATCAAGAAGCGATGACTGCCCACAAGAGAGCGTACGTTCAGGGGCGCCCACGCGTCGCACCCGAGGTCTCCGCCCGAACGCCTGAAGTCTCGATTCAGGGGCGACCCTCGCCAACCGCGAGCCACGCTTTCGCGCACTCCCCCACCACAGTGAGATACTTGCTCACTTCTCCTTTACCGACCACCCACGGGTTGGGTTCCCCCGGCTTCCTCGCCTTGGTTTGCTCAAGCCTCGCGAGTGCATCGTTGTATTCGGTGTGATTTCCGATGATCACGTCGGCGCGGGAGCCGTCTGCGATATCTTTCATCCGGGCCGCGTTCGAGATGTACGACCGCAGCATTTCCTTGGAAGTATTCGCGCCGAGAGCCGTCCCACCCCACTCCATGGCGACGTGCGGCACGCCGTGATCCGTCACTGGAACCACGAACGAAAGCGTGCCGCCGGTGTGCCCGGGCGTGATGTAAATGGTGATCGTCGTATCGCCCAGAGTCAGCTTCTGCCCGTCCGAGGCTTCCATGTCGTGCGTGTAGGGAGTGGCTTGCCGGGCAGCCAGTTCCCAGTCTTTCGGCCCCAGAATGACCTGCGGGTGATACGTGTCCTGCAGAAACTTAACTGCGCCATCATGATCGCCATGCGCATGGCTGACCACGATGTACTTGATATCCGCAGGGTCAAGACCCACCTTTTTCATGCCATCCACAATTTCGTCCTGTGCGGCGTAGCCGAACAGAGTATCGATCAGGATGATGCCGGCGGAAGTCTTTACGGCCCAGGCACTGTTCATCTTGGTTGTCAGCATGTACAGGTTGTCAAAGACCTGCCCGCCTTCCGCGTACCAAATCTCCTTCGGAGGTGTGCCGCCTCCGCGTCCGCCACGACCTGCACCGGCCACACCGGCACCTCGCGCCGGACCGCCTCCGGGCGGGTTGGCCACAGGCTCCGGAGAGATGGTCGCCGGGCAGGCAAGGCGTGCGGCACCAGTGTTATTGGAATTGAGCAGCGCCGTAGCGGCAGCTTTGTGCGCAGTGGCAGTGTCGGGCGTTTGCGCGAAAACTGCGGCAATGGCGAAGAAGAGACTGGTCCAACGGACGATCGACATGGTGCCTGCCAGTCTATCGCAAGCGGGCTCTACGACCGTCTCATATTACGACCGACCCATATAATGAAAAGCCAAAGAGGACTTCAACGAAATGCGCGCGCTCCAAACCTTACTCGCCCTGCTTGCCCTGACAATCCAGGCTTTCGCTCAGGCCCCCGCCCCGGCTGCTGCCGCACCCCCGCAGGCACCGGGCCGACCCAGTTTCCCGCCTGTCATCATCGGGCCCCCGGCACCGGTCCCGCCGCAAGTGGCGATCCCTCGACCCACCGCCGATGAACTGAGCCAGGTGAACAGCGCCGTCCGGCAGTGGATCGCCGACAACCAGTCCCCCACCAAACCGCTGCTGCAGAAATTCGAGCCCCTCCTTCTGCTGCAGCCCCCGCGGCTGAACGTCGCCGCCACCTTCACCCAAACCCAGCTGCGCATGGGACCCCGCCACCTCGGCTTCGTTGAAACCGCCGGCAAAGGCAACATCGACCTTCTGCTCGACGGCGACTCTATCACCGATTGGTGGGTCCAGAACGAAGCCAACAAAGCGATGTTCGACAAATACTTCGGCAGCATACGGACCGCCAACTTCGCCATCGCCGGGGATACCACCCAGGGCGTTCTTTGGGGACTGAAGAACGGTGAGGGGCAAGGCTTTCAGCCCAAAGCCGTCATGCTGATGATCGGGACCAACAATGCCGGCGCTTCGACCGCGCCCGAAATCGCGGAGGGTATCGGAGCCATCGTGATGGAGCTGCGCCAGGACTTCCCGAACGCCAAAATCCTGCTGCTGGCAATCTTCCCCAGAAGCACTCCCGGCGATCCGATCCGCGACAAGCTCGCTGAAGTCAACCGCATCGTCTCGCGCCTCGACGATCAGGAGCATGTGTTCTTCCTCGACATCGGCGCCCGGTTCCTCGACGAGCGCGGCTACTTCCTGCCCGACACATTCCGTCCCGACAACCTCCACCCGGTGGCCAAGGGCTATGACATCTGGGGCGCTGCCGTGAAGGATAAACTGGCCGAATTGCTGAAGTAAGCGCAAACAGCGATTCAGTACAGCGATGGCACGTGGCGGGGCGTGACGATCGCCGCAAGCCGCTCCTTAACTTCAATGAACGCTGAGCTGTCAGACACCGTGATCTCGGCGGTGTTGACGAGGCGTCGCGCGGCCTCGCGGGTGTCCGGGGTGAGAGGATACGCAGTCTTCCACGTGTCGAAAACCTGCAGAAAAGCCTCCGGATCGTAGCCGCCCGGCCTCATGAACGCAAGAGCTTCCACATCAGCTTCGATCTCGCTTTTCGCCCAGCTGGCCTGGAGATAAGCCGGCAGAAGTATGTTTGCACTTCCGCCTGCGGATCTCACGCACCATCCCCACGGACCACCAATGAAAACGATCGGGAGACCACCGTTCGCCGTCGCTCTCTGTACAGACATACCAGCCTGCATGTGTCCCATGGCGTGAGCAATCAAGGCCCCAAATTGGGCCTCGTTTTGGGCCTGCATGATCGCGCCGGAGCTGACGAGGAGGTGCCCACCGGGCAAGGCCGAAGCAACGAGTTCCGCAGTGTCGAAAACCGTGACGTGAGGACTCACGCGAACGGCCCGTCCCGAAGAGACTTTTCTCACCACGTCGTCAGCAAAAGCGCCAACCGCTGGATCGGTGAGAACCTTCTCGCGTGACACAAGATCTCTGAACGCCGCCTGGCCGAGAGCGACTTCTTTTTCCCTTGAGATCTGCCCGCACGCCACGACACAAAACGCCAGATATGAGATAAAAAGCTTCACCTGAATCCCTCCAGCGTTCCGCCAACCGCTTCTGTCGCGGCCGCCCGTCTGTGCAGGTAGGCCGTCACCCATCGAGAAGAGACGGCCCCGAAGCCCAATCCGTTCCTTGCAGCCGAGCCAAAACACGCTGACCATAGTTCCCGAGCGGGGATGGTCGATGTTGCCCGCAATGTCCCGGTTACGGGACCGTAGCCAAGCCGAGCGATTACCCCGGCAATCGCCTCTTCCGCTCTGAGCGGTAATCGTTCCCTTCGACTTCTTTTGAGCGAACTCTTCGCGAATAAAATAGACTGTTGTTTTGTGACTAGCTCAATGCAGCTCAGCATCGCCGCGGTCCTTGGCGCGCTGGCACTTCAACTCGCGACAGCGCAGACCCCATCCGGAGCGCGACTTGAGTTCGATGCTGTTTCCATCAAGCCCCATGAGCCTTCCCCCCGCGACTCGGGACTCCCGTTTAATAAATGTGCCGGAGGACGGCTGGTCGCATCGAATACGCCGGTGAAGCTCGCAATCGAGTGGGCGTACGACATTCTCAACGACTTCTCCGTTCCCGAGTGGGCGTCAATCGGGGGCGATCCGTACGACATGGAGGCGACAGCCGGGCGGCCGATTACTGAGGCGAGTTGTAAGCTGATGCTCCAGGCAGTGCTTGAAAGATCGCTTCAAGTAAAGCTTCATCGAGAGGTTCGCGAAACCCGTAGTTATGTACTGGTGGTCGCACAAGGCGGCTCCAAACTGAAATCGGCCAATCTGGCGAACCCAGGTGAGTCTGATGGGATCTGGCTTCGAGGCGAAAAGATTGGGGCTAAAGGCTGGGACTCAAAGACAATTGCACGCTGGCTGGCCAGCTTGCATCTCGGTTTGCCCGTGGTCGACAAGACGAGACTTGAGGGCGTGTTTCAGTTCAGGATCGACTATGCGAACTCCGCCGAAGGTGGTGAGGACAAGCCGGATGTCTTTCAGGCTTTACGCGAGCAACTCGGGCTGAAGCTTGAACCGATGCGGGTTCCCGTCGAACGTGTGGTGATCGATCATATTGAACGACCATCAGCCAACTAAGAAGCGAGGTGACATGGATCTACCCACGATCTTGTTCACTTCGATGCGATACCCCTTTTTCGCCGTACTCACCGCTGCCCAGCGACCGTAGTCGGGGGGCGTCGTGATCGATCAGGTAAAAACCATTCCAACGGAGAACTGAACCGACGTCCCTGATCGGCGTTCCCAACGGCAGGATAGCCGCCGGCGTTCAGTACCTCTTGTAAGGCAGGAACTTGCCCGACATCGTAATCTTCACGCGATCGCCCTTCGCATTGGGCTCCCGCTCCATCTGCATGTCGAAATCGATCGCGCTCATGATGCCGTCGCCGAATTCCTCCTCGATCAGAGCCTTCCAGGTTGTTCCATAATTCTGCAGCAGTTCGTGGAAGCGATAGATCAACGGATCGGTCGGCGGCACAGTCGCTGCGCCGCGATACGGAGGCTCGGTGAGCAGCACAGCGTCCGCTTCTTCAAGACCGAGGAACTTCACCGCATTATCGGCTTCGGCCGTGGTCAGGGTCATCTGCCCCAACAGGGCGGCGGTATAAAGGATCGGCGATCCCGTCCCGATCGCCGCAGCGATAGCCTTCCAGCTAAGCTTCCGGCTACGCTTTGCATCGCGGATTTTTTCGGTGAGTTGTTCTCTTGTCGGCATGGACATTCTTCGATAGTACCCACCGCCCATCGGATCGCGCATCCGGATGCATGCAAGCGACGGCTCAGACGCCCACAGCGTGGGCCGGTTCTTCGTGACGCGCAGCAGCCCTCACCGCCTGAGCAAACGC
>JAOAPO010000528.1 GCA_025462945.1 Bryobacterales bacterium
CGCTATGACGGCTATCGCAACCGGCCGGATTATCGAAATACCCAACCGCAGACCGGTGCAATCGACGCCAAGTATCAGGACATGAACCGTGCAGGGATCGCACTGGGCCAACCGCTCGGGGCTGAACAGGTGAGTTCGGACGGACAGGGCCGCTTCCGCACTTATCAGAACAGCACCGTTTACTGGAGCCAGCGCACCGGCGCTCACGAGGTTCACGGCTCAGTGCGCGAATACTATCTTCGCCTTGGTGCCGAGAACGGCCGACTCGGTTATCCGGTATCCGATGAAGAACCCGCACCCGATGGCGTCGGTCGCACCAGCAACTTCGAGCATGGTTCGATCTACTGGAGCGCCAAAGCTGGTGCACGCGTTACTTATGCTCGCTAGCTGAAATCCAGGAATCTCGTTCCCGCCATCCGACCTGTAACATGCGTCGGCAGCGGGCGCGGCCGAGCGTATCCGTCGCCGCCAATCAGTAGTTGAATTTCAGCCCGAACTCAAACAGGCGGGGCTGGTTGCGGGTGGAAGTTACCTGCCCACCCGTTGCCAGGTTCACGCTTCCCGCCGGGTTGCTGAAGCTCGGTGTATTCGTCAGGTTGAAAACCTGGGCGCGGAAGTCGAAGCTTCTCTTCTCGTCGACTCGGAAATTCTTGATTAATGACATATCGAGCTGAATCAATTTGTCCCCACGCAGAATGTTTCGTCCGGCGTTACCGTAGGTATACAAAGCAGGCAGCACAAACGTGTCCGCCTGACCTGGGAGCAGCGCCCGGCAGGTCGGGTTGGAAGAGGTGTAATACCAGCAGTTCAAATCCCTGGGCACAATCGGCGCCGCGATAGCATCGGGCCGCTGCGAGACGCCCGTATTGGCGCGATCCACGTTGATGCTCACTGAATACGGCACTCCGGCCTGGAACGTATTAATTCCCTGCCACTGCCAGCCCCCGGCCAGAAAATCCACTACACGCGGCGCGTTCGCCAGGAACTTCTTACCTCTTCCGAACGGAAGTTCCCAGATGTAGCTGGTGACTAAGTTGTGAGGAACATCGAAGTCACAGGGACCGTGGTTAAGATTGTCCAAATAGTAAGCCGCCGCGCCCCCCTCTTCGGTTCCCGGTCCGTCCAGACACTTCGACCAGGCGTACGATGCCAGCAGAGAAACACCGGTGGCAAACCGCTTCTCGAACTTCGCCTGCAGACTCTCATACGTGGTGGAGCCGCCCCAAATTTTGTAATCGAGCACTCCCCATTGCGGATACGGCCGGCGCGCCTGAATATTACCCGGCCCTGGCAGTGGAATGTTGTACTGAGACGAGTGCTGGGTGTGCGTGCCTTTGTTCGCGACGTAGCCGATTTCCGCGGAAACATTGCGCGCGAACTGGTGCTGCACATTGAAGTTCCAGGTCTGGGTGTACGTTGTGGCGTAGTCTGAGCCGCCGGTGGAAATACCAGGCGTTGCATTCGCATCGACGAGGGATTGTCCCAGGAAGTAGTTCGCCAGGTTTCGCCTCGGCACGGGCGTAGTAGCCGTGGGTACATCGTTGTTGATCACCTGGAGCAGAACGAAGGGCGGCGTGCGCACCAGGCCAAGCAGCACGTTGGAATCAGGGTAAACGTAGAAGATGCCATAGGCGGACCGAATCACCCACTTGTCGCTGTTGAAAGGCCGCCACGCGAAGCCGAAACGCGGAGCGATATCGTGATTATTGGGCTTGCGGATTGACCATGGAAGCCCTTTATCCTCGCTGAGTTCGATGAGATTGCGGAACACAGGGTAGATCTGAGCGGAGCCGGGCTGCGCGGTCAGATCGGGTGACCCGTTGATACTCGGAATGATGACTTTGCCGGTGGCAAAATCGAATGCATTTGTCTGGCCTCGAATTCCCGCCAGCATGGAATTCATCTCCCACCGCATTCCAATGTTCAAGGTCAGGCTGCGGGTTACTCGGAAGTTATCCTGCCCGTAGAAGCTCCAGAAATCGCCGGTGTTGCCGAAGATCTGAATAGGAGTGGCCCGCTGGACGCTAAATGGGTACCCCATCAGGAAGTCGGCAAAGGCATCACCCGTGTTACCTGCGCTTTGTGGGTCATTAGTGTATCGACCATCGAAATTGAACGTGCCCTGCGAAGCGTTGCCGTTGAGGAAAGCGTGAGCCTGATGGGAAAGCTGCGCCCCGAACTTCATATCATGATTGCCGCGGTTCCAGCTCAGGGACGTACGGTACTGGTAGGTTCGGATTCGATTCGCTTTGGGTCGGTTATCGGTGCTGCCCTGAAGAGCTGCATAGCCCGAGAGATTGATCAGCGGTGCTGCCGGCTGAAGACTTGAAATGCCTTCAAAACCCGTAATGCCAGCCAGCGAAACCACGTCCTTCCCGTTGAATGCACTGGCGTTGAGGAAGTAGAAGAACGTGCGGTAGTAGTTCCCGGCCACTTCGGCGCTGATGCTGGGCGAGAAGATATGGAGGTAGCTCAGGCCGATGTTTTGCGATCGGCTGCGAAGCGGATACGAACCCAGCGCGGGGTAGGCCGCGGGATCGGATTCCGTGTTGTTCGCGAACGAATAGCGGCTTACAATGCTGTCTCTTTCGGTCAGCCGAGGCGATACCTTGATATCGAACTTGTCGGTGTTCAAAGCGAGAGAAGGAGAATAGGCGTAGCGATTCAAACCGTTGTTGGGGACGGGGAACAGGTTCTTAAAGAAGGCCGCCTGCGGCGAAAGCAGGTTAGCCGGGATGGTGTTCCCCGGAAATGTATCGCGAATAAACTGACCGGGCACCGCCGGGTTTGCGCGCGTGGACAGAGGATTGTAAAGAGGTCGGCCCCCGGCGAAGTTCCCCTGCAGTTGCTGCGTGCTCGGAACCGTCGAGTTGATGGTGGTTCCCTGCCTGGTCCGCCCTCCTTCGTAATCGCCAAAGAAGAAAATTTTATCCTTTCTGATCGGGCCCCCCAATGTTGCTCCGAACTGGTTCCGCTTCAGCGGGGGGACGGTGGGAGAGAAGAAATTGCGGGCCTGCACCTTCTCGTTGCGGATGTATTCGTAGGCGCTTCCGTGGAAGCTGTTCGTGCCGCTCTTCAGCGCTGCGTTGATGACGGATGGCAGCGCATACTCAGCGCTCATACCGCCCGACAAAACTTTGAACTCCTCCAGAGCGTCGGTGGATGGCGTGATGGAGGTCGCGCCGAGTTCATATTCGGTGATGTCGAAGCCGTCCAGGAACCAGCCGCCGGCGAGCCGGCTGCTGCCGCTGATACGGAGCCCAACCCGAGTGGCGCGAATTCCCTGACCTCCTGAACTGATGTCGGAACCACCCGGCGTGAAGACCACTCCGGGGGTTAGTTGAGCCAGTTGCCAAAAGGCACGGCCGTTCAGGGGCAAGCTGACAATAGCTTTGTTCTCGATGACCTGACCGACTGAAGACGTGTCGGTTACCAGGAGAGGCGCGCTGGCATCGACCGAGATCGTCTCGCTGGTCGACCCCAGTGACATGGCGACATCGATTCTCGCTTCCTGGTCCACCTGGAGCACAATGCCGCGCAGCGACTTCGAAGCAAAGCCTGGTGCTTCCACCAGCATGGTGTACTCTCCGATGGGCAGCCTGGCTACAGAATACTCACCGTCCTGACTGGTCTGAGTGTTCCAGGACTGGGAAGTCGCAACGTTGGTGACGGCGATCTTGGCAGCAGCAATGGTAGCTCCGCTCGGGTCAGCGACCTGGCCCAGAAGGCGTGCGGTGGATTGCTGAGCCCATGCTGGAAACGAGCAGAGCGCGATACAGAACAGACAGAGGGTTCGCATTTTTTCTCCTGAGCGGTGCGTCGTGAACAGCATATTATCACCGCTGCGCAAAGTGAGCATGCGAACAGGTTCCGAACCGTCCCGATGCCGCAATACGGTCCGCCACGGCGCCGCGTACCCGCGATTCCAGGACCTGCGGTCCGGTCGGTCGCGGTCCCACCCCCGCCGCCACGCCCCGGCAGATCTGACAACAGTCGTTCAATGCTCGGAAGGTTCGGCGCCTTCAGCCAGTCCGTGCATCTAAAGCAGCCGGGATTGCGCATCGATGCCGTGACGGCAAGCCAGGTCAGGGAACCAGCCGAAGCGCCATCATCTCAATGCCTGCCGGCACGCCGTCACGCAGTTCACTGTGCAAAATAAGCTGGAAATGCCACGGCCCGGAGTGGTTCGCATCCAGCTTTTTCAAAGAGGCTTCGAGTGAACGCAGGCTCCCCGGATCAGTCAGATACTCCAGCGCCATCATCGTTCCCTCCGTGTTCACCCCGTTCACCAAAGCCAGCCCGTGGCTTCCATCGATGCTGCTGAGAAATGAGATGAGGGCGTAATCTTCAGCGGGAGGATTCTGCCCTTTCGAGTAGTCTGGATAATACTCGGCCCGTTCGCCGGCCTTCGGGTCGGTGATGATGATCCGTCGCGGCTTTTCCGACGTGGTTCGCGCTTGCCGCAAGGGCAGCTTGCTTAAAATCGGATCCAGCCACTGGTTGGCCTCGTCGTGGCCGAGCAGAATCAGGTTCTGCCGCCGGAAGTCCTGCCAGTTCAAATAGCGGCTTTGGGTGGCACGAACCGGTACGCCCGCCCTGGCGAACATCGTCGTCAGGGGCACGGTGCCCATTGCCTCACCCATCTTGGCGTGCGCGAGAGATGGGTTGATGTAGAAAAATCCCCCTTCCGGCAGATGGAACTGGCTGCGAATGTGCTTTGCCTCCTCTTCTTTCAGGAGGATGCCGCGCGTCAGGGTCTCTTCCGGGAACGGTTCGTCCGTACGCCGGATGCCGGCCGTCAAAGCATTGCTGAAACAGATGACGCTGCCTTCCGAAGCGGAGAGCAGCGGCCCCCAAACCCGGCGGAAAACAGGATCTGCGGCTGCCGGCCGCTGCCGCTGCGCGCCTGCAAACCAGCCCAGCGCGACGAGCCCTGCTGCGGCACTGGCCAGAGCGCCCCATCTCAGGTATCGGTTCTTCGCCCGGGGCTCAGCGACTGCGGACGGTGGAGCCGGAACGGTGAGCACTGCGTCCGTGGTGTCGGGGAGTTGCGGCAACTCGGCGCGAAACTCGAATGTGGGAACGTAGCGGCCAACGGGTAGTTCAATTCGGATCGGATCCGCTTTTCCTTCCGCGCTGTAGTACTCCTGTAGTTTCTGCCGGAGCGTATACGCCTGTCGCCGCACGACGGAGTCTTCACCCGGTGAATAGTCCGCACCGCGGTCAAAAACCCGGTGCGCAATGAGGTACTCATTAAGCTGGCTGGACTGCCCGTTCAGTGTCTCTTCGCATACGAAACGCAGAAAGCGGGCATGCCGGTCTGAGCGCTGAAAACCCTGACTCCTGATGATCAGATCCAGTTCCGCCCTCACCAGGTCTGCCTTCTCGGGATTGAGGCTGCTGGGGGAGGGACTCGTCTGCGTCGACATGGGTTGCGGCTCGGAACCTGAAACATCGAATCTACACTATTTCGTCTCGCCGGACGGTTCGGAACCGTTCGAAGCGGGCGCGGGCGCAAATTTGGGCATACACTGCACCCATATATGATCCGGGAATCCGTTCGCGCGCTCTGTTTCTCTCTAGTCGCAGTGGCAATCGGCATGGCAGCGGACGACACTTCGCCCACCGCCGCCCCCAGCAAAGACCCGTTCACGGCAGCCCAGAGAAAGTACTGGGCATTCCAGCCCGTCCGCCGCGTCCCGCTTCCAACCCTCAGGGACGGTACCCAGCTACACAATCCCGTCGACGCGTTCATCCGCTCACGCCTCGAGGCGGCTAACATTAAGCCCGTCGGCGCGGCCGACCGGATCACCCTGCTTCGGCGCGTTTCGTTCGACTTGACTGGCCTGCCCCCCACTCCGGCAGAGGCTGACGCCTTCCTCGCGGACCAGTCGCCGGATGCATACGAAAAGGTTGTCGATCGTCTGCTCGGCTCCCCCCGATACGGGGAGCGCTGGGCTCGCCATTGGCTGGATCTTGCCCGCTACGCCGAAAGCGAAGGTTTCAAAGCGGACGAAACGCGCCCGAACGCCTGGCGATATCGCGACTACGTGATCAGGGCGTTCAACGAGAACAAACCTTACGACCGGTTCGTGAAAGAACAAATCGCCGGCGACGAACTGTGGCCGAACGATCCCTGGGCTCGGGTCGCCACTGCATTTAACCGTCATTATCCCGACGAAAGCAACGCCCGGGTGCTGCAGCAGCGCCGCCAGGAAATCCTGAACGACATCACCGATACGGTTGGCTCCACCTTCATGGCCATGACGTACGGTTGCGCTCGCTGCCACACCCATAAATTCGATCCCATCCAACATACCGACTACTACCGACTCCAGGCTTTCTTCGCGAATACGGCCGCTGACGACCAGATCTCGATGAGCACCCCTGAAGAGCAGAAGCGCTTCGCAGTCCGGAAAGCTGTCTGGGATGAGAAGACCGCACCGATTCGAACCCAGATGGCTGCGCTGCTCGAGCCGGCGAAGGCGACGATTCAGAAGGAGCTTTTCGATAAATACCCGCCGGAAATTCAGGCCGCCATCGTGAAGCCGGCCGCCGAACGAAACCCGTTCGAGTGGCAGATGTATGCCAAGGCCAAGCCTTACATGGACGTCGACGACGATCAGGCGGCGAAGACCCTGAAGGGCGACTCGAAGAAGAAGTTTGAGGCCCTGACCCAGGAATTGAAACAGTTCGCCTCTCTCGATCCCGGCGAAGCTCCGTTAGGCATCGGCATGCACGATCTGAACAAGACCGCGCCCCCAACCTTCCGGCTCAACGTCGGGGCCTGGGACAACCCCAAGGAGGAAGTGCAGCCGGGGTTCCTCTCCATCATTGACGCCAGCGCGCCGAAGATTGTCCCTGTGGGCAACTCAACCGGACGCCGCACTGCTTTGGCCAACTGGCTGGCGAGCCCGGACAATCCTCTAACCGCCCGGGTAATGGTGAATCGTATCTGGACCTACCACTTCGGTCAGGGGATTGCGCCCTCTCCCAGCGACTTTGGAATCATGGGCGGACGGCCCACCCACCCGGAACTGCTGGACTGGCTCACCTCGGAATTCGTGCGCACCGGCTGGGACATGAAGAAGATGCACAAGCTGATCGTGACGTCCGACACGTACCGTCAGTCGTCCGCCTTCAGCGTCGAAGCAGCTAAAGAAGACGAGCGGAACAAGTTGCTCTGGCGCTTCCCTCGCGAGCGACTCGAGGGCGAGAGCATCCGGGACGCCGCACTGATGGTTTCCGGACTCCTGAATGATAAGGTGGGCGGTCCCAGCGTCTTCCCGGAACTTCCTTTCGGCGCAGCGAAGCCTCGCGGCGGCTGGAAAGTCTCCGAAACCGAAGAACAAAATCGCCGAAGCGTATACATCTTTGTCCGACGCAACGCGCGTTACCCCATGATGGAAGCCTTCGACATGCCGGATACGCACGAGCCTTGTGGACGACGAAATCAGACCATCACAGCGCCTCAGGCGATGTCTCTGCTGAACAGCAAAGTAAGTCTCGACTGGGCCGAGGCGTTTGCCGGCAGAGTTCTGAAGCAGGCAGGCACCGACCGCACGGCGCAGGTGGAGACGGCCTACAACCTGGCCTTCAATCGCCGTCCCGACGGGTTCGAGAAAGACTCCGTCATGACCTTCCTGACCAAACAGCAACCGTTGCTGGTGGAACGAGTATCAGCGGGCGAAAAGCTGGCACTTCCGACTTTCCTGCCACCCGGGTATGACTCCGCCCAGGCCGCCGCGCTGGTGGACTTCTGTCAGATGTTGCTCAACTCGAACGAATTCGTGTACCGAAACTAGGCCAAACATGTCTCATAAACGAATCGCGCGATCAAGACGAGACTTCCTTCGCAATGCTGGCAGCGGGATCGGCACTTACGCGCTCGCCTCCATGCTTGACGCCGACGGCGTCCTCCCCCGGGCAGCAGCCGCCGTCGCTGACCCCCTCGCTCCCAAACAGCCGCATTTCAAACCCACCGCCAAGTCGGTCATCTTCGTCTTCATTGAGGGTGGACCCAGCCATATCGACCTCTTCGATCCGAAGCCCGCGCTTGAGAAACTCGCCGGCCAGCCCCTGCCTCCGTCCTTCGGCAAAGTCGTTACGGCGATGGGTACCTCGAACAACACTTTGATGCCTTCGAAGCGTGCCTGGAAACAGCACGGTCAGAGCGGCATCTGGGTCTCCGACTGGCTGCCCGAGATCGCGAAGCATACCGACGACATGGCTGTCTTTCGTGCCTGTTGGGCTGATGGCCTGAACCACGTCGGGTCGGTTTGTCAGATGAATACGTGTTCCATCCTGGCCGGGCGTCCTGCGCTCGGCTCATGGGTCATGTACGGGCTGGGTTCGGCAAATCAGAACCTCCCCACCTTTGTCGTTCTCACCGATGCCGGAGAAGTTGTGGGCGGTCCGAAAAACTGGAGTTCCGGCTTCCTGCCCGCTACGTTCCAGGGTACGCAGTTCCGCAATACCGGTGCTCCGATTCTGGATCTGAATCCGCCGGAAACCATCGGCAAAACCCAGCAGCGCGGCCGTCTCGACCTTTTGAAAACCCTCAATCATCATTTCAATGAGGACAAAGCGGAAGATACTGAACTGGAAGCACGGATCAACGCCTATGAACTGGCGTACCGCATGCAGTCCGCGGGCCCCGAAGCCGTGGACTTGAGTAAAGAAACGGAAGCAACGAAGAAGCTCTACGGCATGGACGAAGAAGCCACGTCGAAGCTGGGTACCAACTGCCTCCTTGCCCGCCGCCTGGTAGAGCGCGGAGTTCGGTTCGTCGAGCTATATTCCGGCAGTGGCAGCGGCTGGGACGCTCACAACGATATCGAGGGGAATCACTCGAAAATGTGCAGGTCTTCCGATAAGCCGGTGGCTGGCCTGCTCGCCGACCTGAAAGCCCGGGGTCTGCTGGACGAAACGCTGGTGGTGTGGGGCGGGGAGTTCGGTCGCACGCCGTTCAACGAAAAGGGCGATGGGCGCGACCATAATCCCTGGGGCTTCACGATGTGGATGGCGGGGGGCGGCATCAAGCCGGGGCAGGTCATCGGAACAACGGATGAACTGGGCTTGCGGGGAATCGATGGTCGTGCCCACGTCACTGACCTTCACGCCACGATCCTGCACGCGCTCGGCCTGAACCACATCAACGTCACGTTCATGCACAACGGCAGACCGGAACGTCCGACGATCGTTACAGGCGAAGTCATCCAGAAGGCATTTGCCTGACACTGCCCTCAGTGATCCGATTGCCACGCGTTTGAACGGTGGGCAAGTGCTTCCGCAGGCTTCCGCGAGCTGGGAAACGATAGGTCGTCTTAGCTGATTTCGTAAACGCAACTTGCGTCGAGAGCAGTAAAACAGCACTCTCTCGCGTAATTCCCTCGGAGGTGTCATGTTCGTGAAACGGCTCTCGCAATCTGGTCAGGTGCTCCTGATCCTCCTCTGTGTACTCACGGCAGCAACCGCCCGGGCACAATCGAATGTCGGCTCCATCTCAGGTGCCGTAGTCGATGCCTCCGGAGCCTCTGTCGCCGCCTGTCAGGTCACCGTGACGAACCCACGAACCGGACTGACCCGCTCAGTCAGTACGCAGGAGAGTGGTATCTACGTCTTTGCGTCGCTGCCCGAGGGCACCTACAACGTCCGCGCGGGCAAGGCGGGTTTCCGGCAAGTCGAGCAGTCAGACGTGATTCTGGATGCAGCGTCCCGACGCACCGT
>JAOAPO010000551.1 GCA_025462945.1 Bryobacterales bacterium
GAACCGCACGTTCGGCTTATCCACACCCATGCCAAAAGCCGACGTCGCGACAATCACCTCCACCTCGTCCCGCATGAACCGCTCCTGCATCGTCTCCCGGTCGCTCTTTTTCAGACCGCCGTGATAGAACGCCGCCGAGATGCCGACATTGTTCAGCTCGTCGCGAATCTGCTCCGCGTCTTTCCGTGTGGTCGTATAAACGATCCCGGGTCGCTCGGATTCCCTGACTCTTTGCAGCAGCATCGCGCGCTTCTTCTCTTCGCTTGCCGCCGTCTCCACCCCGAGCCAGAGATTTGGCCGGTCAAACCCGTGAACAAACACCTGCGGCTCTCGCAAGCCGAGACGCGATGTGATCTCTGCTCGAACCGCTTCGTTCGCGGTCGCAGTCAGAGCCAGAACCGTTGGATGCCCCAGTTCCTCGATCACGCTCCCCAGACGCAGGTAATCGGGCCTGAAACTATGTCCCCACTCGGCGATGCAATGCGCCTCATCCACTACGAACAGCGATGGCCCCGCCGCCTTCACCGCTGCCATGCGATCGGGATTCGCGAACTGTTCCGGAGCCATGAACAGAAACTCCTTCTCGCCCTGTTCCGCCTCATCGATAGCCACCTCGCGTGCCTTCTCCGTAACCAGCGAATTCACCACGGCGGCACCGCCCTTGCGGCGGCTGTTTAAACTCTCCGCCTGATCCTTTTGCAGCGCGATCAGCGGCGACACCACAATCGTCGGGCCGTCCAGCATCAGTGCCGCAATCTGATAAATCGCAGACTTCCCTGACCCCGTCGGCATCACCACCAGCGTGTCTTTACCTTCCACAACACCCGCGATCGCCTGTTCCTGTTCCGGACGCAGCGAATCGAAGTGGAAAACGTCACGCGCGATCCGGTGCATCTTGTCGTAATGTTTGTTGCTCACCGTCGTCATACAGCATCTCGACGGCCATCGGACTGCTGCGTCATACCACCGTGAACACACGAATCGAGCGCGACTCTCTCGGCGAAATAGCCGTCCCCGCTGAGCACCTGTGGGGTGCGCAAACCCAGCGCAGCATCCAGAACTTCCCGATCGGTACCGAGCGCTTCCGCTTCACGCGCCCCGTGATCCGGGCCCTCGGCATCGTGAAGAAATGCGCCGCGATTGCGAACGAGGAACTGGGTGGTCTGGATCGCAATAAGTCCGCCGCCATCCGGAAAGCCGCCGATGAAGTCATCGCTGGGGGGCACGACGCCGAGTTCCCGCTAGTCGTGTTTCAGACCGGCTCCGGCACGCAATCCAACATGAATGCCAACGAGGTCATTGCGCGCCTGGCCGGGCAGGGCATTCATCCCAACGACGACGTAAACCGCAGCCAGTCCTCAAACGACGCCTTTCCTGCCGTGATGCACATCGCCACCGTCGAGCAACTACAGACCGAGCTGATCCCGGCGGTCACCGTACTTCGCGATGCACTGTCAACCAAATCCGAAGCGTGGAGCGCCATCGTCATGCTGGGCCGCACACACCTGCAGGACGCGACCCCGATCACCCTGGGCCAGGTCGCCTCCGGCTGGGTGGCACAGCTGGATCACGCCCTTGAAGGCATCCGCGCAGCCATGCCCGGGCTTCTCGAACTGGCGCTCGGAGGCACGGCCGTGGGTACGGGTCTCAATGCACCCGCAGCCTTCGGTGAAGCCGTCGCCCGGGCCATCGCGCACGAAACCGGTCTGCCGTTCGTCTCCGCCGCGAACAAGTTCGCCCAGCTCTCAGCTCACGACGCCATGGTCACGGCCAGTGGCGCACTCCGCACGCTCGCCACGGCACTGTTCAAGATCGCCAACGATATCCGCTGGTACGGGTCTGGACCCCGCGCCGGAATCGGTGAACTGCTGCTGCCGGCCAACGAGCCAGGCTCCTCCATCATGCCGGGCAAGACCAACCCCACGCAATCAGAAGCACTCACGCAGGTCGCCGTCCAGGTATTCGGGAACGACCACGCGGTGGCCTTCGCCGGCTCACAGGGCCACTTCCAGCTCAATACCTTTAAGCCTGTGATTCTCCACAACGTTCTCGAATCGATTGCGCTGCTTGCCGACGCGAGCCGCTCGTTCGAAGAACATTGCGTCCGCGGTCTTGAACCCAATCTCGAAACCATCCGCAGCCACGTCGAAGGCTCACTCATGCTGGTGACCGCGCTCACACCACACATCGGCTACGACAAATCCGCGAAGATCTCACTGAAAGCCTGGCGCGAAGGCAGCACCCTGCGTGAAGCCGCACTCGAACTCGGCTTCGTGACCGACGCCCAGTTCGATGAGTGGATCAATCCCGCGGCGATGACTCGGCCCGACTAGCACCTTCGCCGCGAAACCGCACCTGCCAGATCCGACCGGTGCCGTCGTCAGAAATCAGCAGACTGCCTTCGGTCGTCGGCAAAATGCCGGAAGGCCGCCCCAGCACCGTCTTCTCGTCGCCGGAGTCCGTCCACCCGGCCACGAAATCGAAGCCTTCGCCGCTCGGTTCGCCGTCCCGCATCGGAATAAACCGGACCGTGTACCCGTCACGCTTCGACCGGTTCCACGATCCATGCAGTGCCACGAACGCACCGCCCTGAAAGTCTTTCGGGAACTGCTGGCCGTTGTAGAAAGCGAAATCAAGCGCCGCCACGTGCGACCCGAGCAGGATGTCCGGCTCAACAGTCTTATCCGCGAGTTCCTTCGGCGCTGCTTTCATGCGCGGATCCGGATGCTGCCCAATGTACGTCCACGGCCAGCCATAGAAGCTGTCCTTTGTCACCCTGGTCAGATAATCCGGCACCAGACTGTCACCCAGTTCGTCGCGTTCCTGCACCGCTGCCCACAACGTTTCCGAGCCCGGGAACCAGTGCAGTCCCGTGGGGTTTCTAAGCCCGCTCGCGAAGATCTCGTGTCCACTTCCATCCGGGTTGTAGCGATTGATAGCCGCGCGTCGCGGATCCTCGCCTTCGTCCACGTTATTCTCCGACCCAACACCCACATACAGCTTCTGCCCAGCTGGATCGAATGCCAGGCTGCGAGTCCAGTGACCCTTGCCAAGCCCCTTCAGGGAGATGATCTCCTCGCCCTTGCCCGCCGTCAGCTTCGCGGCGTCATAGGGATAGCGCTTGATCGATTCCCGCTCGGCGACGTAGAGGTACTCTTTCCACAGCGCAATTCCAGAAGGCCGATCGAGGTTCGACACAAGCACCTGGCGCTTCGCAGGATCGCCTCCGGCGAACACGTAGACCGAACCTTTGCCCGGGGCTTCCTGGCCCTGCACCGGCGAGGCTTCGTTGACATCGAAGCCTGCGTCCGACACCAGGATTTCACCTTTGCCACCCTGCACCATGTAGCGCGGAGCCTGAAAGCCTTCAGCCCAAAGACTCACCTCGAAACCTTCCATGCTGTGAAGGAATGACTTCTTGTCCGTAGCAACAACCTTTTGGCGGTTCTCCACGGACTTCGTCGCATACGGAGCAGGCAGCGCGGCGGGCGCGGCCTCGGCCGCCTCAGCTGCCGGCGGCGGAGCGGTTACCGTCGACGTACCCGCGGTTGTCGGCGCACCCTCGGCCTTGACCCAAACCAGGTTCGCTGACTTCACGCCCTCAGGCCCGGTGGTTTTGATCTCCTGCACCAGCTGCCCGAGTGCGTTCAACGACGACTTTGTGAGACGACTCTGGCCGTTCTTTTTCCAGTGCTGCTCCGTGACCAGACTGTTGCCTTCCCACCTGCAGAGGATGCTTTCGTCTTCCGCATCCGCTACGGCGTGCGTGTGCCCGTCCGTGGCGCAATCCCCCTGGAAGCTATGCGCGCCGCGGCCGTCTTTGTCGGTCTGGTACATGCGAAAGCGCCCGGTGGTCTGTTCCACCGACAGCCTCGCCACAGGCGCGAAGTCGCTGTGCGAACTAGCACCATCCAGCACCCATTTGCCAGCGAACCGCGGGTTCTCCGCTGCCATCAAAGCCAGCGAAGAAACACCCAAAACTGCAGCACGAATCGTCTTCATCTCCCTCGCAAAGCTGCATCTCAAGGTCCGTTTGCTCTTTGGCCTGCAGATTGCATCAGGAGAGGCATGATGAACAAATACGTACACATAGTCGCTGCGGCTCTGTTTTCCACCGCACTCCTCGCGGCCCAGACCGCCGGTCAGGACACGAAATCGGCTGGCAGTGAAGTGAAGGAAGCCGGTAAGGCGACCGGGCGAGCAGTAAAAAAGACAGGCTCGGCCACTAAAAAGGTCGCCAAAAAGGCCGTCAACAAATCGGCCGAGAAGCTTGAAGACGGCGCGGATGCCGTCAAGGACAAGACAAAACCTTAGCAGCCTGCCGAAAGACTCCCTACGGTCAAGGCTTGTTGATGAGCCGTGACCGTAAAAGGGAGCGGGACCAGTTCAGCGGAGGGAACGCGGCCCCGGCGCCTACACGGCCCGGTTCAGAACCCGATTCAGCCGCTGAACGAATACCGCTGGATTCTCCACCGGAACGCCCTCCACCAGCAACGCCTGCTCAAGTAAGAGCCACGCAGCATCGTTCACCAAACCCTCGTCCGCCGCCGAAGCCAGCTTCTTCACAATCTCATGGTCCGGGTTGATCTCGAGCACCGGTTTCATCGGCGGGAACCCCGTCTGTCCCATCGCCTTCAGCATCTGCTGCATCTTCAGCGTTGGCTCATCCTCGTCCGAAACAATGCATGAAGGGCTGTCCGCCAGCCGCACCGAAGTCCGCACGTCCTTCACCGCATCGCCCAGTACACCCTTGATGCGTTCCAGCAGCGGCTTCATCTCCTCGCTCTTGTCCGCCGCGGCATCATCCTTCAGGTCATCGCCGGCCGACGTCTTGTTGACCGCCTTCAGTTCCACGTCCTGATACTTCTCGATGCCCGAGAAAACGATCTCGTCCACCTCATCGTCGAATATGACGACCTCGATGTCCTTCTTGCGGTAAATCTCAAGCAGAGGCGAGGTACGCAACACGCTCTCCGCGCCGCCCATGATGTAGTAGATGCCCTTTTGGTCGGGCTGCATCCGCGACTTAACATCCTTCAGGCTGGTCCAGCCCTCCGTCTTCGTCGACTTCACCCGCACCAGATCCAGCAGCGTCTCACGATTCGCGAAGTCCCCGTACAGCCCTTCCTTCAAAGGACGGTTGTACTGCTCGATGAACTTCAGATACTCTTCCGGCTTATCCGCTGCAACGGACGTCAACTCCGCCAGTACCTTCTTTACGCTGGCCGTACGGATGTTGCTCAGAATCTTGTTCTGCTGCAGAATTTCGCGGCTCACGTTCAGCGGCAGATCTTCGCTGTCGATGATCCCGCGCAGGAAGCGCAGATAGCC
>JAOAPO010000632.1 GCA_025462945.1 Bryobacterales bacterium
GCGGCGTGATGAAGTTGTTACCCCGCATGAGCGCCATGATGGCGTTGCGTCTGTCCTCCACACGTTTCGGATGGCGGTAAGGATTGTAGAAACTGGCGCCGCGAGCAATCCCCGCCAGTGCCGCGGCTTCCGGAAGCGTCAGCGACTTGAGCTCTTTCCCGAAGTAGACCTGCGCCGCCTCACCGAACCCGCGGATCGTGAAGCTGCTGTGATAGCCGAGGTCAATCTGGTTGCAGTAGAGCTCGAATATCTGCTCCTTGGTCAGCTTCTGCTCCAGTTGCAGCGTGATCATCACCTCGGCCGCCTTGCGCTGCCATGTGCGCGACTGGTTCAGGAACATGTTCCGGGCCAGCTGCATGGAAAGCGTAGAGGCACCCTGCTTGTTGCTGCCGCGCGTCACGTCCACCCATGCGGACCGAAGCACGCCGATCGGGTCAAATCCTGAGTGCTGAAAAAATCGCTTGTCTTCGGCCGAGAGAATCGCGTTCCGGAGCACGACGGGAATGTCCTCGTAATGCACCACGCGTTGCTTCTCCCGAGTCCTGTCGAAGAGGTTCGTAAGAAGCTGCGGCTCCAGTTCATACAGGGTCCGGGGGGTGTTGTCTTTCAGCGAGATAATGCGCTGGATCTTGCCCGACGCGAACTTTACAGTTGCGGCTTCCTGATCGAAATACGAATCGCCGCCCGGGAAAATCTCGATCGAATCCGGGTGCAGCGTGTAGTACCCAATCGAGTTCTTGCGATTCTCGTTGTACCCGGCGCGACGGAGGGTACCCGCAATCTCGCCCGGGCTGGCCTGATCGCCAGTCGCGATGGCAGTCGGCGCGGCATACACGCGGGAAGTTGCCGTATAAGGCCCCCCCTTCAGCCGTTCGTCGATTAGACCCGCAAACTTGTTGTAGTAGTAAGCGAACGCGCCGATGCCCACCAAAAAGACGAGGGCGGCGAGGCCCACCAGAGTCTTACCCACTGGGTGCATGAAAAACCGGACCAGACGAGTACGCGGAACCCGAACCTTACGCTCGGAACCATGCGTGCTGCGCTTACCTGATCTTTCGACGGGGCGATCCACTGCCATGTCTACAGGATAACGGCTGGAATCCGGCAAAGAGCGAACTGATAATCTCGACTGAGACATATGCTGAAAAACTTCACAGATCTCACGGGCCGCGTTGCCGTCGTTATCGGCGGCACTTCCGGCATTGGACGGGCCCTGGCACTTGGCCTGGCCCAGGCTGGCGCTGATGTTGTTGCCACGGGACGCCGCCAGGCTCTCGTCAACGAGATGGCCGGCCTGATTGAAGCCGAAGGCCGCCAGACCCTCGCTCATACCGTCGACGTTGCCAGCCGCGAGTCGATCGGCACGTTCCGCGATGCTGTCCTTACCCGGTTCGGTCGGGCCGATGTGCTCCTCAATGTCGCCGGACAAACGAAAAAAGCCCCGGCGAAAGATGTTGCAGAGGCGGAGTGGAACAGCATCATGGACATCAACCTGAACGGCACATTCCGCTGCTGCCAGGCTTTCTATGAGCCCCTGAAAGCCAGCGGACGGGGACGCATCATCAACATCGCCTCCCTGAGCTCCTACGTGGGGCTGTTCGAAGTGGCCGCTTACACCACCTCGAAAACCGCCGTCCTCGGACTCACTCGCGTGCTGGCCGTCGAATGGGCGAAACACGGAATCAACGTCAACGCAATCGCGCCGGGCGTCTTCCGCACCGATCTGAATGCAGCCCTGCTCGACGGCACAGGCCGCGGACAGGAGTTTCTGACCCGCACGCCAATGGGACGTTTCGGTAAGACCGAAGAACTCGTCGGTGCGGCCATCCTGCTTGCATCCGACGCGGCAAGCTACATCACCGGCCAGTGCATCGCCGTTGACGGCGGCTTCCTTGCCTCCGGCGTGAACCAGTAAAAATTATGCGAGCTATCGTCGTCAGCGCGCCAGGACAGGTCGCCGTGGCCGACATCCCCACTCCGGTCGCCGGACCCGGAGAGGTCCTCCTTCGAACTCTCGTTGTGGGAATGTGCGGCACGGATCTAAGCACATTTCGCGGGAAAAACCCGCTCGTCACCTACCCCCGCATCCCGGGGCACGAAATCGCCGCTGAGATCGTCAGCGCAGGAACGGGCGTGCCCTCGCATCTCGCTCCCGGGCTGAAAGTAACTCTCTCGCCGTACACGAACTGCGGGAAGTGCGCGTCCTGCAAGCGCGGTCGAGTGAATGCCTGCCAGTTCAATCAGACGCTCGGCGTCCAGCGCAACGGTGCCATGACCGACTACTTCACAGCGCCATGGCAGAAAATTTACGTTGCCGAAGGCCTTTCCATTGCCGAACTCAGCCTGGTCGAGCCGCTCTCGGTCGGCTTTCATGCTGCCGCCCGCGGCCGGGTGGCGAAAGAAGACACGGTCGCTGTCCTGGGCTGCGGGGTGGTCGGCCTCGGTGCCATCGCCGCGTCAGCTTTCCGCGGCTCTCGGGTCATTGCCATGGATATCGACGATCGCAAGCTCGGTGTGGCCCGGAAGGCCGGGGCAACTGAGACGCTGAACACCACTGAGGGGAATGTTCACGAAAAGCTTGCAGCTCTGACTGGCGGCCTCGGCCCCGATGTTGTGATTGAAGCGGTCGGCACCCCGGCAACTTTCCGTATGGCCGTGGACGAAGTCGCCTTTACCGGCCGCGTGGTTTATATCGGCTACGCCAAGGAGCCAGTCGAGTACGAGACACGCCTCTTTGTCATGAAGGAACTGGATATCCTCGGCTCTCGCAACGCCCTGGACGAGTTTGGGGCCGTCATCGAAGCGCTGAAAGCCGGCACCTTCCCGGTAGACGCCATCATCTCGCGTGTGGTCTCTCCGAATGACGCTGCTGGCGCCCTTCAGGCCTGGAGCGATGACCCTGGAGCTTACGTGAAGGTTCAGGTCGATTTCGCTTAGCCTGCCCCCTTACCCTTCTTCAGGCAGATCGCCCAGATCTTCAGCGCGGTTCTCGAACCGGGTGAGCGAATGCAGAAACACCATCGGTACAGTCCCAATGGGGCCGTTTCGCTGTTTGGCGATGATCAGTTCCGCCAGTCCACGCAGATCCTCGCGGTCGCGCTTATAGACTTCTTCGCGGAAGATAAAGCCAACAAGGTCTGCGTCCTGCTCGATCGAACCCGATTCGCGAAGATCGCTGAGCTGCGGACGGTGATCGCCCTGCCGCGTTTCCGTCGCACGGCTGAGCTGCGAAAGCACCAGGAACGGGCAGTCCATTTCCTTAGCCAGCAGCTTCAGGCCTCGTGAAATCTGGCTGACTTCCTGGTTTCGGTTCTCCTGCCGGCCCTTGCCGCTCATCAGCTGCAGGTAATCGATGACCACCAGCCCCGGCTTCTGGCCGGATTGCGTCATCTTGCGCAGCTTGGCATGCATATCCATGAGGTGGACGCCCGCCGTGTCGTCGATGTGGATCGGCGCCTCCACCATCTGGTTCGCCGCATCTCGCAGCTTCTGCCGCTCCGCCTGATTCAGAAACCCGGTCCGGAAGCGATGTGAATCCACCCTGGCCGACGCGCACAGCATGCGGCTCAGCAGCGATTCGCGTCCCATTTCGAGAGAGAAGATCGCAACCGGCTGGAACAGCCGCGTCGCCACATGCCACGCGATATTCAGCGCGAACGCCGTCTTGCCCATCGAAGGCCGCGCCGCCAGGATGATCAGCTCGCCGCCATGCAGCCCGCCGGTCATCTCGTCAAGCTTCGTAAAACCCGTGCTGATGCCCTTAACCCTTTTGCTCGGATCGAGGAACGCGTTCAGCCCGCCGTCGACGCTCTGGATGACCTCCAGCGGCGTCATCAGGCCCTTCTCGTTACGCGAGTCGCCCAGCTTGAGGAATGACTCCTCGGCGCTCGCCAAAATCGTCTGCGGGTCTTCCTCGCCCATCAGCGCGCGATTCATCATGTGCTGCGCTGACATCGCGATCTGGCGCAGCGCCGACTTCTCGCGGATGATCCGGATGTACCCCTCGAGGTTGGGTATGTGCGGCATCCCGTCGTCGAGAGAGACGAGGTAGCTGAGGCCGTCCACCGATTCGAGCTCGTTGAACCGCATCAACTCGTTCGCGACCGTCACGCGGTCCACGCGGTCACCCCGCTCGTGCAACTCCGACATTCGGAAGTAGATGCGGCGGTGCTTTTCGAGCGCGAAGTCTTCCATGCCAACCACGCCCGCAACTTCCAGGAAGCGGGCATCGTCCAGCAAAATCGAACCGAGCAGGAAGCGCTCGGCATCGATATTGGCCGGAAGGCCCTTCTCCATGGCGACGTGATTGGACGAGGTTACTGACATTGGGAACGGGTCTTAACTTAGCAACTCAGGTTGAGGAAGAAACCTGTGAATATGTCGGAAAAATAACTACCAGTGGCTCAGCAACTTGGCGGCGTATTCCACAGTTGACTGGGGAGTAATCCACAAAAACATGCTAGCGCACAATTGTTTGAGGCATGGGCGCTGTTCCGTTCGCGGCTTTACAATGGTGAGATTGCTATGACCCGCCGAGTCCTGCTTCTCATCCTCACGCTGACCGCGTCCCTGTCGGCCCAGCACGCACGGTGGACGACCGAAAAAGCCCACCAGTGGTACGCCAAACAGCCGTTTCTGGTGGGCGGCAATTACACCCCGGCCACAGCAATCAACGAGCTCGAAATGTGGCAGGCCGACACCTTCGATCCACAACGAATCGACCTCGAACTCGGCTGGGCGGAAGCCATCGGCATGAACACGATGCGCGTCTTCCTCCATGACCTCCCCTGGCGAGACGACCCAAAGGGCTTCCGCAAGCGCATCGATACGTTCCTCAACATCGCGGCTAAACACCATATCCGGCCCATGCTGGTCCTCTTCGATTCGTGCTGGGACCCGTTTCCCCACTCCGGCAAACAGCGCGAGCCCACTCCGGGCGTACACAACTCCGGCTGGGTTCAGTCCCCCGGTGTCGAAGCCCTGCAGGACCCGGCGCAGTACCCTCGCCTTGAAGCCTACGTGAGAGGCGTCGTCGGTGCGTTCGCCAAGGACCGCCGCGTCCTTGCGTGGGATATCTGGAATGAGCCGGACAACGAAAACAAGTCCAGCTACGGCGGCCGCGAGCCTCGAAACAAAACAGAACTGGTGCTCAACCTTCTTCCGAAAGCGTTCGAGTGGGCCAGAGCAGCCAAAGCCAGTCAGCCGCTAACGAGTGGGGTGTGGCGCGGCGACTGGTCCTCTCACGAGGGCCTCAGCGTCATGTCGAGAGAGCAGATTGACCTGTCCGACGTCATCTCATTCCACAGCTATGAGAAGGCCGAGGAGTTCGAAAAGCGGATTCTGTCACTCCAGCGGCAAGGCCGGCCCGTGCTCTGCACAGAGTTTATGGCGAGAGGAAACGGCAGTACCTTCGAAGGAAGCTTGCCAATTGCGAAGAAATACAACGTGGCCGCCATTGCGTGGGGCATGGTGGCTGGAAAAACGCAGACCTGGCTCCCCTGGGACTCGTGGCAGCATGCCTACGTCGATCGCGAACCGGCGGTCTGGTTCCACGAAGTCTTCCGCACGGACGGTACGCCCTACGATCCGAAAGAGACGGAACTGATCCGGCGCGTAACGCGCTGAGTGAAGTTTGAAAGACGGGAAATGGCGGAGAGAGAGGGATTCGAACCCTCGATAGAGTTTCCCCTATACACGCTTTCCAAGCGTGCGCCTTCAACCACTCGGCCATCTCTCCCCTCAGGGAAACTACTGCAAACACAAGAAGCTTCCCGCACGCTGGAAGTGCGCGGGAAGCTTCAGGATATCACGCGAGGTTCGAACTTCTGTTAACGTCCGCGAACGCCGCCGGGGCCTCCGCCAGCCGGAGGACCTGCGGGCGGAGCCGAGACGGGCGCTGGCGCAGGCGTTGCCGTCGCAGGTGTACCGGCGCTGGCATTGCCGCCGAACCGGCCGGACACCGCCCCGTTATCGAAGCCGCGACCCGCACCGGCACTCTGTGCGCCATACATCCCGCCGCCGCCGAAGTTGCCACCGGAATTCATCGGGTCCATGCCGCGGAAACCTGAGCCCATCGAGACATCAGCCGGGCGAATCGGGGAACTGAGCGTAGGATGCGTGTTTAATCCCGCGCCGAGCCGCGCGACCTGCGAAGCTGCAACACCAGAGGTGCCGATGTTAGTCATGGGCACGCCGGTGCTGACAGCATTGCGCGCCGTGCCACCACCGTTCCAGTAGTAGCGGTCCGGCGAGTAATACGAGTAGATCGTCGAGGGGCTGAAGTAGCCGTAGCCGAACGGGCTCCAGACCGTGCCGTAACGAGGCATGAAGGTGTACATGCCCAAAAACGGGTTGTAGTACCAGGCACCGCCACCAACTCCTGACGCCAGCCAGTTGTTGTTGCCCATCATCACGCCGTTCGCCCCGAAACCAGAGACTGAGCCAGCCACGCTTCGCGCCGAAGCCATATTCGCGGCCGAGAGATTGGAGGAACGGTCGCGAGTCCACAGATAAAGGTCGTCTACGTTCTTTTCATCGAGCTTCTCGGTCAACAGCGCGACAGAGAAGGGCAACTGGCGACCGTCTTTCACGACGACACGATTTCCGCCCGCGGCCACCGTGGCCTGTCCTTTGTATACGCGGACACTGTCGGAACTGATTTCGAACAAACCGAACTTAACGGGCTGGATCTCGTAGCCCTTGTAGATGATTGTGACAGGCGAGTCCTTCACTGACGTATCGGCATTGTCGGACTCGATCATCGCCGAGCCTTCGAGGAATTCCACCCGAGTGCTCAGAAGTCTGGTGTCCAGCATGCGAATGGCCGAGTTCTCGCCGAGCCGCAGGAATACACCGGGAGTCAGCAGGATTTCAGCCCGACCGAGGGCTGTGCGAAGTACGCCGTTATCGGGAATCACCGGAAACTTGCCCGGATGCTGCTCAACAGCCGCGTCGTTGAGCGTGACAGAGCCGTCGAAGTAATGGAGCGTACCAGAGCGGGCTGAGACAACGCTTTGCGCGAACGCTGCCGTCGCGCCGAAGGCCAGAACTGCGGCTGAAACTAAAAGACGGCGACCTGAACTGAACTGGGTCATCGGAAATTCCTCAGTTTCGATGATGGTCCCATTTTCGACTGGTGTCAATCGCCCCTCGTTTAAACATGGAAGCTAACTCCGTTGTCACGCCTTCGCAACGGGAAAGCGGCGCATCCGTCGGTCAGACGGTGCGCCGCTTTCTTTGCTGAAACGGGTATTTTCTCTAGCGGCCGGGTACGCCGATCCAGCCACGGGTCCAGATATCGCTCATCGTGATAAACAGCAGGAGCATTAACCAAAGGATGCCCGAACACACGATCAGTTTGGTTAACCGTGAACCGTACTTAACGTGCATGAAGAAGAGCACGACGAGTGTCGCTTTGAAAACCGCGATCGAGAGGGCAACGTAGATGTTCATCCGTCCCAAGTCGACGGTCGACACCCACGCAGTCACCCACGTCAGGATGATCAGCGTAACAAAGACCAGCGCGTAAACGCGCTTCGGAACGATGTGATGTTCTTCTGTGTGTGCCTGCATCAGAGTAGTGGTTTCCCCACGCGATCGATGAGATAGAGCAAGGGGAAAAGAAATATCCAAACGATATCGACGAAGTGCCAGTACAGCCCGAATATCTCGATCGGTGTATACCACTTCGCGGTGAATTTACCCTTCCACGCCTGCCAAATAAGGACAAGCAGCACACCGAAGCCGATAATCATGTGCGAAGCGTGCAGTCCCGTCATACCAAAGTAAAGCGAGAAAAACAGAGAGGCGTGCCCAGCGTCACGACAGCCGTGACATTCGAAGTGCTCGCCGGGGATTTCGTGGTGAACCCACTTGTCGTGATATTCGTAGCCCTTGACGCCGAGGAAGATGCCGCCGAGCAGCAGGGTTAACACAAGGAACATCACCAGCAGCTTGCGGTTACCCTTCGATGCGTAGTGGACACCGAGGGCCATCGTCAGGCTGCTGCAAATCAGAACGGTGGTGTTGATCGCCCCTACTAGAACATCGGTCTTGTTGCTGGCGTCGATGAACGCAACCGGATACCAGTGGCGGTAGACGAAATACGCGAGAAAAAGACCGCCGAAGAACATCAGTTCGGTAAGCAGGAACGCCCACATTCCGAGCGTCGCCGTTTCTTTCTGCTGTTCGGCGTTCTCAAAATGATGCTTCAGGTTCGGGTCGTGCGAACCCTCGTGCTGGCCGTGGCCCTCGATGGCTGAAGTGTGACTAGCCAATGTGCGGCACCTCTTGGTTGGTGTAGTCGTAAACTTCGTTCGTTATCACGGGCGTCACGTCGAAGTTGCTCGTCGGAGGCGGAGACGATGTCTGCCACTCAAGAGTGACGCCACCCCACGGATTCGCGGGAGCCTTCGCGCCATATTTCAGCGACCATGTTAGATAGATCCCGGGGATCAGAAAGCCCAATGCGAGTATCGAGGCACCGGCGGAGGACAGCACGTTCAACACCTGGAACTCAGGCGGATACACGTGGTACCGACGCGGCATGCCCATATAGCCGAGCAGAAACTGCGGGAAGAATGTCAGGTTAAAGCCGATGAAGACCAGGCCTGCCGCCACCATCGACCATGTGCGTGAGTACATGCGCCCGAACATCTTGGGCCACCAGTGGTGAAGGCCAGCCAAATACCCCATCACACCGCCACCCACCATCACGTAGTGAAAGTGCGCGACCACGAAGTAGGTATCCGTGACGTGGACATTGAGGCCCATCGCGGCCAGGAAGAGTCCAGTTAACCCGCCGATCGTGAACAGCCCGATGAAGCCCAAGGCATAAAGCATCGGGGTTTCGAGGCGAACCTGCCCCTTGTACATCGTCGCTGACCAGTTGAATACCTTGATCGCGGAAGGGATCGCAACGATGTAAGTCAGAATCGAGAAAACCATGCCCGCGTAAGCCGACTGGCTGGACACGAACAAGTGGTGCCCCCAAACAAGGAAGCCGAACACCGCGATCGCAACCGAGGAGAACGCAATAAAGGTATAGCCGAAAGGCTTTTTCGTACAGAAAGTCGAAACAACTTCCGAAATCACACCCATTGACGGCAGAATCATGATGTACACCGCCGGGTGCGAGTAGAACCAGAACAAGTGTTGGAACAGCACCGGATCACCGCCGTACGCCGGATCGAAAAATCCGATGTGCAAACCGCGTTCCAGCATCAGCAGGAAGAGCGTTACCGCGATGACCGGCGTCCCCAGAATCATAACTACGCTGGTCGCGTAGTGAGCCCACACAAACAGGGGCAGGCGGAACCAGGTAAGCCCCGGAGCGCGCATCCGGTGAACGGTCACGATAAAGTTGAGGCCCGTCAGAATAGACGAGAAGCCCGCCACGAACGCAGCCATCGCCGTCAGCACCACATAACCGTTCGAATAAGTAGAGCTCAGCGGAGTGTAGAAGGTCCAGCCAGTGTCCACGCCGCCCGTAAGCAGAACAGTTGTGCCCAAAATTCCAGCGAGCATATAAACGTACCAGCTCAGCAGGTTTATTCGGGGAAACGCAAGATCCTTAGCCCCGATCATCAGCGGCAACAGGAAGTTACCCAAAATGGCCGGGATCGACGGGATCAGAAAGAAGAAGATCATCACCACGCCGTGCATCGTGAAGACCTTGTTATATGTATTCGAATCCAGAAGATCGCCGGCAGGTGTCGCCAGTTCGAGACGAATCAGCACGGCGAAAAAGCCGCCGACAATGAAGAATACACTCACCGCCATCAGGTACAACAGCGCGATGCGCTTGTGGTCCTGTGTCAGCAGCCAGCTCTTCAGCCCGTGCTCCGCGTTCAGGTAATTCTTTTCTTCTATTACAGGTGCAGTCGCCGTAATCATACGTATTTCCCCGGCATACTCATATAGCCCATACCTACCTGGTAACCACCGGCGCGTTAGCCCCGGAACTCCCCACCGGCCGCCCCGGCGCTGGCACGGTCGCGTTCGTCATCCCCGAACCAGGCAGCCCATTGTTGGGCGCACCGTTCTTCAGACCAAGCGACTTGACATACTCAATCAACTTCAACATGCCTTCGTCAGAGAGCAGGCCCTTGAAAGTCGGCATGATGTCATCGAACCCGGCCACAATTTTCGCCTGCGGATACATCACAGACTCTCGGATATACGACTCGTCGGCTCTCACAGAGCCTGCATCTTTCAGATCTACAACCGAACCGAAGACGCCGTTCAGGTTCGGCCCCCGCCCAGTTCCGTTATTGATTACGCTGGCGTGACAGTTGCCGCAACCGAGCTGATTGAACAAAGCCTGGCCCTGTTCAGCCATCGAGCGCTGCCCGCTGCCCGCCGCAAGCCACGTCGCATACGCGGGTTCGCTCAGCACATAGACCGTGCCGACCATCGTGGAATGCTTCGTACCGCAATACTCGGCGCAGAAAATGTGGTACGAGCCTTCCTTCGTCGCATTGAACCACTCGGTCGTGTAACGGCCTGGCAGAACGTCGGCCTTGGTGCGGAACGCGGGAACGTAAAAGTCGTGGAGCACATCTTCGGACGTCATTGTCAGTTTGATATTGCGGTTCACCGGGATGTGCAGCTCGTTGATCTCGCTGGCACCTTCCATATGCTGGATCTTCCACATCCACTGCTTACCCGTAACGTAGATCTCCATTGAGTTGGCCGGTGGCCTTGACTCCGTGAAGTAAATACTGACGCCCCAGACAAACATGATCATCGACAGGCCGAGCGGAATGGCCGTCCATACGATCTCGAGCACCAAGCCGCCGATGCTGTGCTCGTTAGCCGGCTTGAAGGTCGGTTTGACACCGCGGCGGTAGCGGTACTTCACCGCAAAGAAAATAATGAGGAAGGCAATGAGCAGCGAAAAAAAGGCACTGACCAGAATCATGAACGCATACAACGCGTCCACCTGGTTGGCTATCGTCGATGCTGCTTCCGGAATTAACGCAAAACTTTTCGCTTCCATATCGGTTGAGGCGGCGGTCGCTAAGCGGCCCGGCTTCCTTTCTGCCGGCTTTCCCGACGCAACATGATAAACACAAATCCCCCAAGCATCAAAACGGTTGCACCTCCCGCCACGCGCAGCAAACCCAGCGCGTAGGGCGTATACTTCGCCGAATGCGGGTCGAAGTGGTAGCAAAACAGCAGAATCTGGTCTACTGCGTTGCCGATTTTGTTATTGGAAGCTTCCACCAGTGCCAGGCGAAGGTCCTTGGGCGAATAGTCCACCCCGTAAAAATATTTCGAGAGACGCCCTTCCGGGGTCAAAACGTAAATAGCGCTGGCGTGCGCGAACTGTCCAGTGTGAGGATCCCAGGCATAACGGAAACCAACTGCCTCGGTGATGCTCTTTATAGAGTTCACGTCGCCGGTCAGGAAGTGCCAGGAGTCCGCCGCTTCGGGATGACCGAAGTTCTTCAGGTAGACAGCCTTCTTGGCAGCCGCCTGCTGCGGTGTCTCGCGAGCGTCGAAGCTGATCGCAACGAAATCGTATTCGCTGCCGGAAGTAAAGCGCAGAACCTTCGCGGCCCGCACCATGCCGTTCAAAATTTGAGTGCACAGCATCGGGCACTCGTAGTACACCAGCGCGAGCACCACGGGACGCTTGCCAAAGTAGGCGCCGAGAGGCTTGGTTTGCCCCGTCTCGTCCTTGAATGGCGTCGCCAGCGGTAACTGGGTATTCAACTTCTGCGCGATCGTGACGCTTTTCAGCGGAGCCGGGCGATCGCTGCCCTTGATGTTCATCAGGTCCTGCGTCGGCAACTTGCGGGGGCCCTGCACCGTTAGCGGCTCTTCAGCGCTAAGGGGTTGCGGGAAGCCGGGCAAGTTGTCCTGCGCGCGGCACACTACCGCCAGACCCTGGAGCCCTGCAAGGGTTCCGGTCACGACGAGCGCCGAGATGTACTTCCGGTAGTTCATTGAGATATCTTTTCGAGCGTCTTCCCGCTGCTCGCGTCAGAGGGGATCATACGAAATCCGCCGTCCGCGCCGGCTGCGCTGGGGCTTGACGGCAGCCCCTTCTTCGCGACCATATCGATCGCGGCCTCAATCGGTACCCGCGCAGTTCCCTTCGAAGCATCTACCCAACCGTAGTTGTCGAGAATCGCGGCTTCAGAGTCACGGAGTTCCTGCATCTCGACGTGCGGGCCAACCGGCAGTTCTGTGCTGCCGCCCGAACGGATACCACTGAGCCGCGGTTCGGGTGGAATTTGGGTTCGGTTTTTCATCATGGCTGGCTGGTTGGCAGGGTTGACCTTGTCCTCGCGTTTCGCGAGGAATGAGAAGATGCCCCACACCAGCACGACGGCGATTAGGCATGAAACAACCAGGCCCACGCCGTAGATGGCGATCTGAAACGTGTCGATATCGCTGCGCTCGTGAGATACGTGCGAGCTGTTATCGGCTTCCGGCTCGTGATGTTTATTAGTGATCTCTGCCATGACTCAATGCCTTCAGGAAATCCGGTGCGCCCGTCGGCAGCAGCGGTTGCGCGGCCAGGTTCCGGAAAAACAGTGCCAGCCAAAGTCCGCCAAAACCGAGCGGCGCGGTTACATCCATCCACGTAAATACCAGTTGCGGGCGATCGACCTTAGCGAAGTTCGCCTCAACCATCGCGTACACATCCACTGCGTGAATGAGCACAAGATAAACGGCAAGTCCCGAAATCACCTTCAGATTCTTTTTCGCCGGCTGTGAAAGCAGCAGCAGGAAGGGGAGTACAAAATGCCCGATCAGGAGCAGAATCGACACCCACCCGAACCCGCCGTTCCAGCGCTTGATGTACCAGACGATTTCAGTCGGCAGGTTGGCGGAGTAGATGATCAGGATCTGAGAGAAGTTCACGTACGCCCAGAGCATGAGCAGTGCCAGGAGTAACTTGCCCAAATCATGTAGATGCTTCTTGGTGATAGCTTGGTGCATCGGCTCGTCGCCAACCAGCTTGGTGAGCGCCCAGATCATGAGCGACAGCGCGGTTAGCCCCCAGCCCAGGATCACGATGAATCCGTAGATCGTCGAATACCAGTAGGGTTCCAGCACCATCATGTAATCGATGGAGCAAAACGTCATCAGGAGGAAGAAAACCAGGAGGCCCGGCGCGCTCAGTGCTTCGAGGCGAGCGGAGACGGTCATCGACTTGGTTTCGTCTTCTTCCTTCGACCACTTGGTCAGCAGGTAAGTGACGCCGAT
>JAOAPO010000579.1 GCA_025462945.1 Bryobacterales bacterium
ACGTTTCGATGCTCTTCGCGCCGATACACGCTTTCAGCAACTCGCCACCACCGTGTTTCCTGCCAACTGAGGCGGATCAGATCCGTGCCTTGCCGAAGACCTTGCCGGTGTGCTTCCGGCGTTCAGATGTCGACTCCCCTCCGATCACGCGGAGTCGGAAGAAGCGACCCGCTCAACAGGGCGGGTCCTGAGGCAGATCGGGAGAGGATGTGGTTCCAGCGATTGTCATGTTGCCGTCGGGGGTCCACGACCATGCCCTTAGCGGCATCCGAGTTGGAACCGCTGATATCAGTTGAGTAGCTCAGGACCGCATCAATTATCAGTTCGCGTGTACTGTCTGTCGTAGCTGCCCACAGTGAATGGGACCCCTCCCCCGCGGTCCAGTTCATGGCGAACATCCACTGAACCGCGTTCACCCCGCACAATCCGGAACGCAATGCGGCGCATGCTGCACCAGCGCGTTGGCGCCGACGCCGACGCGCAGTTCACCGTTGTCGATCCCCACGCTGCTTCCCCCTAGAATCGAACTCGCACTTGGAGTGAAGTTGACGTTCTGAGAGGTCCGGTGTTGCGAGTGTTCTTCGAAAGCCAGACAGTCACTTGAAGTTGCGCTCCGCGCTTGTGGAGCCTTGTGGGCGTCTCCTCGACAGGTCTACGGCGAGCATGAGGCAAAGGTGGCCGAGAGCGTTCACCGCGGCCGGGGCACTCCGGTGATCCGCTACGCTCCGGCAGGCGGTGTGAGAAAGCGGCAGCGCTCGAGCCGGGTGTGGCCGTCGGGCGTGCGCATGGCGATCTCGAGGCGCTCACCGCCGAGCCCAGTGACAAGTCCCGCCATTCTCCTTCGACCGTGGTGTGCCTTCAAGCTCAATTTCGGTCTGACAGCAATAGGCGTTAAGTGGTGTTATCGCTAGCTATTCCTGACGGACACGCTGTCGGGGTTTGAGACGTAGCCCTTGTGCTCGCAACGCGGCATAGATATAGTGATCTGGCATGATTCGTTCACTTTTACGGGTCGCAGCAGGAGGCAGGAGATCCGCTTATGAGAATCCGATCTAAACACGTACTGCTCCTGGCCGCCGTTTCGCTTGTGTCCCGTGACGCCGGCTTGCTGGCTCAGAAGCCCGGCCCCAAACACATCAACAGGGCCATAGAGCTGCTGGGGGCGGGCCAGCCCATCTACTACACCGGTTCTCATTCGGGCACTACCGGCACCTTTGAACAGGGCGTCAAGGACGCTCAGACGTATGCGGATTACATCAGCTATGACATGGAGCATGCTCCCTTTGACGTTAAAGGGCTTGCGGATTACATGCGGGGGCTCGTAAAGGGAGGTCCAACCAAGAGCGGACATCGTACGCCCGCCGTGATCGTCAACGTGCCTGTGAATGGCCTTGACGAAGCTTCCGTCCGCGCCAACGCCTGGATGTTCAACCAGGTGCTCGCCACGGGCGTTCACGGAGTTCTGCTGACCCATGCCGACGATCCCGGCGCCGTCCGGGCCTTCGTGGAGGCGATCCGCTTTCCCGGGCAGTTAGCGGGCGTGGGTCAGAACGGGCTCAAGGAGGGCCGCCGGGGCGTGCACGGTAACGCCACCGCCGCGGAGATCTGGGGCATCTCTCAGGAAGAGTATCTCAAGAAAGCCGATGCCTGGCCGCTCAATCCCGAGGGCGAACTCCTGCTGGGCTTGAAGCTCGAGGATAAGTACGCGCTGAAGAATGCCGATGCCAACCTGAAGATTCCTGGCATTGCCTTCGCGGAATGGGGACCGGGAGACATGGCTCTCTCGCTCGGCGCAGGACGCGCGGGCCCGACTGACCCCCGCATGAAGGATGCGCGGGCTACCATCCTCGCCGCCTGCAAAACCAACCAAAAGTTCTTCCTGAACTCCATGACCGTAACCGATGTCGTCAACATGATCAAAGAAGGCGTGATGTTGGGGCCAGCCAGTCCGGAAGCTGCCGAAATCGGCCGCAAGCACACGAAGCGGGAGTTACCCTGGTAGCAGATCATGTCAGCTAACAGTCGTACGCAAGCCGTCTGCTGCAGCTTCTGCGCGATCCTACTGGGCAGAGGCTCAGAAGCTGACTGTTTCCCCCACGGCCAACGTGCTCACACCGGATGAAAAGGCGGAAGGCTGGCAATCTCTTTTCGATGGGCGGTCGCTCAAGGGATTGGACGCTCGCACCACCTCCGGCACTGCTGCCGGCGACTGGCTCGTGAAGGACGCGGCCATTACTTGCCCGGGTTCCACGCCTGGCTGGCTGGCAACCGCTTCCGTGTTCAGCGACTTTCGGCTCAGGGTTGAGTTTCGCGGGTCGGAAAAGGTCAACAGCGGCGTTTTTCTCCGCTCGCAGAAAAAGGGACAGCCGCAGTCACGGGTTACGAACTCCAGATCTGGGATTATCAGCCGGCAGGATATAACACCGGCAGCCTTGTTGGGACTGTCAAGGCACCGCCCGCAAACGTATTGGCGGATCAATGGAACAGCTATGACATTACCGCGAAGGGTGACCACTATACGATCGTTCTGAATGGAAAGACGCTGCTGGACGGGCCCTATCCCGGGCACGATTCCGGCGTCATCGGCTTCCAGTGCCAAATCGGCAACCCGATCCAATTTCGGAACATCCGGCTACTTTCTCTTTCGCCCGTGATGCTCCGGCCGGCGGCCCCGAACGTCACTTCATCAAAGTATGGGGCCCGGAGAGTTCAGTCTATCGGGAGTTATCCGAGTCCGTTAAGATAGCGGTTTTGTCCCCGCGCCCAGGTTCTCAGCAACAGGTGCAATGCGCGTCCGCTGAGCTGCCGACTGGTTCATCTCTTCAGCCGATGCGCTCGTCGTTGGTGAAAGTGTACTTAGCGGTGAATGCGCGTCGTGCTGCGGGCGTGGCTGCACCGCTGAGCTCGTCACAAATTCCGAGGATTGCGTCCCGGCTGCATTTGGCTGGCTCCATCCAGGTCACGTGCGTGCTCCTATTCGTCAACCGTGCGGTCCGGTTGAAGCCTCCGGCGGGTAAGGATCGCCAACTGGTTGTCAGCGATGACCAAAGCTCGACCCTGAGCCGGCGAGAGATGAGCCAGGACGATGACCGGCACTTCTTGAAGCCCGAGCTTCCCCGCTGCAAGGAGTCGGCCGTGCCCCGCGATGATGTCGTCGTCCGCACCTACGAGCATTGGATTGGTCCAGCCCCACTCGCGAATGCTGCGATGTTGGCCACCTGCTCTCGGATATGTATGCGCGGGTTCTTCGCGCGCGGGATCAGTCGCCGATCGGCCATCTCTCAATCTGAATGTCGGGGCAGGGATCCGAGGGGACCGATGAGGCGGGCTTTGTCATTTTGGACATCAGCACATCGAAACGCCTGCTTCCCAGATACCAATCTTAGTGGTCAGTCGTCAACAGTGACGTCCATGAACGTTCGGGTCGCAGGAGAGGATCAGCTAGCGGTCCTACCGCTCTGGATGAACCGGACCCAGTTATTCGGCTCGCCGAACTCATACGGGTGGACGGCAGATTTTCGACGCCGTCCACCCGGTCTCCTTCGCGCGCTCAGCGAAACTGCCGGTCTGCTGTGTGCCAGGGACCGGCTGCCGTGGCGATGATACTTCTTGCCGGTTGCAGTGATGTAGACGGGTCTGGGACTTCCTCTGCTCCTGAAATGCCGGAGGGGACTTGTGCGTCGGGGCGAGAACTACGGGACAGAAGTCCAAGTGCAAAGGAGCCAACGTGAGGCGGAATACAGCTACTATCTAAGATCAGATGCTTAGCTCGTCATGGGCCAGAGTCAGCAGCAGGAACAGTCTGCCTATGATGCTCACATTTGCGCCGCCCTAATTCTGTGGTGCTGAGACCATCGCAGAGATAACGGCGTCAGACAGCCCAGCCTTCTTCAGCGCGAGCAAGTCGTCCGTGTCGATCTTGTAGGAACCCGGTGAGGACTTCACCTTGGCCAGTATCAACTCATCGCTGAATCCGCCATTCTTCAGGTTAAGTACATCATCGTTGCTCAATACCTTGCCTGAGAGTTTCGGGGCACTCGCCGTCGTGGCAGTGACTGCGGTCGCTGCGACCTTCGCGGGCTCGATTCTGACGTCGCCGTTGATGAATGCCGTAATCTCGTGCCCCTTGGGAATCGTTATGTCTTTCCCTTTGACGAACAGGAAGAGCGGGGCTGCCGGGAAGAACACAATGCTCGTTGCGACCATAGCCCCCGTCATTGCGCCCACGTGCCCACCGGCTTTGGCGTTCTGGATACCTCGAAGGGGGATCTTCTCGCCGGACGGGCTCCGGACGTAATCAATGTTGACATCCAAGTGCCCGCCCCGACCCATGTTCTTCTTGGACCTAGCTTCCGTGACCGTCGCCATCGCGGGGGACCCGCGAGGGATCACGATGACGTCGTTTACCTTGACCTCATCGAGCACTTCGAACTCAATGTTCTCCCCTGTTCGAGCATCGGCAGACGACAAATTCCTTGAAATCCTCATCCGAACGGCAGTTCCGTCCAGTAGTACACTTTGGGCTTGCGCCGAGGCCGAGAGGACAAGAAGACCGACCGCCGTGATCGAGATTGCTCGCTGCGCGAATCAACTTTCATGACTTCTCCATGGCGCAGGCGATACCCGGCACTGAAGGAAGTCTACACGTTCTTGGCCGGATAAGGGAATAAAACGTACAATCTGTCCCCTCTCCCAGTTCAAGGACTGCCCGTCACCGCAACTGCAGGGGCGCAGCGAACCTGCTTTTTCCGTCACCCGTTCCAGTGGTCATTCGTCAATAGTGACCGGGCATGCCATCCCTTGCCTCGAAGCAAGGCAAACCCGCTACCGTGCCGGTTGGGAATCAGCATAGTTCCGCTTTCCCCCATGCTTTTCACGATTCACCCAAGAGTCTTGACTCCTGACGTCTATCCCGTGCAATGCTGACACCGACGTCAACCCACGCTGGGTGATCATATGCCCAAGCCAGTATAGAATCGGAAAACTGCTTCCCAGAAAGCGTGGAAGCTGCAAAGGGGAATTTCCACGCTCCCGCCGCTGTGAAAGCGCGTGCCGACTTACAGCCGGGGCAGAAAACGTGCCGAAACCGCAAACCCGAGGGTCGACCGCATCAAACTGCCAAGATGTGCGGACTGTTGAAAGGCGGCGGGTACCAGTTCGTCTCCTTCCGTATGG
>JAOAPO010000597.1 GCA_025462945.1 Bryobacterales bacterium
CTCTGCTGGGAGTTCATTCGCTCCAGAACGGCGGCACGCCTGAAAGGTAGAGTGGGCATGGTGGTTGGAGGTTCAGCGTGGTGGACAGTCGAGGACGCCGTGTCGCCAGACGCTCCACAACGTTTACACGAGCGCGAAATCATGAAAGCCACTCCGGGCACGTTCGCGCGCATGCTTGGTGTGCCCGTCATTCATGCGGCGCACGCAGGAAGATTTGCCGGACAAGATTGGCCGCATGTGGGCGTCCCGTATGCGTCTCACTACCTCGGGGAGGCTCAAATCGTGGACGGCAAAGGAGGCATTCTCGCTCGGATGCTCCGTGATGAGGGGGAAGGTGTCATCACGGCAGACATTTCTTTCGGCCGGATAGCGGAGGAGCCCGCCGCCATACCTGACCGCTACTGGATTGCCGAGTTCTCTGAGGAACTCTATCGCGAGTGGGAAAGCGAACTAAAGAGCGGTCACGAGTATTACCTGTCCACTACGTTGCCTTCAGCCAAGCGCAGGTTTGGCCGATCGCCGCCAAAGCAGGCAAGGTGAGGATCTCGTCTTCCGTCTGATAAACCAGCCGGAAGGATATTGGATGAATCGCTTCAACGTGCTACCGGGTCCTTCGGTATCTCCGACCCATGGGCGATGCCTACTCTTGAGACAAGTGGCTATGAACACACTCGCCGTTTAATTATTTTTCTCTTCCCTGAACCAGAATGCCGCATCTTTGACCGGCCATTGGCTTGAGGTTTATCTCTGGTATGCTAACCGAAACTAACTACTACGGGAGGCGCAGGATGCCCGAAATCCCGCAGTTTAGTTCGTGGCCGTCAGCATTCGGCTACTACCCTTCGGGCAGCAAGGAGGAAATTGTGCTTCGTACCAGCATCCTCGTGTTGATTCTCGCTGCATCCTTCGCTTGCGCGCAATCGCGCCGCTCTGAACAGCGGTTCCGTGCCCAGGTGCCTCGGATGTGGGACGACGCAGCGATGGCCGATCTCGAACTCCCGTTGCCAAGGGCGAGGTACTCCCTCCGCCAAGTCAAGGCGGAGTACTACTACCGAATCCCCATCCGTCCTGTTTACAAAACATACCCTGTGTACCCGATCCAGAACGAACCCGCCGGCTATATAGATCGGCTTCAGCACGAGGACCCTGCCGTCGTCTTCGACTCAGGGAAGCTAAAGAGTCGTCAGGACTGGATTCGGGCCGGTGAACTGGTCTTTGATGCCCCGATCGCGCTGTTCGGTATGGACGCCGTGCGTGATCCCGGCTTTGTGGCTCGCACGGGCGTCCCTCTGGCATCCGACGGATCAATCCCAACGCTGCGTTACGTCATTCGGAAGAAGGGCACAGTGCAACTGGGATCATTCTCCTGTGGAATGTGCCACACGCGCGTGCAACCGGACGGTTCGCTGATCAAAGGTGCCCAAGGCAACTTCCCTGGTGATCGGGTGGTCGCATTCAGCGTACGACGGCTCGCCGCAGCCGACATGGAGCAAGCACTGAAGGAGGCTCAGTACAACGCCCGCTCTACTTTCCAGGTGCCCTGGGCGATCCCCGACCCACTTCACGAGCCTTGGTTCAACATGCCGCTTGCGCAACACCTCGCGGCGTATGAGGCGATCCCGCCCGGTGTCTTTGCGCGCCACCGATCGAGCGTGTTCGCGCCACCGCAATTACCTGACCTGATAGGTATCGCCGGAAGGCGGTACCTGGACAAGAGTGGCCTGCAACAACATCGGGGTATTGTTGACCTAATGCGTTACGCCGCTCTTAACCAGGGAGCGGACGATCTGGGCGACTACGGGGGCTTCATCCCCGCAGCTTCCGACTTTAAGACGACCGTAGACCCGCTGACGCAGGAGCGCTACAGCGATGAGCAACTGTACGCACTGGCGCTCTATCTATATTCTCTGCGGCCGCCAGCCAATCCAAACCCTTCCGACCAACTAAGCGAAAGCGGCAGGAAAGTCTTCGAACGTCAGGGCTGCGCAAGTTGTCACACACCGCCTGCTTACACCAATAACAAGCTGCTCCCAGCGCGGGGATTCGAAGTACCAACCGAACACCGGGCTAAGTACGAAATTATGGACGTTCACGTTGGCACCGACCCGGTTCTAACAATGGAAACGCGCCGTGGAACGGGTTATTACAAGGTCCCTTCATTGCTTGGCGTGTGGTACCGAGGGCCCTTCGAACACAATGGCTCAGTTGCAACGTTGGAAGATTGGTTCAATGCGGACCGACTGCGCGACGATTACCTGCCCACTGGCTGGAAGGGCTCTGGGGTCGAAAGAAGGCCTGTCAAGGGCCATGAGTTCGGCTTGAAGCTGACCACAACTGAGAAGAAGGCTCTCATTGCTTTTCTCAGAACTCTCTGATCGGTTTGCCTACCGTGCCGGACGGTTGCTGACTCGCAAGCCGCACGGGATGTCTGTCAGATGCCTGGGGTTCTCGCGGGTAGGTCATGCCGACGTTGACCGACATGGACTCGTGGACCGACCGCCTCGGCCGAAGCTGCGCACCTTCACGGCGCTGGCTGGAGCAGAACCCTGCCAAAGCCTCGAA
>JAOAPO010000608.1 GCA_025462945.1 Bryobacterales bacterium
CGTCTTCGCAGAGGGTGGGGCGCATGAGGTCGTCGCCGGTGGTGGCGGAGTAGCCCTCGTTGAAGATCAGATAGATGACCTCGAGCACGGACGAGAGGCGGGCGGCGAACTCGAGGCCGCGGGGGACCTCGAAGGGGATGTGTTTGTCGGCGAGAGTGCGTTTGGCCCGAACGATGCGCTGGGCGATAGTGGCTTCGGGTGTGAGGAACGCGCGGGCGATCTCGTCGGTGGTGAGACCGCCAACGAGACGGAGCGTAAGTGCGGCGCGGGACTCCGTGGGGAGGATGGGATGGCAGGCGATGAAGACGAGGCGGAGAAGGTCGTCGCTGATGGTGTTGTCGAGAGTGGAGTCGAGACCGGGCGAGCTCTGTTCAAGGGCTTCGAGGTCGCGGCCCAGCTCGTCGTGCCTGCGCCGGGCGACGGCGTTGCGGCGGAAGAGATCGATCGCGCGGCGTTTGGCAATGGAAGTGAGCCATGCCCCGGGATTATCGGGAACGCCAGACTGCGGCCACTGCTCGAGTGCGGCGAGAAACGCCTCCTGAGCGAGGTCTTCGGCGAGGCCGACCTCACGGGTTAGCCGGGTCAGTCCGCCGATCACGCGCGCGGACTCAATGCGCCAGACGGCTTCGATGGTGCGGTGCAGAGCTTGCTTAATGGCGTGATGTGGATCGGCAGCGGACACTGCTACCGATCACACCAGCTTTCGATGCCTGGATGCAAGTACGCCTATCTGTTTGCGGTCTGATTTGGCAGCTCAGCTCGGCGCTCCACTTTATGCCGGATCTGCTCGTCAGACAGGATGGGGGCGAAGTCTTCCATCTCCAAGACCTGGCGGACTTCGACTTCGTAGTCATCGGTGCTGCAGGTGGGAGCACGTTTGACCCACTCGATAGCCTCTTCGAGGGACTTGACCTGCAGGATGGAGAATCCGGCGATGAGCTCTTTAGCCTCGGTGAAGGGACCGTCGACGACAGTGCGCGACTTGCCGGAGAACCTGACGCGTGCGCCTTTGGAAGTGGGATGGAGGCCGTCGAGGGCGAGCAGAACGCCGGCCTTCATGAGTTCTTCGTTGTACTTGCCCATGTCGAGCATAAGCTGCGGATCCGGGAGGCCACCTTTCTTTTCTGTCTCTGGGGTTGCTTTGTGTATGACCATGAAGCGCATTCGAAATCTCCTCTTACGTGAGCGATGGTGCGGTTTGTTCGTGAACTCAGATTGAGAGCGCAGTTCGATCGCTGTTGCTCGCTTTCGTACTGGCTCTCTGCTGATACGTCGAACGGGGTCTAGCCGGATCGACATGAGAATGGAAATTTTTTCGCCAGTCGCCTGCGTGCAGGTTCGCTGTTTGAAGCGGCAGACAGCTAAAGCATACGACGATGGAGAACTTAGAGGGCGCAGCGCGACGGTCCGTTCATGCCTGCTTACCAAGCTCCCGGGTTAGCCACGCCTTGGCTAACCTCCAGTCACGCATGACGGTTTGCGGAGAGATCTGAAGGACCGCGGCCGCTTCTTCGACGCTCAGGCCTCCAAAAAAACGCAGCTCGATCACACGTGCTTTGCGGCGGTCGAATTGAGCCATGGCGTCCAGTGCTTCGTCAATTCTGATTAACTCCCGATCGCGTGTGGAGGACGAGTTCAGTTCCTGGTTCTCCAGAAAGGGCGTGATTACGACTCGGTGGCCAGCCTGGCCACCGCGCTTTCCAGATGTTCTTGCCCGAGCCGCATCGACCAGAATGCGTCGCATCGTCTCAGCGGCAACAGCGTAGAAGTGCGCGCGGTCGCGCCAGCCGATCTGGTTGAGCCCCACCAGGCGTAGATACGCCTCGTGCACCAGCGCGGTCGCTTGCAGAGTGGCCTCTGTTCGTTCCTTGCGCATGCAGCGCCGGGCCAGACGCTTGAGTTCGTAATAAACCAGGGGCATCAGCTGGTCGTGCGCGACGCAATCGCCCGCGCTCCACGCTTTCAGCAAGACTGTGATCTCGACCGAGCCGGTTGTAATCATACCTGCTCCTCAAAAACTTATCAGCGGCGTTGTAGTTGCCGCTAACAATTCTCGCCTAATCCGATGAGGCGCGAGAAGCAACAGCACGCGCCTCAGAAAAGGAGACAAGATGCTGAAGCTAAAAGATGTCGCGCTGCTGTTACTGACGAGCAGCTGCGTGCACGCCCAGAACGTCGTGACCGACTGGGCGAAGATCGTCCAACCGGCCGTTAACACGCCGCCCATAGCGCCTGCCTACCAGATGGTGCAACGCGCGGTGATTCAAATCGCCGTTTACGACGCGGTGATGGCGATTGAAGGCGGCTTCAAGCCCTTCGCAGCGAGTATCAACTCGTCGCCGGAACAGGCGGATGTCCGAGTTGCCGTGGCCACCGCAGCGTGGCGAACGGCCCGGTCACGAGTGGACCCGTCCCAAATCCCCTATCTGGACAGCCAGTACACCGCCTATTTGGCAGGTACCCTGCCTACAAGGACGACTCTGCGGGGCGTCCTTGTGGGCGAACGAGCGGCAGCGGCCATCCTGGCGCGCCGAGCCAACGATGGCTTCAGGAAGGTGGTGCTCTACGAGTGCAGCGCGAACCCGCCGGCACCAGGTGAATTCCAACCGGATGGGGGCTGCGGAACGCAGCCCGTCGGAGCCAATATCGGCGAGATGACGCCGTTCACATTTCAACGCCAGAGCCGGTTTCGTCCCCTGGGCCCGGATCCGTTGACATCCGTCGCTTACTCCGCCGACTTCGCTGTCACTAAAGAGTACGGGCGAGCCGACAGCACAGTGCGCAGCCCGGAACAGACCGACATTGCATACTTCTGGCAAGGTGCCGACCTGCATGCAGGGTTAGTCAGTCTCGCCGTCGACCGGGGTCTAAATATGAGAGACGCAGCACGCTTCTTCGCCATGGTGTACACGTCCGCGGCGGATGCGAACATCGCCGGTTATGAGGCCAAGTATCACTTTCGCAGTTGGCGTCCGAGTACAGCAATTCCGCGTGCCGACGCGGACGATAACGCAGACACCCAGCCCGATGCCTCATGGAAGCCCCTGATATCGGTCAATCACCCTGAGTATCCGTCAGCGCATTCCTTTTCAACCGGAGCGATCGCGGACACCGTGGCGAGGTTCTTCGGCACCGGCAAGATCACCTGGACGCTGACGGCGAGTAAGACCGCTACTCCACAACTGGTTCGAACCGAGCGAACTTACTCCGACCTGGACAGCATGCTGCATGAGATTTATAACGCCAGAGTTTGGGCCGGCCTGCACTGGCTGAATTCTGCGAGCGACGGCGCCAAGATTGGCCGGAACGTTGCCGCTCATGTCTACAGTAACTACTTCCTGCCAAACCGGTGAGCAGGGTAACTCTGGTCAGGACCGCAAGTCGGGAGTAAGTTACTGTACCGCTTACTCCTGACTTGCGGTCGCTTTAGGAATCACTCGCCGTCATGTGACCGTTTACAAACATCTTTTCCCGTGTACGCTATGGCAGTGGAGGTCCACGGTGGAAACGGGGCGTTGGCGCCGGATCGAAAAGCTCTATAACGCCGTTCGCGATTTGCATCCATCCGATCGCCAGGCGTTTCTTGAAGCGGCACCGGAAAGCACGGAGATCCGGTGCGAGATAGTATCTCTTCTCGAACAAAGCGAGTCGGCTTTCAGTCCACTCGACAGGCCGGCCTGGGAAGGCGCGGATCCCGCTGAAGACCTCTTGCCGAGCACCACTTCTCGCCTGAGTTCAGGCACCCTGGTTGGACCGTACAGAATCGAAGAAGCGTTGGGCGCAGGAGGGATGGGCGTGGTCTACAGCGCTCACGACACACGCCTCGGTCGACCGGTTGCGATTAAATGTTTGAGCGGGCGACTCACCGATGTCGCTGCGAGAAGTCGGTTTCGCCGCGAATCGCAAATGGCGTCCGCGCTGAACCACCCGCATGTTCTGATCGTTCACGATGTCGGCGATTGTGACGGACGCCCGTACATCGTGACGGAGTTGATTACGGGTGGAACCGTGCGCGATTGGGCGCGTGAAAAGCGGCCCTGGCGAGAAACGATTGAGCTGCTCACAGGCGTGGCGGACGGCCTTGCGGCAGCGCATGAGGTCGGGATTCTTCATCGCGACGTGAAGTCAGCCAATATTCTGGTTTCCAAAGATGGTCACGCCAAACTTGCAGATTTTGGGCTGGCCAAACTCGCTGAAGAATCCGAGCATGCAGGCCAGCCCGGCATGGCGACCAGCGAGGAGCAGACAGGCACCGGGTTGATTGTTGGAACGATTCCCTATCTGTCGCCCGAACGGATCTTAGGCCAGGCCGTTG
>JAOAPO010000637.1 GCA_025462945.1 Bryobacterales bacterium
CCAGGTAGTCGACGAGGCGCTCGAAGGGGTCAAAGCCGAAGCTGCGGGCAATGGGCACGCGCAGGTTGGAGTTGGCGTTGATGTCGTAGAAGACAGGGTGACCGTGTTCGTCTTCCAGGTATTCGATGCCACCGAGGTCGAGGCCGCCGGCGGCCATAAGTTTGCGACCGGCTTCCACGGCAGCAGCGGGCACCTCGGGGTAAGGATAGAACTCTACCGGCGTCGCAGGCGGCGGTGCTTCCGGGATGGCGCATTGGCCATCGCCGGTTTCGGGATTGCAGACTTCTGACGGGCAGAGGTTGAATGCCCCGTGCGAGACGACTCGCATCGCGTAGAGCAGTTCACCGCCGAGGAATTCCATGCGCACGATGCCGCGCGCGGGGTCCACCGGATAGTACTGCTGCAGGAGCATCAGGTTCTCCGGCAGCCAGAGGTCGGTGCGATCACGGAACAGGCGGCGAAGTTCGTCTGCCGAGTTCAGCAGGAACATGCGCGCTCCGCTGCCTCCCTGTTCCGGCTTGACTAAGGCGGGCCAGGCGTCGCCCCAAGCCTGGATGGCGGCTTCCACATCGTTGAAAGCCAGTGTGCGAGGTGTGGCAATGCCAAGGTTCTGCATCAGGGCTGCCTGTGCGGATTTACTGAGTTCCAGCGAGAAGGCACGGGAGCCGTTCAGAACGCGCGCTCCGGCGAGTTCCAGCGATCGCATCAGAGCGTACGCGAACGGGACGGCGCGCGTGTTGCCGCGAAGGTAGGCGCTGGGTGTGGCCTGGTTGAAGTACAGCGGCGCCTCAGGCCCCGCAGAAGGATCAAAGGCGGAGCGCTTTAAGTCGAATTTGGCATAGCGAACGCCGCGCTTGTCGAGAGCGGCGAAAATGGGCTTCTGCCATTCGGGGTGTTCGAAGAGGACGACGAGATCGTGAGACATTCGTGGTACCCACGATTGTCGCCGATGCGGTGTTCAGGCGGGGACGAGCATACGGCGGCGGAGCTCAGCACGCGATCGCTGCAGTCGCGATTTGGCCGCGACGATAGAGATTCCGAGACGCTCCGCCACATTGCCGATCGGTAGTTCGTTCAGATCGCTCAGCACCAGCACATTGCGGAGCAACGGGGGCAGGCGGCGGATCTCGTTATGCAATGCGACCTTCCCGTCGGTATCGGCGAGGAAGGCTTCCGGTGTGGGAGCACTGTCGGGAAGTTCAATCACTGTGGCCTCGGTGCCGACGCCCTGGTCGAGGTAAAGGAAGGCAGCTCGCTTCTTCTTCCGCAGGCGCATCAGGCACTGGTTGGTGACGATGCGGGACATCCACGTGGAGAAGCGCGAACCACCCCGGAAGCGATCAACATATCGCCAGGCGTTCAGGTAAGAGTTCTGTACTTCGTCTTCGGCGTCTTGCCGGTCTTTCAGAATGGAAAGTGCGAGCTTGAGGGATGAAGAAGAGTTCCGACGCATGAGTTCGGCGAAAGCGGCTTCGTCCTTGTGTTGCGCGGCGGCGAGCAGTTCATCGTCAGAGAGCTCACGGATTTCGGAAACGCCGATGGAGGTCACATACAGACAGACGGCTGAGGAGGAGTAAAGGAGTCCGGGTGAAGGGAAGCCGGTTCAGTGGCAGTAACGTCTGGCGGGTGCTTTTCAGTGTCGCTAAAATGGGTTTAAGATGAAGCAGGAAACGGGTCCGGAAACGATCAATCGCATCCTCGGCGCGTACGAACTGGGGAAAAAGTTACGGCAGATGCGACTGCGCAAGAAGGTGGCTTTGACCGACCTGGCGAAGCACACCGGGCTTTCGCCGTCGATGTTATCGCAACTTGAGAACGGCAAGTTAGTGCCCACTCTGCCTACGCTGGCAAGAATTGCGATGGTGTTCGACGTGGGGCTTGACCATTTCTTTAGCACCACGAGGGGGCGGAAGCTCTTCTCGGTCGTGCGGTCAGTGGAGAGGATGCGGTTTCCGGAGAATCCAGACAGTACCGAGCCAGCCTACTCTTTCGAGTGTCTTACGTTCGCGAGTCCGGGGGCCAGTCTGCAGGCTTATCTTGCGGAATTTCCTCCCCACAACCCCGGTGCGACCGCTACGCACGCGCATGATGGCGCAGAGTTCATGTTTGTGCTGGAGGGCGGGGTAAGTATTCGGTTTCAGGGAGAGGATCACGAATTGTTCGCAGGTGACAGCGTGCTGTTGGATTCCTCCGAGCCGCACAGCTACGGGAGTCCGTTGAACTCGGGCGGTCGCGCCGTTGTGGTGACTATTCCGCCGAGATTGTAGCGGTCTGCAGAACCATGCCTGTGTAGTCGGGACGGTCCGCGGCGGAACGGTGTCGAAAGCGGTGTACGATGCCTTGGGGATCGATGAGGAAGACGCCGGGCATCTGGAAGCCATCCGCCTTTTGGAATCCGAGGCCGTGGCGCAGAAGAGCCCCTTCGGCGAAAGCGCGCCAGAGAACCCTAGGTCCGAACAGTTGCGCCAGAGTGCCTCGCCGCAGGCCAAATGCGCGATAGAGACGCTGCTGGTCGTCGCGAATACGCTCGATGTTGTCGAGGCCATGTTTGATGAGGAGAGAGGTGATGGCTTCGGAGTCACCCATGTGAACGAGTACGATGTGTGTGCCCGCGGCCTCAATCTTGTGGCGCTCCCGACCCAGATCCGAGAGCGCCTCACGGCAGAAGGTACAACCGGCGTGCCGCAGGAAGACGAGCAGGACGGGAGAACTCGCGCACAGCTCGAGGAGAAGAGAACCGGAGCGGGTGCACACGGTTTCCAGGGCCTGAACGATTTCCTGCAAGTCTTCAGCGGGCATGGCGGTTGTGGTCACTGGGCGCTGCGGGACTACTTAGGCATCACGACGGTATCGATCACGTGAATAATGCCGTTTGAGGTTTCGATGTCAGTCTTGACAACGTTAGCATTGTTGACCATGGCGCCTGCCTTCGAAGCCTTGATGGCAAGCGACTGACCGTTTACCGTCTTCGCAGACTTCATTTTGACGACATCGGCGGCCATCACTTTACCCGGCACGACGTGGTAGGTGAGAATGCCAGCGAGCTTTGCCTTGTTTTCAGGCTTGAGCAGGTTTTCGACAGTGCCGGCCGGCAGCTTGGCGAAGGCTTCGTCGCTGGGGGCAAAGACCGTGAACGGACCGGGTCCTTTGAGTGTGTCAGCCAGGCCAGCCGCCTGGACGGCAGCGACGAGGGTTTTGAACGAGCCGGCCGCAACGGCGGTGTCGACAATATCAGCAGCGGCAGCGAAGGTGGAAGAAGCGAATGCGAGCGACGCCAGCATGGCGGCGGTGGTGAAGAAGCGTTTCATCAATGTTTTGCCTCGGAGCGGAATCTTGTGGCGGGAGTTGGTCTCCCTCACGCTATATCGATTTCCAACCGGAGCAAACAGAGTTATTTAAATTATGGTTTGGGCTGGTCGCCCATCACTTTGTGGAGCGCTTCCACCGTGACGAGTGAGGGTTTGAAGTTGCCGAAGCGATGACCTTCCGCGATGGTTAGAGGGGTCCAGCCCTGCTTGTTCTTCTGGTTCCAGATCTCCATTTTCGCGCCGTGGGCGGCGAGGAATTCAACAGCTTTCGGCGAATTTTTGTAGGCCGCGCCATGCATTGCGGTCTCGCCGTTTTTGTCTACGGCGTTGATGTCGAGGCCGAGGTCGAGGGCAGCCTGAAGCGCCTCGACGACCTCGTCTTCGGTGCCCGCGTCCTCACCGGGAGAGCGTGTTCCAAGGCCCGCGGCAACCATTAGGGGCGTGCTGTTGTCGGCATTGTTGAGCTTTGGATCCGCGCCCAATTTCGCGAGAAGGCGCATCAGTTCCGCGTCGGCGGTTCTGGCTGCCTGGAAGAAAGGCGTGGAACCAACCTGGTTGATGCCAGCAAGGCCGAATTTGACGTTTTTCGTCATTTTGGCGTTAACATCAGCGCCTTTTTCGACAAGCTTCTTCACGTACTCGAGGCTCGTCATGTTTCCGGAGCCCTGCGGCGCGGGATCGTTGTCCCCCAGGCCCGGTCTGCGGAGGCTGGCGATGGTGTGGAGTGCTGTGTAACCGGCACCGGCAGCATTGGGATCGGCGCCGTGATCGAGCAGCCAGGCTGCGAGTTCGAAGTGAGCGTTCGCCGTGGCAAGCACCAGGGCGCTCATACCGGCGCGCGGCCAACCGGCTCCGGAGGCCGGTCGCGTGGGGCCAGTTGCTTTGTGCGGCTCCACGATTTCATTGACGTCAGCACCGGCTGCAACCATGGCGCGGACAGCTGGCAGGCGACCTTCGCGAACGGCGAAGAGGAACGGTGTGTAGCCCGAGTCGAGGCGTTCGTGGAGGTTGGCGCCCCCTTTCAACAGCGCTTCAATGGCATCGACATTGCCTTCGGCGGCTGCCCACATCAGAGCGGTCTGGCCGCTGCGGGGCTCTCTGGCATTTACGAGCGCGTCGTGCGCCATCAAAGACCTGATGGCTTCGACCCGACCTGTGCGAGCGGCAGTCATCAGCACGGTTTCGCCGCCGGGCAGCGTGGTGTTGGGGTCGGCGCCGGCTTTGAGCAGCATCTCGACAATAGTGCCGTCGCCGTTGGTGCAGGCAAGGGACAGCGGGGTTACGCCGTAGCGGTTGGCGGCTTTGACGTTGGCACCGGCGGCAACGAGGAGCTTGGCCGCTTCGACGTCATCCCGGAAGGCAGCCCAGTGGAGCGCCGTCATGCCGTCGACCTGCGCCGCGTTCACGTCAGCATGCTGAGCGATGAGCGTGCGCAGCGCTGCCTTATCCATCTCCTCGGCGGCATCCGCGAGCGGCGCATTGGAGCGCGCTGCGTGCAGCCCAACTGCGAATAGTCCGGTGATGGCGATACGGCGGACGTGCGAGATCACAGCGTTTGCAGCTCCGGAACCTTGCCCTTGCTGTCAGCGAACGAATCCATGTGTACGCCGGCCTTATCGAGCAGAGTGAGGTGAACGTTCGCGAGCGGCACGGGTTCCTTATAGCGAATGTGCTGACCGCCCTTGCGGGTGGGACCGCCGGCTACAAGGACCGGGAGGTTTACGTGGTCGTGGATATCGGCGTTGCCCATGCCGCTGCCGTACAGATACATGGAGTGGTCGAGCAGGGTGCCGTCTCCATCCGGGGTGGCGCGCATCTTCTCAAGGAAGTACGAAAAGAGCGAGACGTGGAACTGGTTGATGATGGCCACGCGCGCAAGTTTCTCGGCATCGCCGCCATTGTGGGTCAGGGGGTGGTGCGGATCAGAGACGCCGATTTCCGGATAGGTGCGGGTGCTGGTTTCGCGGGCGAGCTGGAAGGTAATGACGCGGGTGACGTCGGATTGCAGCGCGAGAACCTGGAGGTCGAACATGAGCTTCGCATGGTCGGCATAGGCTGCGGGGACGCCGAGAGGACGGTCGAGATCGCGAGCTGAGCTGCCGGAGGTTTCGGATTCGGCCTGCTGGATGCGGCGTTCCACTTCACGGATCGTTTGAAGGTACTGATCGACCTTGGCGCGATCGTCGGCCCCGAGTTTCTTCTGCAGACGCGAAATGTCCTGGTTGACGACATCGAGCAGGCTGGCGCGGCGCTTGAGTTCGGCGAGGCGGTCTGCCACGCTGCCACCTTCTCCGAAGAGGCGCTCGAAGGCGATACGGGGGTGAGCTTCAGCGGGCAGCGGCGTTGTGGGCGACGACCACGACAGGTTGTTCTGGTAGACGCAGGCGTAGCCGTTGTCGCACTGGCCGACCGTGGTCAGCAGGTCCATTGCGAGTTCGAGCGAGGGCAGGCGGGTGCCCTTGCCGAAATTTTGGGCGGCGATCTGATCTACCGTGGTGCCGAGGTGATAGTCAGAGCTCTCGGTCCACTTGGCGGTGGCGCAACTGAGGAACGACGCGTTCGAGGTGGCGTGCGTGCCTGGGTAGGCGTTGCGATTCTCGAGGTTCGTCAGCACCGTCAATTGGTCGATAAACGGCTTGAGTGAGCGGAGTGTGGGCGAGAGTTCAGTGAGGTCGTTGCCGGCGGGCGTCCACTGGGGCATGTGCGCGCCCATCGGAATGTAGACGAACCCGAGGCGCTTCACCGGGTTCGCGGCAGTGGCCGAGAGAGGGGTAAGGGCCGGGATCATGGCCTCGAGGAGAGGCAGGGCGAGAACGGTGCCGGCACCGCGGAGAAGCGTGCGGCGGGAAAGTGCTTTCTTCGTAATGATCATTTTGTTGCCCTCATTTCAAACGGCGTACTTTTGACGATCCCCAGGATGATGGATGAAAAACGGTAGTCGGAGGCTGCGGCATCCTGCACGATGTGGCGGATGGCTGGCTGGTCGTAGTATTCGGTGCCGCGACCGAGGCCATAGGTCAGCAGCTTTTCAGCCAGGGTGCTGACGAAGATATCGGGATGGCTCAGCAGGACCTTCTGCAGGCCCGTCGCGCCTTCGAATTTGGTGCCATCGGGAAGCATGCCCGAGGCGTCGATGGGGGTACCGTCTTCGTTGGTGCGGAAGCGACCCACGGCGTCATAGTTCTCGAGACTGAAGCCGAGAGGGTCCATGACGTTGTGGCAACTGGCGCAGACGGGATTGGCGCGGTGCTCCGCGATTCGCGCCCGCATCGGCAGATTCTTTGTCCCGACCGCGGTCTCTTTGAGAGCGGGAACGGCGGGGGGCGGCGGTGGCGGCGGGGAGCCGAGAATGTTATCGAGGATCCACTTGCCTCGGATCACTGGCGAAGTGCGTGTCGCGTAGGAGGTAACGGAGAGAATGCTGCCCTGACGCAACAGACCACCCCGCGCGGTGTTCTCGTCGAGGTCGATGCGGCGAAAGCGGCTGCCGTAAATGTTGGGAATGCCATAGTGCTTCGCCAGGCGCTCATTGACAAAGGTGTAGTTGGCGCGCAGCATGTCGAGCACATTCCGGTCGTCACGCATGATGCTTTCGAGGAACAGCTGTGTTTCCGTGCGGAAGGCGCGGCGCAGATTGTCGTCGAAGTCAGGGAAGGCGCGCATGTCGGGCGTGATGGAAGCGAGGTTGCGCAGATGCAGCCACTGTTCGGCGAAGTTTGTAATCAGCGCTTTCGAACGAGTGTCGGCGAGCATCCGGCGGGTCTGTTGTTCCAGAACGGCGGGCTTGTGGAGTTCGTTCTTGATCGCTGCGTCGAGAAGCTCATCGTCGGGGATGCTGCTCCAAAGGAAGAACGAGAGGCG
>JAOAPO010000026.1 GCA_025462945.1 Bryobacterales bacterium
CCGTTTACCCTCGCCAGCTACATGATCGAGGGCGGTTCATCCCGCAATTTCCTGCGCACCAAGCGGATGATGTACAGCGATGAGCCTCTCTGGCGCCGGCTGATGGGCAAAATCGTCGATGTTCTGGCGCCGTTTGCCATCATGCAAATCGCTTCCGGTGCCCGTGCCATTCAGGTTTTCGATAGCTGGGTCGGCGCTCTCGCCGCGGACGATTACGTTCGCTTCGCCCAGCCTTACTCGCGTGCCCTGATTGAGCGTATTCGCGCCGCAGGCGTGCCCGTCATCCACTTCGGTACCGGCGCTTCCGGCTACTTCCGCGAACTGCACGCCGCCGGTGGCGACGTGATGGGCTGCGACTGGCGCATCAACATCGACCAGGCATGGCTCGATATTTCCTATCGCTCAGCGATCATGGGCAACCTCGATCCTGTAGCGCTCTTCGCTCCTCTGCCTGAACTCAAGCAGAAGGTCCACGAACTCCTGCGCCGAACCGGCACTCGTCCCGGACACATCTTCAACCTCGGCCACGGCATCCTTCCCGAAACCCCGGTGGAGAACGTCAAGGCCGTTGTCCAGATGGTCCGCGAGTTCCGGCCGTAAGCAGGCCAGCGATCACTCAAATCTAAAATGCGGGTTGGGATCATCGGCGGCGGTATCACCGGCCTGTCCTGCGCCTGGTACCTCGGCAAGCTCGGGATCGAGGCAACTGTCTTCGATCCCGCGCCCGGTGGGCTTATCGGCACCATTACCGTGGAGGGCTGCATTTTGGAAACCGGTCCGGAAAGCTGGCTCGCCGCCAAACCCTGGGCTGAAGACCTGATCCGCGAACTCGGGCTGGGCGACCAGATTACCGGCTCGAACGACGCGCAGCGACGCACTTTCATCCTTCGCGGGGGCCAGTTTCTGACGCTGCCCGAAGGTCTCCAGATGGTTGTGCCGACGAAGGCTCTCCCCGTGCTTCGCTCGAAATTGTTCGGGTGGCGGACCAAGCTCCAGATGGGTTTGGAAGTGCTTCGAAACCCCGTTGCGCTGCCGGATCGCTCCGTCGCTGAGTTCGTCCGAGATCACTTCGGTCCAGAGGCCGTCGAGTACCTCGCCGAGCCCCTCCTCGCCGGCGTGTATGGCGGCTCACCCGACGAACTCAGCGCCCCCAGCGTGCTTCCCAAGTTCGTCGAATACGAACAGCGCTACGGCAGTGTCGTGGTGGGTACGTTCCGTGATCGCCGGCCGCCTTCGGGAAGTTCCATTTTCAACTCGATGCGGTCGGGCGTGGGCACTCTGATTGAGGAACTCAAAACCCGCGTTCACATCACCACCGAAAAAGTTGATTCCATTTCGCCCGGCTGGACTTTGTCGGCAGGCGGCGCATCCCACTCGTTCGACCACATCGTGCTGGCCTGCGGAGCCAACAAGTCCGCTCCATTGCTGGCGGAACTGGATCCGTCGCTGGCCGAGCTGGTCGGCTCAATTCCTTACACCGGCAGCGCCATTTGGACGTTTGGCTATCAGCGGTCCGACGTGCCGCATCCTCTCAACGCGTTCGGCTTTCTGGTACCCAGAGCCGAGCGCCGGGCCATGATGGCCTGCACCTGGCTCGGCACCAAATGGGCAGGCCGCGTCCCGGAAGACAAGGCTGTCTTTCGTTGCTTCTCAACCAATCCCGATACACCCCAGGAGGCCGTCCAGCGCGAGTTGGAAGAGCTGATGAACATTCAGGCTGAACCTCTGTTTGCCATTGGTCATCGCTGGCCCGACTCCATGCCGCAGTACACGGTCGGTCACTCCGCACGCGTCGAGGCGATCGAAACGCTCGCGGCTGCGCTGCCTGGTTTTCACCTGGCAGGGAACGCGTACCGCGGCATCGGCATCCCCGATTGTGTCCGCAGCGCGAAGATGACCGCGGAGGCGATCGCCAGTTGCGACACGGCTCTCTGATGCTTCGATGACCGAACAGCAACTCCGCGAGAAACTCCGCAAAATTGCCGCCTTGTTCGAGGGTGCGGCAACGCCCGGAGAGCGGGACGCCGCAGCGGCAGCCCTGGATCGGATCAGGAAAACACTCGCCGGCATGGGGCAAACCGAGCGCCCGGTGGAAGTTCAGTTCACCATGCCGGACCGCTGGCAGCGCCGGCTGTTCACCGCGCTTTGCCGGCGCTACGGGCTCGAGCCGTTCCGCTACAAGCGCCAGCGCCAGACGACAGTCATGCTGCGGGCACCGCGCAGTTTCATCGCGCAGACCCTGTGGCCCGAATACTCGCAGCTTCGCGAGGCTCTGGAGGTTTATCTCAACGAAGCGACGGAGCGAATTATCCGTGAAGAAGTCTTTGGCGACGACGATGAGGCTGGCGAGCGGAACGAGTAGCGAGGGCCCACAAATCGTTGATTCTACTGAGCCGTGACCGTAAGGGAGCGGGACCTGCAAGACGCTTTCAAACCCCCGCTGATAACATGAACGATCACGCTCACCTCGAATGGCAAACCAGCTTTCACAATCGCGCAAAGCCAGTAAGAACCCCGCTCTGGAAGTACCCGAATCCGTGACTCCCAGGAAGAACGCTCCTGCGAGCCCGCTTGTCGCCGTCATCATGGGCAGCAAGTCGGACTGGGATACGATGCGCTCCGCATCCGAAATGCTTGACGATTTCGGCGTACCGCACGAGTGTCGTATCATCTCGGCGCACCGTACCCCGGACCTGTTGGTCGAGTTCGCCAAAACTGCTGAAGGCCGCGGGATCGAGGTCATCATTGCAGGTGCCGGCGGTGCCGCCCATCTGCCGGGTATGACTGCGGCCCACACAATCCTGCCCGTTCTCGGCGTGCCTATCGAGAGTAAATCGCTGAAGGGAATGGACTCGCTGCTCTCCATCGTGCAGATGCCCGGCGGGATACCTGTGGGCACACTCGCCATCGGCACACCCGGCGCGAAAAATGCCGCCCTGCTGGCCGTTTCAATCCTCGCGAACAAGCGCGCCGCCTTGCGCACCAGGCTGAAGGCTTTTCGCGAAAAACAGACCCAGCGAGTGCTCGAAGACAACCTGCTGTGAAGCCAATACTCCCCGGCGCAACCATCGGCGTTCTCGGCTCCGGCCAACTTGGCCGGATGTTCGCCATTTCGGCCCGCCGACTGGGGTACCGGGTCCACACCTATTCGCCGGATCGCGATACCCCCACCGGGCAGATCGCTGACATCGAGATCGACGCTGCCTATGAGGATCTCGATCGCGTCCGCGCCTTCGCCTCGGCAGTCGACGTGGTCACCTTCGAGTTCGAGAATGTTCCGGCACCCACGGCCGAAGCGGCTGAAGCCGAGGCTCCCGTTCGTCCTGCCGGCCTCGTACTGCACACCACCCAGCACCGGCTTCGTGAGAAGACCTGGCTGGCGAGCCACGGCTTCCCGGTCACGCGCTTTGAGGCCATTCGCGCCGGAGGGGATTTGGCTGCCGTTTGGGACGGGTTCGGACCGGCCATCCTGAAGACCGCTGGCTTCGGCTACGACGGTAAAGGGCAGTTTCGGGTCTCATCGCTCGCAGAGGCGGAAGACGCGTGGTCTGCCATGGAACGCCAGGAAGCAGTTCTTGAAGCCATGGTCGATTTCGAGGCGGAACTCTCCGTGGTGGCGGTTCGCGGCGAGAACGGCGACTGCGTGTTTTACACGCCCAGCGCCAACTCCCATGTTGCAGGCATCCTCGACGTCTCTGTTGCCCCGGGTCCCTTCAGCGAGAAGATCGTATATGAAGCGCAGGAAATCGCCCGCGCCCTGCTCAGTCAGCTGGAAGTGGTTGGCGTCCTGTGCATCGAGTTCTTCCTAACCAAAGACGGCAGGCTCCTGATCAACGAGCTGGCGCCGCGCCCGCATAACTCCGGGCACCTGACCATCGACGCCTGCGTCACCAGCCAGTTTGAGCAGCAACTCCGCGCGGTCTGCGGTCTGCCCCTCGGAAGCACGGAAATGCTTCGTCCCGCTGCGATGGCCAACTTGTTGGGCGACGTCTGGACCGACGGCGAGCCGAACTGGTCGGCGGCTCTGGCCATGCCGGACGTCAAGTTGCACCTGTACGGCAAGCTGGAACCACGTCCGGGCCGCAAAATGGGACACCTCACCGCCACCAGCACCAGCGCATCTCAGTCGGAGAAGCTGGTCCGCGAAGCCCGTTCGAAGCTACACGTCGAACGTATCTGACCCGTCGAATGACGAGTCATCGTCGAACGAATCACTGACGTCGTTGGTGAACGTGTCTGCATCAGGAGAGGTTTCGTGCAAACCCTGCGAAGGCGATTCGTCGAAGTAGTTGTTGTTAATGATCGTCTCGTTGATCCCGCCGCCAGATCCCCAGCCGCCGTCCCATCCTCCCCCACCCAGGAATCCGCCGTGATGATGGCCGCCGAACAACGACGACAATGCGCTGAAAGCCACCTGGCCTGCCACCATCCCGGCAGCGGTCTGGGCAGCGCCTTCAAGGAAGCTGGACGTCCGGCTTTGCGGTTGCTGCGTCACCCATTGGTTCTGGGGTGGCTGCTCCTGGCGGAGGGCCGACGGAG
>JAOAPO010000045.1 GCA_025462945.1 Bryobacterales bacterium
ACGGTGATCGCGTTCTCGATAGCCTCGCGGGTCATGATCTTCGACGGTTTGAGATCTTCCCAAACCATGTCGACAGCGCGCTGGCCGCTCAACTCCGCGATGGTGAGGCGGCGGGAGTCCGGAGCAGGGATGGCAGCGCAGCCGGGCAGGGTCATTCCCAGCGCTTCGGCCACAGCTGCCATGGTGCTGGCAGTCCCCATCACAGTGCAGTGCCCCGCGCTGCGTGCCAGACCGCCCTCGATTTCGCACAGTTCCTCGTCCGTCATGCGCCCAGCACGGTATAGGTCGAAGAGCTTGCGACCATCCGTGCCAGCACCGAGCTTCCGGTTACGCCACTGACCGCTCAGCATCGGGCCGCCGGTCACCACGATGGCCGGAATGTCGGCGCTCGCCGCGCCCATGATCTGCGCGGGCGTTGTCTTATCGCAGCCGCAAAGCAGCACCACACCGTCGATCGGATTGGCCCGGATCGATTCTTCCACATCCATCGACATCAGGTTGCGGTAGAGCATCGACGTCGGCTTCATGAACATCTCGCCCAGAGAAATGGTGGGGAACTCGAGAGGGAAACCCCCGGCGCGCCAGACGCCGCGCTTGACGGCCTCCGCAACTGTTCGCAGATGCGCGTTGCAGTTGTTCAGTTCACTCCAGGAGTTGCAGATGCCAATAACGGGTTTGTTGTCGAACACATCCGCCGTGTAGCCTTCTGACCGGAGCCACGCCCTGCGAGAGAAGTTGTAGTATTCTTTGCCCGTCCACCAAGTCTTGCTGCGTAAGTCGCGTGGCATCAATAGCTAACATACACCTTCACAATTGCTTCTCCTGTTGTTCAGGCGATTGCAACATTGCTCCCCTATAACTGGATCATGCGACGGATAATAGAGACAGCATGAGCGTCAAACTGGAAAGGGCGATATACACACTCAGCCGCCCGGACTACGGTCTGATGCGGCGGGTCAATCGCTGGAATGCTCCGCGGTGGTTCCGGTGGTGGATGTTGTTAGCCACTCGCGCCGGAGACGGCTGGCTCTGGGGGCTGATCGGCATCGCAGTGCTCTGCTCGCCCGCGGATGACCGGTTCGTGGCCATCGAAGCGAGCGGATTCTCCGTCGCTGCCGGCATAGCGGTTTTTCAGGGTGCGAAACGGATCTTTCGACGCACCCGACCGCGCGATATTGAACCGCACTGCTGGGCCTGCATCACCACCTTCGACGTTTTTTCATTCCCGTCAGGACACTCCACCACGGCATTCGCGGTGGCCGTGTCATTGGGCTCGTTTTTCCCAGAAGTGATGCCGCTCCTGCTTATTCTGGCCGCAAACGTAGCCATTTCCCGTGTGGTGGTTGGCTTGCACTTCATGACGGACGTACTGGTCGGATCGGGCCTTGGCGCCTGCATCGGCTACGCCGCCTATCAATTTGCCGTCTGAACGGTTGGCAGGCAAATGTCCTGAACTGTTCGGGTGCTCTCTGCGCAGAACAAGGCGGATCGCCAGCCAATTGGCGGCGATCCCCGGTTCTGGCCGGGGCGCATTGGTATAGAATCACCGCATGAATGTTCTCCTGGCCGGGTTGGTCGCTGTGCTCCCGCTGCTCGCTGCAGACCCGGCGCCGCAGTTCGCAGCTATCCAGAAACTCTCCGGCACGGTGGGTTTCTATGCTGCCGACGGCAAGCATCTCGGGGACACGAAAGTTGGCGCGCATCCCCATGAAGCCGCGCTGTCCCCGGACGGGAAAACACTTTACGTCTCCGACAACGGAGTGGTCTGGATGACGGACACCGGGGACGGCGAGAATACTGTGTCCATCGTGGACGTGGCTTCACGGAAGCGCACTGGCGTCATTGATCTTGGCTCGTACCGGCGTCCTCACGGGATTACTGTCGATCCGAAGACCGGGTACCTGCTGGTCACCACCGAGAAGCCGAACGCCCTTCTGCGGATCGACCCGGCGTCGCGAAAGACCCTGCAGCACTGGGACGTGAAAGGGCTGGCACCTCACATGGTCGTCCTGAACTCCACGGGTGAGTGGGCTTTCACCAGCGACAGCAATAGCGGCGAGCTTTCTGTGATCAACGTAAGGACCGGAGTGGTGAAGGTGATCGCGGCCGGTAAGCGTCCTCAGGGCCAGGCTTTCTCACCCGACGGTCGCACCCTGTACGTCACGCTGGCTGACGAGGCTTCGATCGGGATCTTCGACGTAGCGAAAATGGCGTTTACCGGTCGCGTCCCCACCGGCAAGACACCGGTTCGAGTGGCTGTTACGCCTGACGGTAAAACGCTGGTCTACGCTTTGCAGGAGGCGAACGCTGTGGGCTTCGCCGATGTGGCGCTGCGGCGCCAGGTGGCTGAGGTGCCTTGCGGCGGCCCGACGATGTCGATGTCACTCTCCAGAGACGGCAAACTCGCGTATACCGGCATTCAGGAGCAGGACAAAGCCATCGAGATCTCGGTAGCCGACCAAAAGGTTGTGCGAACTATCACAGCGCCCAAGGGGTCAGGCCCGGACCCCATTATCGTTTTGCGCTGATCTTTGCAAATTGTTACCGCACACATTCGTGTGATATCAATGAATGCAAAGGTTGGAAGTAACCCTGCTGGCCCTCTGAGTCACAACTCAGCCCCTCAAATAAGGCCTGTGTAGCACTTCCTGCCGCCAGAAAGGAACTCCCGTGGAGCCCGGAAACAGGAAGTTGATCCGTCCCTCGTTGAGCGAGATGAAAGAAAAGACCGACGCGCCTCGAAAGAGCGCAGGCGGTGCGCCGCAAAAGCGCGCAATCCCCCCTGATCAAACGAACGCCGAGAACTTTTACTACGTCAAACAGATGCAGGCGAAGACGCCGATGGTGATCACGCTGAAAGATGGCGAAATCGTCAAGGGTGTCATCGAGTGGTACGACCGCTCCTGTCTGAAGGTAAACCGGATCGGCGACCCGAACATACTGCTCTACAAAAGCAATATTAAGTACCTCTACAAGGATGAAGAAGCCTAGCTCCGCCGTCTCATCAGCAGACGATGGTCGCGTCTGGCGCCCGCTTCCGCATAGTCCAGCTTCTCTTCTTCAGTCTCCGGGATAGCCGGGGGCACTGGTACGCCGCGCCCGTTCGAATCCACCGAAACGAAGGTCAGGT
>JAOAPO010000065.1 GCA_025462945.1 Bryobacterales bacterium
AGTCTTAGTGGAGCATTGTGGGGGGCTCGCGATGCCGATAGACTCACCACAACATCAGGGGTTCGGTATTGAATAAGTCGATCTCCCTTTCATCCAAGGAGTTTCTATCGTGCGGGTCTTAAAGCCAAGTCGCTATGCCAGGAGAGTGTATTCCCTCCTGTTAACTATAGTTATCTCGTCCATCGCCGCTCTGTCGGCGTGGGCGCAAAGTAGTACAAGTACCGTGCTCGGTACCGTCGTTGACGCGCAGGGTGGCGCTGTCTCCGGCGCGACCGTGACGCTCATCAACGAAGGCACCAACGATCAACGGACAGCTGCGACTGACAGCACCGGCGGCTTCCTGGTACCCAACCTCCTGCCCGGCACGTACACCGCAAAGGTAGAGAGCGCCGGCTTCCAAACCTACCGAAAGCAGGGGAATGCCCTCTCCGCCAGCGAAAGGTTGTCGCTCGGAACCATCCAGTTAACAGTCGGTGCTGTCACTGAAACCATTAGCGTTACTGCGGAAGCGGCAGTTGTCCAGTCTGCCAGTTCCGAGGGTTCCGCCGTTCTCACAACGCAGCAACTGGAAAGCGTGACACAGCGCGGTAGAAACGTCGTTGGCTTCCTCCGCCTCCTTCCCGGTGTTTCCACCTCCAATGAATCCGAAGCTCTTCACGGTGCGGGCGGCATCGGAACAACGCTCCCGAACGTCGGCGGCATCCGCGCCGGTGCTCTTACAATCGGAGTCGATGGCCAGCAGGGTCAGGACAACGGCAGTTCGAACTCCTACACGACCTCAGTCAGTCTCGACGCAATTGCAGAGGTGAAGGTTCTCCTCAACAACTATCAGGCCGAATATGGCCGCAACGGCGGCGCGGTCGTGAACGTGGTCAGCAAAAGCGGCAGCCGCGAATTTCATGGTTCCGTGTATTGGTACAAACGACACGAGATGTTCAACGCGCAGAACTTTTTTAATAACGCGTCCATTCCCGTCACGGCTAAGCCCCGTTATCGGTATCTCACCGAAGGGCTCACGATTGGTGGCCCAGTGTCGATCCCGAGAGTCTTCAACAAATCCAGGCAGAAGCTCTTCTTCTTCCTTAGCCTCGAAAAGAACCCGAGCCTTGAACCCTCGTCGATCACCCGGCTTACGATGCCAACCGCGCTCGAGCGCAGCGGCAACTTCTCACAGTCAACCCTGAAGCCGAAAGATCCAGCCACCGGTGCAGCCTACCCAGGTAACATCATTCCGGCCAGTCTCATCAACAAAAGTGGTCAGGCGCTGGTAAACCTCCTGACCTTGCCGAACAGCTTCGATCCGAACGGCTCTTACAACTATCTGTTTCAGGACGTGAAGAAGGGAACCAGAGATCAGGAACTCTTCCGAATCGACTACAGAGCCACTGACAAAGACTCGATCTTTTTCCGCGGCACCTTCTTCAACACCATCAGCGAAGGCTACAACCTCACCAACTGGGACTTCATCAAGGTTCAGCAGACCTTCATCAACAAGCACGCTTCCATGGGCTACACCCGTATTATCACGCCATCCATCGTCAACGAATTGATCCTCGGTGTTCGCCGTCCGCAGGAGAGACTCCCGTTCCCGGCACTCGCCTCCGATCTCGCAAAGACCGTACGTCCTTCGTCCGGCTTCGTTGCCGGACAACTCTACCCCTCTGCTAACCCCGATCAGATAGTGCCCCAGGCTTCGTTTGGCGGCGTGCAGAACTCACCGAACTTCGGTAGCTTCTTCGCTACCCGGTTCCCGCAGTTCGAGGACGATATCAACGTGAATGTCGCGAACAATCTGAGCTGGGTGAAGGGTCACCACAACTTCAAGTTCGGTATCTATGCGGAACGTGATCGCGTCACCACCGGGTTCGGCTTCAATGTTCCGTGGATGGGCAACTTCAACTTCGGCACGGGTGGTAACAACCCTGGCGATACCGGAAACCCCTACAGCAATGCCCTTACGGGAGCCTTCCAGAACTACTCCGAAGCCCAGCATCCCACCAAGCCCTCGGCTCTCGCGGCGAACATCGACTGGTTCGTGCAGGATTCGTGGAAGGTCACCAAGACGCTAACCCTCGAGCTCGGGCTCCGGGTCGCGTATTTCACGCCATGGGAACAAACCGACGGTCTGCAGTCCTCCTTCGCGCTCGGTCGCTACAAGCGCTCTGACGCCCCGCTCCAATACCGCCCGGCTCTCGTCAACGGCACCCGCGTTGCGGTCAATCCACTCACTGGCGAAACTCTCAATCAGGTCTTCGTTGAAAAGTTCATCCCCGGCAGCGGCAATCCCGGCAACGGCTTCGTGACGACGCGCGATGGCAACTACCCCGTAGGCTTCTACGAAAAGTCGCCGGAACTTCTGCAGCCCCGTTTCGGGTTCGCCTGGGATGTCTTCGGTACCGGCAAAACAGCAATCCGTGGCGGATTCGGTAAGACGAACCAGTTGGTTCGCTACGAACCCCAGTCTGCTGGCGCGCCTATCTCCTTCAGCCCAACCATCTACAACGGTAATCTGAGTACATTCCTCGGCGCTGGCGGAGTTCTCTCGCCAGGCGGCGCCACCGGACACGACCGCTACATGAAAGCCCCCGACTACTACAACATTTCACTAGGCATTCAGCAGAATGTCGGCCACGCGATCGTCATCGACGTAAAGTATGTCTCGGCCCTCGGGCGGAATCTCACCACCACACGCGACATCAACCGCGTGCCCTACGGAGCACGTTTCCTGCCCCAGAATCAGGATCCGACCAAGACGTTCAACGCGGCCAACCCCGCAGCCAGCGCCTTGCCCGACAGCTTCTTCCGTCCCTACCCCGGTTACGGCGGCATCACCTATCGCGAGTCCAGTGGCAGTTCGAATTACCACTCGCTGCAGGCCACTGCCAACCGTCGCTACACGAATGGGCTGCAGTTCGGCGTCACTTACACGTTCTCCAAAGCTATGGATTACGCCAGTCTTCCTACTTACCGTTCGTTCCGCGAGTGGAGCTACGGCAAGGCCGATTTCGACCAGACTCACGTCTTCGTCGCGAACTACAGCTACGATCTTCCGAAGTTCAGCAAGTTGGTATCCAACCGTCTAACCAGAGTGGCTCTCGATAACTGGCAGCTCTCCGGCATCACCACTCTCGCTAGCGGCACGCCGCAGACTGTGGGTCAGTCAACCACCAGCGGCATCGACTTCACCGGCGGTGGTGACGGACAGCGGATCACGGTTATTGGTGACCCCCGGCTGGCGCACAGCGATCGCAACGTCAACCACTTCTTCGATACCTCGATGTTCAAGATGTCCGGCCTCAACGACGCGGGCAACGCGGCTCGTGACATCTATCGTGGACCTGGCCTGATCGTTTCCGATGCCACCCTGTTCAAGAACATTCCGATCAGTGGCGAGAAACGCGCTCTCCAGTTGCGCTGGGAAGTGTACAACATCCTCAACCACGCGAACTTCTCTAGTGTCGACAATACGGCAAGATTCGACCCCGCGACAGGCGCTCAGACGAACGCGACGTTCGGAAAAGCCACTGCCGCTCGCAATCCAAGGTTGATGCAGGTCTCGGTGCGCTTCAGCTTCTAATCGAGACATCGTCGATTCGTCATTACGCCGGACAGCGCCTACCAGCCTGTCCGGCATTCTCCTTTCTGCTTCGAAATGGCAGATGGTTCACGTGAACTATGCGAAGTACCTTCTGACCCGATAAAATCTAGAGCGTGGCCCCGCCCAGCAACGGACTGCGGCAATGTCCCCAACGTGAAGCACATGACTATTCTTAGAGCTATGGGAGTGCTCCTCCTCTCCGTGACAGCCTTGTCCGCGCAAGCCCCGGCCGGTACGGAATTATTCGAGAAGGATATTCGGCCCGTTCTCGCCACGCGATGTTACGGTTGCCATTCCTCAAAACTGAAATCGCCGATGGGTGGACTGGCGCTCGACACCAAAAGCGGATTGAAGCGGGGTGGCAACGGAGGGCCTGTTCTGGTCGCCGGGGACCCTGACGCCAGCCGCCTCTTTCGAGCTATTACTTACAACCATACGGAACTCCGTATGCCGCCTTCCGGAAAACTGCCGGATGACAAGATCGCGGCATTTGAGAAGTGGATCAAAGAGGGAGCGTTCGACCCACGAGAAGATAGTCCTGAGGTGGCGGGTGCCGCGCCAACTCCCGCCAGGAAGGGGATGGACATCGAGTCCGGCCGCAAATGGTGGGCCTTCCAGCCAGTAGTCGTCCAGCCCCAGCCAAAGCTTCGCAACGAAGTGTTCGCAAAGCGATGGACAAGAGAGAAGATCGACTGGTTCATCCTCGCGAAGCTGGAGCAACGCAAGCTGCAGCCGTCCCCCGAAGCGGACCGAGCGACCCTCATCGCCCGAGCCTCCCTGGATCTGACCGGCCTGCGTCCGTCCTATGAGGAAGTGCAGGCCTTCGTTGCCGACAAAGATCCGGCAGCCTACGAGAAGCTGATCGACCGTCTGCTCGCATCGAAGCACTACGGAGAACGTTGGGGGCGCTATTGGCTTGACGTTGCTCGCTACGGTGAGGATAACCCGACGTCCGAAGCCACCAATCCACCCTATCCGTTTGCCTGGCGCTACCGCGACTGGGTCATCGATGCGATCAATAAAGACGTCCCCTATGACAGATTCGTAAAGTTACAACTGGCCGCGGACTTAATGCCCGGCACCCCCCGCGACGATTACCGTGCCCTCGGTTACCTGGGTGCGGCGCCGATCTATCATACAGATCTTCGGCTTTCCAAGGATGTGACGGAGACGATCTTTACGGATGCCTGGGATGAACGCGTGGACTCTGTTGGTCGGGGTCTGCTCGGGCTCACCGTCGGCTGCGCACGATGCCACGATCATAAATTTGATCCGATTCTCACCAAGGACTATTACGCGCTCGCAGGCGTCTTCGCCTCGACGATGGCCGCGCCGCGCCCCTTGGCTGAGGTCGACAAAGAGCTTGAACAACAGTTCATGTTCACCGCGCAGAGGCTTTTCTATCTCAGCTATTTGGCCAACCTCATGAATAATGAGCCGGGCAGCAAACCGGATGAAGCCGCCAGGAAGTCCACTGCGTTCACCGAAGAAATGGTCAAGGTTCGGGACTCGATGGCTTTTCTGAAAGAAACTCAGCCGGAAATGTGGGCATATCTGGACGGACTGGTTCGGATGCCGCGTCCGAGGGTTCCCCGAGATCCAGCAGCTACCAACGCGGCCGTCGCGACTGTTCGTCCGCCGATGCCGCCTGCCGGTGCGCAACAGCGCCGGCCCGGAGCTTCGCCGCTACCGTTCACGCAGTCTGTATTCGAAGCCGGTGTTTGGATCGACGGCAGTGACCCTGATCTGACGAAGATTGACATCAGGCCGGGTGTGGCTCGCGACTTGAACATCCTGCCGCACGGGAACGTCGCAACGCCCGGCCCTGTGGCGCCGCGGCAATTTCTAACCGTTTTGTCGAAGGGTGACACCACCTTCCGCCAGGGCTCCGGCCGGCTTGAGTTCGCCGATGCGATTTTCAATCAGAGCGGCCCCCTCGCGGCACGTGTGATTGTGAACCGCGTCTGGGGCTGGCACTTCGGCAAACCCTTCGTCGCCACCGAAAGTGACTTGGGTGTACAGGGTGACAAGCCAACTCACCCCGAACTGCTGGATGATCTGGCCGCTCGCTTCATCGCGAATGGCATGTCGCTGAAGTGGCTTCACCGCACCATCATGCTGTCGGCGGCGTACCGGCAATCCAGCCAGCCCCGTGCTCTCGCGCTGGCCAGCGATCCCACTAACAGCCTGTTGTGGCGTGCCAATCCTCGGCGCATGGATATTGAAGCATATCGGGACAACCTGTTGCAGGTGTCCGGTGACCTTGACGAAAAAGCGTCATCACTGTCCTTCGACTTGGACGCCCCGAACAACCATCTCCGGACCGTTTACGGGCGCGTCAGTCGGGGGCGGCTGAACACGGTGCTCGCCCTGTATGATTTCCCGGATCCGATGATGACGGCGCCGAAACGCGACCTTACCACTTCTCCCCTTCAGCAGCTCTTCGTCATGAATAGTCCTTTCATGCAGGAACGCGCCAATGGTCTTGTGAAGCGCGTCGAGGCCGCGCCTGAGAATGCGGCGAAGGTCAGGGACATGTACCGCCAGGCGGTACGCCGTGACCCCACACCGAAGGAACTGGACACAGCTTTGACTTTTCTGGGCAAGGGAACGCTGACCCAATTCGCGCAGGCTTTACTGGCATCGAACGAGGTAATTTTCTGGCCATGATGTTTACCAACAGACCTAACAGAGTTTCACGGAGGGAGTGGGTCGCCTCTCTGTCCGGTGGGCTCGGCTCGCTGGGCCTTGCCGGCATGCTGTCGGATTCTCGTCTGCAGGGGGCTCCCGCAGTCGCAGCTGGAACACCGAAATTCCCAAACTTCCCCGCTAAGGCCAAGCACAACATCGTGCTGTTTATGGTGGGCGGTCCGTCTCAGCTGGACATGTTTGATCCCAAACCGTCGCTGTTGAAGTATCAGGGGCAGCGGCCCGCGTCGGTCGATTTGCGAACCGAACGAACAACGGGAGGTTTGCTGCCGTCGCCCTTTGAGTTCCGGCAGCATGGCCAGAGCGGGGTTCACGTGAGCAGTCTCCTGCCGAACCTCGCTTCCACCATCGATGATATCTGCGTAATCAAGTCGATGTACACGTTCAACCCAACGCACACTCCGGCGCGAAGCCTGTTTCACACGGGCAACATCGCGGCCACACGGCCGTCCATGGGATCGTGGCTGTCGTACGGCCTCGGCTCGG
>JAOAPO010000066.1 GCA_025462945.1 Bryobacterales bacterium
GGCACGGTATGGATTGGAACCCAAGGCGCCGGCCTGTACGTCTACCGCAAAGATCGGCTGATCCAGATCCACAAGCGGGAGGGACTGCCCGACAAAATTCACGCCATCGCTGACGATGGGCGGGGTAATCTGTGGCTCACCAGTTCCTCCGGCATCGTCTCCGTCTCGCGTAAGAAGCTGGAAGACGTTGCCGACGGCGGTAAAGAGCCTCTCGCCGCACGTCTCTTTAGCACCTCTGACGGACTGATTACGAATCAGATGAATGGTGGCATGCAGGATGCCATCGCCGTCACACCTCGAGGCGAGCTGTGGGCTCCCAGTACCGCTGGTGTAATCGTCCTCACCGGAGCTGCAAGCCGCGTCAGTGCGCTGCCGCCGCTGTTGCTCGAGCAGGTGCTCGCCGGCGAAAACGCAGCGCCGGTCGCCCTGCGTTCACCCGACAGCGACGCTCCTGTCGAGATCCAGCCCGGCAGCGGCAAACTCGAACTGCACTACACTGCCATCCGCCTGCGCTCCCCGGCGCGGCTGCGCTTCCGTTACTGGATGGAAGGTGCCGAACCTGGATGGAACGAGGTGGGCGACCGTCGTGTTGCCTACTTCACGAACCTTTCGCCCGGTAAGTACAAGTTCCACGTAGCCGCCTGGGACGTGGATGACCCGGCTCGCATCGTGTCTCGCGTGTTCCCCGTCGTGCTGCTCCCGGCCTACTACCAGACCTGGTGGTTCATGCTATTGGTCATAGCCAGCGCCGTCAGTCTCGCGTGGGGTGCCTGGCTTATCCACGCCCGCAATGTGCGAAGGCGATTCGAAGCAGTCCTTGATGAACGTTCGCGACTCGCGCGTGAGATGCACGACACCGTCATCCAGGGTTGCGTCGGCGTATCCGCGCTTCTGGAAGCGGCCTCAAGCACCAGTGACTCAGCTCCTGACGTCAGCCGCGTCATGATCGAACGCGCGCGCGACGAGATCCGCACCACCGTGGAGGACGCCCGTTCCGCTGTCTGGAATCTCCGTCACACTGAAGACAGCAGCGTCAACGATTCCATCGCGAACCTTGTCCGCCGTGTTCGTGCCGAATGCGGCATCGATATAGAACTTGAAACCACCGGCCATGCCACTGGTCTGGATTCAGAGGCCGAACGTGGCGTCGTGCTCTCGGCGCGCGAGGCGCTCAGCAATGCCGTTCGCCACTCCGGCGCGTCCAGGATCAACATCAAGCTGCGCTTCACCGACGAATGGCTGTCCATCGACGTAGTGGACAATGGCTGCGGCTTCGACTGGACGAGGCAAGCCTCGATCCATGGAAGACATTACGGCCTGATCGGCATGAAAGAGCGGATGGAAAAGCTCGGCGGCACATTCGCCTGCGAAAGCACGCCGGCGCATGGAACCCGGGTTCGTCTGTGTGTGCCTTTACCGCAGGCCATGATCAACGACCCGCGCCGAACGCCTCAATCCGTATAGAACCGCTTCACACGCGCGCTGATCCCGCACAGGACGCTGTACGAGATCGTTCCAGCCCCCTTCGCCACCTGCTGCGCGTCCAGTGAAACACTGCCCTCCGACCCCAGCAGCGTGACTTCGTCACCCGGTTTCAGCTGCGGCGATTGCGTGATGTCTATCGTCGTCAGGTCCATCGAGACGGTTCCCACCATGGGCGCGAATCTGCCCCCGGCGATAACTCTTCCTTTGTTGGACAACCGGTGAGGCACGCCATCCGCATACCCGGCAGCCAGCACCGCCAGCCTTGCCGGTGCCTCCGTTACATACGAGCCGCCATAGCCTACGCGCGCGCCAGCGGGAACTTCTTTTACCGTGACAATGCGGGCCCTCCACTGCAGCGCGGGCTTCACCTGGAACACCGGGGCCGGAGCAGGTCCACGCGCCGGCGAAACGTACCCGTAGATGGCATGCCCGGGCCGCACCATCGACAGCCATGAGTCACGTCGTGGATAGGCCACCGCGTTCGTACTGGCAAAGTGCATCAGCGGAGGCGCGACGCCCAGCTGCTTGAGCTCGGCCGCTTTCCGGTGGAACATGCGGATCTGCTCCGGCGTTTGCTCCGAACTGAAATCCGTGGCCGATGCGAAATGCGAGAGCAGCCCTTCAACCGTAACCTGCGGAGCCTTCGCCAGAGCATCCGCAATTTCGCGCGCTGGTGCCAGTGTCCCCAATCGGTCCATCCCCGTATCCAGCTTTAAATGAACCTGCAGCGGACCTCTCTCATTGAACTCCTGCAGTTCATCGAGGGAGTGAACAACGGGTGTGAGCCCGAATTCGCGCACTGCTTCGAACTCCCACTTCATCACGCCCGCCATCACCAGAATGCGCTGCGTCAGCCGGGCGGTCCGCAGCGTCACGCCTTCTTCCACTGAACTCACGCCCAGCCAACCAATGCCCTCACTGGCGAGGACCCGTGCCACTTCAACAGCGCCGTGCCCGTAAGCGTTGGCCTTTACGACGCCGATCACGCCGCCCGGCGACACAGCGTCGCGCACAGCTCTGTAATTCGCGGCAATCCGTGATCGGGAGATCTCAACGTAGCAACGGGCGTTCTGGGGCACTGCAACCATTAAATCGCGGCAGGTGTCTTCAAGGCGGTCAAAGGGCCGCCGGACCGTCCAGAAAACGCCATAAGTACCAACAGGCAATCGAACGGTACGGCTTCCAGCTCTCCGCCAGTTTCTCCATCTCAGCGGCCTTGGGCAGCTCCGGAAGATCCCACGCCTTCTTCATCGCGGAGCGAATGCCCAAATCAGCAACGGGCAGAACATCGGGTCGCCGCAGCGCAAACATCAGGAACATCTGGGCCGTCCACACCCCGATGCCTTTCACCTGGGTCAGGTGTTCGATGACATCGTCATCATGCAGCTCCGGCAGCAATTCGAAAATCACTTTGCCTCTCCGCGTATGCTTCGCTAACTCGCGGATGTAGAGCGTCTTCTGCCCCGATAAGCCCAGCTTCCGCATGCGCTCGATGCGAAGCTTCATGATCGCCGCCGGCGTCACCTCGCCCCCGGTCGCTTCCAGCAGGCGCCCGTAAATAACGCTCGCGACCCTGCCGCTCAACTGCTGGTAAACGATCGACCGGACCAGCGAATCGAACTTCGGTTCGCGATACTGCATGGTGAATGGCCCGGCTTCGGCCAGAATTCGTGCCAGAACCGGGTCTTTTTTGAGATGCTTGAGGGCGGAACGCATAATGAAACAGAGTTGGCGCGGCGTGCGTCCTGAGAAGCAGGGCGCTTTCCGCCTAATCGATTGTATGAAGATATTACGCCTTTTGCTCGCCGGACTTACGATGCTGCCACCCGCTCAGGTCGGCATGCTCGCCCAACAACCTGCCCCAAAACAGGAGCAGAAGCCCGACGAGGATCTCGGCGCCCCCATCAAAGTAGACGTCGACGTGGTCAACGTCTACTGTGCCGTTCGCAACAAGCAGAATGCCATCATCACCAATCTGACAAAGGACGATTTCGATCTTCTGGAAGACGGGGCGAAGCAAACCGTGAAGTACTTCACCCGCGAAACCGACATGCCCCTCACGCTCGGGCTGCTCGTGGACGTCTCCGGCAGTCAGATCAACCTCATCGAACAGGAGCGGCGCGCCGGAGGTCAGTTTTTCGCCAGCGTCCTCAAAAACAAAGACATGGCCTTCCTGATCAGCTTCGGTGCCGAATCCGAACTGCTGCAGGATCTTACCGGCACGCCCCGCCTCCTGCAGGACGGCCTCCGGCGCCTCCGCCCGAACACCGGCGTGACCGGCATTCACCCCGGCCCTGTTCCAACCATGTCCAAACAGCGCGGGACCGTGCTCTACGATGCCGTTTACGTGGCGGCGAAAGACATGCTTTCAAAGGAAGTCGGGCGCAAGGCTCTCATTATCATCTCGGACGGTGAAGACTTCGGCAGCACGGAGTCAGAGCGCTCCGCCATCGAAGCGGCACAAAAGTCCGACGCGATCATCTACGGAATTCTTTATGCGGATCGTCAAATGTACGGTTCGATCGGCATGGGCTTCTCCGGAGCCGGCGTTCTGAAACACATGGCTGAGGAAACTGGCGGTCACATGTTCGAGGTAAGCCGCAAGACGACCCTCGAATCAGTATTCGACCAGATCCAGCAGGAGATGCGCAGCCAGTACCTGATCGGCTACACGCCCACCAACGGCAAGCGTGATGGCGGCTACCGCAAGATTGAACTGCGCCCGCGCGATAAAGATTTAAAGGTGCAGGTCCGCAAGGGGTATTACGCTGGTAAAGATTGACCCAGCGAATACCCCAGATTCAGATCGTTCCAGCCACTGCGACTGAAACCCCCGTTGTCCTCGAAATGATTCGAGGTCTCGCCGACTACGAGAAGCTCGAGCACGCCATGACCGCAACCGAAGACCAGTTGCGGCAAAGCCTCTTCGGACCGAAACCCGGTGCTGAAGTCCTCCTTGCCAGGTGGGGCAACGAATGGGCCGGTTTCGCGCTCTTCTTCCCCAACTACTCCACCTTTCTGGCGAAACCAGGCATCTACCTCGAAGACCTCTTCGTCAAGCCGCACCTCCGCGGCAAAGGTATCGGCGCAGCCCTCCTGCGGGAGATCGCCAGCCTCGCCGTGGATCGCGGTTGTGGTCGCGTGGAATGGTCGGTACTCGACTGGAACGAACCCTCCATCGGGTTCTACAAGAAGCTCGGCGCGATCCCTATGGACGAGTGGACGGTGTTCCGTCTGACCGGCGAAGCTCTGCAGCAAGCCGGTAAACGCTGAAGGCGTAAGCTGGAGATTACATGAATATTGAAGTTCTCCTCACCGAAGCGGAGATTGCGCAGGAGTTTGCCGAGTCGCTCGAAGCGCTGGACGTTCCCGAGAAGTTCTTTTACTGGAGCCCGCTCTCGGTAAAGCGCTGGAAAGAGCTCTCCGAGCGTTCCGAAAGCTCACTGAAGGCCACTTGGGAATCGCTTGCCGCCAAAGCGGCCGATCTCACGAAGCCGTTCGGCGCGAAAGTTCCCCTGATCAGCTTCGGAGCCGGTGAAGGCCTGAAGGATCGCGTTTTCCTGCGAGCTCTGGCCGCTGCCGGTCGAGAGGTGAAGTACTATCCCGTTGACGCCAGCCAGACCCTGCTTGAGATGGCTGTGGCCGGTGCCGAAGATGACGACATCGACGTCCTCGGCATCAAAGCCGATATCGCCAGCCACATGCACCTTGTCCTCGCGGCTGACGTCAGCGAAGCCCCCCGTCTCTTCCTTATGGTCGGCAACACCCTCGGCGGCTTCGACCCCATGGATCAGATCAAACAGGTCGCCGACATCATTCAAAAAGGCGACATTCTGGTGATCGACGCCCGCCTCCGCGACGGCGCGCCACTCCCGCCCCGCGAAGAACAGCGCCGATTTGTCTTCGCACCGCTGGAAGCCACGGGCGTCTGTCCGGACGATGGTCAGGTCGAGTTTGCCGAAAACAAAGATGACCGTCTCGACGGCCTCTACATGGTGACCCGCCGCTTCCAGGCGACCCGCGATCTGAAACTCCAGGCAGGTGGCAAATACGTCCAGATGGCTCGCGGCGAGCGCATTCTGCTCAATTTCCGCTACCTCTACACGCCCGAAGCCTTCCGCTGGCTCCTGACCGAACACGCCGGGCTCCGCGTCGTGGGCGAGATGAACAGTCCCGACGGCCGCTTCATCACCGCAGTCTGCATCCGGGCCTGATGCAATGCTCTTGCCCCGATTTCGATATCATATGGGGAACGAAGGCAAAGCAGGGGAGAAGTGGTCAAACGATTTTCAGATCTCAATAGAGGCACTCAGCGCGACGTAGCGCAGGCCATCTCCGGCAACCGCCGCGAGTTCCTTCGCCTCACGACCGGGGCCGCTGCAGCTGCATCGCTTTTCGGACCAGCCACCCTCAACGCAATGGTCGCGCCGAAGGGCCGCAAGGCAGTTGTGGTGACCTTCGGCGGAGGTGCCCGAGATGACGAGACGTTCATGCCCGACGGTCAGGAAAACATCCCTCACCTGCTCGATGAACTGATCCCGCAGGCCACCTTCTTCAGCCAGGTCGTCAATAAAGGCATCCTCGGTCACTACGTAGCTACCGCCAGCATCGTCACCGGTGCCTACGAGAACTTCAACAACTTCGCCGCTGTTTCCCCCAACAACCCAACGGTCTTCGAGTACTTCCGCAAAGACCTGAAGCGCCCAGCGACGGACTCGTGGGTGGTCGCGCCCTCCAACGGCTTCGCGCGCATCGGCGAGAGTGCACACAAGGCTTTCGGGCCCGGCCTCGGCGCCGGCGTCATCCTGCCCAAGCGCCTCCTCACGGCGGCTCTCTCCCGCACTGCTGACGGCTCGCGCTACGAGCACCTCCTCCGCGACAATTACGAGACCCCGCTCTATGCGCCCTCTCTGGCCGGACGTCAGATCGAGCTCGGCCAAATGGCGGAAGTACTCAAGCTTTCCGCTGACGACTTCGCCTCGCATGCCGGCGGCCTCGCCAGCCCCGACGAACTCTCTGTCTATATCGCTCGCCACCTGATGAAACAGCTTGCCCCCAGCCTTTTGTGGGTCACGCTCCACGACATCGATATCGCGCACTCCGGTACCTTCTCGCTGTATGTGGACGGCATCAGGCGAGCCGATCGCCTCTGCGCCGAACTCTGGCGTTCCATCCAGGCGAACCCCGAATACGCCAACAAAACGAACATGTACATCCTGCCCGATTTCGGACGCGACTCCGACATCGAACCAGGCGGCAACGGCTTCCAGCATCATCGCACCGGCGACGCCATGTCCAGAACCACGTGGATGATGGTGCTCGGTCCCGATGTCAAACAAAACGTCATCATTGACCGGCCCGTCGAATCCATTGATCTTGTCCCCACGCTCGGATCCTTCTTCGGCTTCAACCCCGCCCTGTCCGCGGGCAAGCCGATCGCGGAGGTTGCTTAGATGCTGCCTCTCGAACTAACGGCCCAAAGCTTCGCCACCTACCCCGCCGAAGCGCGCCAGCTTGCCACTGCCCACCTCGATACGCTAAACCGTCTGCCGCTGGGCTTCGCGCCGCTGCTGCTCAAAGAACTAATCGTCTTCGACTTCCGTTTCCCCATGGAGCGCCGCGACCTGCAGCGCCAGATCCGTTACCTCGAGAGTCTCGACCCGGAAAAGCTTGCCGCGGCCGTCGCGCCTTTTGCTCAACTCCGCCTCTCGCGCGAACTGGAGCAGACTGACTGGGTCGCCAAGCCCGCCGTCTTCACCGAACAACTCACCGCGCACCTCTGGACCACCCACCAGATCGATGCTTTCCGCGCCGCTGCGGTCGACTACATGGACAAGGCGACGGTCGCCTTCCCGGACGAGCCCCGCCCCACCCACCGGATCGGCATCGTGGCGATCGGGCAAGGCGTCAAAGAGAACAGCTACCGGCTCTTTCGCAAGCTGCGTCCGCAGGGTACATACTTCACCAGCGTCCGCCCGGGAGAGGGTGTTGCCGTCCTCACCGCACTCGTTGCCAAACGCGCTGCGAAGCACCCGGAATCCTACGCTCACTGGTACATCGATGGCGGCGCGCCTGCCGCTGTCCCGCCTGCAATTGCAAAGGTTTCGTGGGCTGGTCTAACTCCGGCACGGGCTGCACTGCAGGGCCGTATGCAGAAGATCTATGAAGCCCCCGTTTGGGATCCTGAAGCCTTCCGCACGAAGCTGGCGCAAATCCAGCCCGAGGAAATTGGCATGAAGGACGGCGACGATTCCGCCATGAACCGGTTCCAGTTGAGCCTGCTCACGGAAGGCTCCGGCACGCAAATCTTCGCCACCACGTTCGTTCAGTGGGCAGCGCGTGAAGCCCTGCGCCGCGCTCAGCCGCTAACCATGCTCACGCGCTTTGCGCCCCGTCAGCGTGAAAGGCCGATGAATGAGCTTTTGGCCGAAGCGCAGAAGAAATCCGAGTTCGATCCCGAAGGTTCGCTCGTCGATGCCGACATGGGAGCCTGGTACACCTGGCTCAACCAGCAGCGGCTCCACGGGGCAGAGCAGTCGAACTTCCTCGCCTGGTTTGAAGGACATTCCGAAGCCGTCGCGGTCGGCCCCGCTTTCGCCAGAGGCAAGGTCTCTGAAGAGCCCGTCAACCTCGCCGACCTCGCTGCCAGCCTGCTCTAGCCCATACTGATCCTTCTGAGCCATGACCGTAAGGGAGTGGGACCGACACAAGATGGTTTTAAGTCTCAGCCGACGACTCAGAACGGTGTATAAGGCCGCAGGTCTGAGCCCACCCGCAGGGCCTGCGTGATGATCTGATCCGGCGGCAAAGACAGCAGCCGTGGACGCAACCCAATCAGTACGTTGCTCTCCGTGTCCGCACTCGAAGTCTTGCGGAACAGATAGCCCAGCCCCGGAATCTGAATGAGCCCCGGATACCCCGAGATCGCTTTCGACTTCGTGACACCCATGATCCCGCCGATCACCGCCCATTCCCCGCTCTGCAGCCGCACCTGAGCGTTCAATGCGCGTCGCCCGATAATCGGGATGTCATTGACCGAATCTCCGGTCAGCACCTCGAAGCTGGTTTCCACGTTGAGACTGACTTCGCCCATGCTGTGCACGAACGGCGTGACCTTCAGTGTCAGCCCGAGGTCGGCAAACGTGAAAGCTGGAGGCGGCGTGAACACCTGCCCCTGACTTGGATCGACCCGGCCCACAAACCCCGCGGTCAGAATCGGAAACTTATCGCCCACGTGCAGCGAAGCCTGCTGCCCCGCCACTGACCGCAGTTGCGCCCGGTAGAGCGAGTTCCCGTTCGTAACCGTCTGGTTGAAAATCGCCTGTGCCTCGGCCACGCCCAGCCCGATCAGCGTCTTGCCTCCGCCGAAGGTCAGCAGATTCGCAACGCCCGCCGGTGTCACCGCGCTGCGCAGAATCTGGCCGAGATAATAAGCCCGGAACGAGTCAGTGAAGTGGAAGCCATAATTTTTGAGGTCGTTGGAGGAGAC
>JAOAPO010000106.1 GCA_025462945.1 Bryobacterales bacterium
GTGGCGGCGCCGTGTCGAGTTGAGTATCGCGCCGCGCACGACCTGGCGGGCGAATGCGGAGAACGGAGCGCCGCCGTGTTGCTGCGGGCGGTACCGCGTGGCGGCGTCCAGCAGCGCGACGCGGCCCGTTTGAATCAGGTCCTCGAGGAGGAACGTCGGAGGCAGGCCGGCGAAGACGCTGCGCGCGACAGATTCAACCAGGTCGAGGTGCGACATGACAAGCTCGTTCCGCCGCTCGATGAGTCGGGCGCGGTGGCTGCCCGCTTCGATTGAGACAACCTTCGCCCGTTCGGTTGAAAACGCGGCCGAATTCAGGTCTTTTGGCAGAGCCATTGCCTGAGTATGTACGTTATGTTTCAACAATTCAACGGGTCCAGTACTTGACATAAGGCGCGTTCCCCCCAAAATCATTAGCTTGCGATAAGCTTGCGTCTGTACGTTCCCGCACCACAAATGCCCATCCCGCGAGAGTTCCGACTGCCCAACTCGTCAGAACGTCGCAACGCGGGTGGCTGGCACCAGTTACTAACATCGGTGGACGTTCACGCGCCGCGCGGGCTGCAGTTTCGCGGGCAAGTACTCTCGCCTGGCGCGCCCTTCGATCCCGCGGATCTGCCGCGGCCGGCCGTTGTGGTTGAGAACGGCGGCAGCGTCCGGACGGGCAAGGTCCTGAATAGCCGCTACTCCTATTCCAATTTGTGGGTGTTGTGGACCTTCGATTTCGAAAAGGAAGAGTGGCGCGAGGTCTTGCGCGCGATCGATAACACCAGCGGCTGGACACTTTCGTTCGCGCCGGCGGCGAAACGGCTCATGCAGCCCGGCGCCAGCGAGGAGACGATCGAGCTCGACGCGCGCCCGATCGCCGAGCAGCTGGCGGCCGCGATCACCACGCGCCTGCAGATCGTGCCGCGTGAGGTTCGGTGTTACGTTCTGGCTGGGCTCGCCGAGCACGTGTCGCGCGAGATTGTGAAGGTAACCGATTCGCTCTCCATCATGAAAGTGGGTTATGGCGCCGAGGCGACTTACCCGGTTTTGGGAGAGTCGACGCCGATCCGCGCGTCGAAGGCCCGGTTTAGGCCGCGCGCATCGGTGGCGTGAGTTGTCCGCGAAAATGGGACACCTGCGAGGACAGAAGAGCCGACAGCGCGTAGCGGACGCCGCCGGCCTCTGGGACGCACCCACCAGCGGAGTCGAGGCAATTCTCCGCTAAACTGGCAGGCGAGATGGCGAAACCTAAGCGCGCAAAACTGACACTGCTCCAGGCCGTCACGAAGGCCGCGAAGGCCAGAGCGCGATCGCTCACGGCCGCACAGCGCAGCGAGATCGCCCGCCAGGGCGGCAAGGCTCGCTGGAAGGGCATGTCGGCGAAGAAGCGTCGCGAAGTGCGTGCGACCTTCCGGCCCTGGGGCTCGTTGGGCGAATAGGCCTCGCTCCGCAGCAGGGCAGCGAAGCCGAGCAGGACGAGAGCGAACGATAGCCGCAGAGCGTTGGGCACGTTTCTGAGCATGGCAGCTTGCTCGCCTTCCCGGAAGGGGTTTGCGCAGTTTCCGGGAACTGCAGTTCCGTAAATCTATCCAGACCAGATCCGGCGGGTGGGCGGGTTCTTCCCCGCTCCACTCACCCACCCACTACCTCTGAGTCTTCGTCATTTAAAACCAGTAATGATACGCCTGGAAGTCCGGTACGCATAACTTGGAAGTCCACTACCAGCCCCCCTGCGATGAAAAGGCGAAACCTATTGGTAGTCCACTACCAATAGAAAAAAGCTTGCATAATTCTTTTGCAATTAACCGATGGCACGCATATACTACGTACATCCCTTCACAAGTCCAATCCACGAGTGACGCGACCGCCGCCGGACGGCAGCCCGAGAGCGCGCCGATCGCAAGGACGCCAATGGCGATGTCGGATGTCGCGCGTCTCGGCGGCAATGCCCGCTGGGCGCAAACGACACCGGAGCAGCGCCGCGAGGCCGCCAGCAACGCGGCAAAAGCGCGTTGGGCAGGCAAGACTGCGGAAGAGAAGCGCGTCGAGCGCGCACGCGGCCGGAGCGGTGCAAAGTGACACCGTCAATTCTTACTTTCGGTGCGATTTATTTCTATTCAATCGCGTGTTTAGTTAGAATTCGTAGGGTTACAATGAAGTGTGTCGAACGAGACAATAATATGTGTTATCGGAAGTACCATGCTACGGCCGGGCTGCTACGTGATGAGTGAGGTTTCGATGAACAAGCGGCCCAGGCACCTAAACTGCGCGTCGTTGCAAGCACCTAAACTGCGCGTTGTTGCATGATAATCGATCTATGCGTTCTCCGGTCATTTTTGCCATGGCAGCCGCGTCGCTTGCCGCTCAGAGTCCAATCCAGGGGAACGGACCCTTCCCTGCCCACAATATCGTCGGTAACATCTATTACGTCGGCGCTGACGACATCGCTTCCTTCCTGATCACCACGCCCTCGGGTCACATTCTCATCAATGCCGGTTATGCGGAGACCGTCCCGATCATTGAGAACGGCATTAAGAAGCTGGGTTTCAACCCGGGCGACGTCAAGATCCTGCTCAACGGCCAGGCTCATTACGATCACGTGGCGGGGATGGCGGCGCTGCAGAAGCTGACAGGAGGCAAAGTTTATTCGAGTCAGCGGGACGCTCCGGTGCTGGAGAGTGGCGGCGTGAAGGATCCGCGTTGGGGCAAAGAGCAGACCTACCCTCCGGTCAAGGTGGATCACATCCTGCGCGATAACGAGAAGATCACGCTGGGCGGGACTACGCTGATCACTCGTCTGACGCCCGGGCACAGCATGGGCTGCACCACATTCACGGTGACCGTGAACGATGGGGGTAAGCCGCTGGAGGTGGTGTTTGTTGGCGGGACCTCGATCAACCCCGGCGTGCATTTTGTCGGGAAGCCCACGTGGCCGGGCATAGCGGAGGACTTCCAGAAAGGTCTCGATGTTTTGAAAAGCCTGAAATGCGATGTGTTCCTGGGTGCTCATGGTGGTTACTACGGAATGAACGCGAAGTACGGGCAAATTGGCAAAGGTGCGAATCCTTACATCGATCCAGCCGGGTACAGGGCGTTCGTTGAGAAGTCAGAGAAGACGTTCCATGCCCAGTTAGCCAGTGAGAAAGCGGCCGCGAAATGACCGCCCCGATCCACAGAAAGCGGTGGCTGATCGCTTTCATCGCCGTGGCGACGGTGTCTGCCGCGGAGCTTGTGATCGTCGAGAAAGGATCGGGTCACGTCGGCTTCTACACGGAGGACGGCGGTCTGATGACGGAGGTCGCGATTGGCGGGCATCCGCATGAGATGGCCCTCTCGGGCGACGGTCGGTATGGCTTCACAACGGACAACGGCGTGATGTTGATGACCGAGAAAACCGAGGGCGGCAACAGCGTCACGATGGTGGACTTGACGGCCCGAAAGAAGGTGGCGACGATCGATCTTGGCGCGAATCGACGACCGCACGGGATCGATTTCGACACGGCAACGGGTCACGTTCTGGTGACGACCGAACTGCCCAGCGCCCTGCTCATACTGGATCCGCAGAAACGGGCCGTGATCGACAGGTATGAGATCGGCGGCAAGGCACCTCACATGGTCGTTCTGGCGCCGGATCATCGGACGGCCTGGATTACGTGCACCGATACGAGCAACGTAGCTGCTGTCGATCTGGTGACGCGGAAAATCGAACTGATTCCGGTTGGGGCGCGGCCACAAGGGATTGTGTTTTCGCCGGACCACAAGCGGCTCTACGTCGCGAATTCCGATGGCTATTCAGTGACCGTGATCGATGCCGCGGCACGCAAGGTGACGGGCGAGATTGCGATGGGCGGAAGCCACAGCGGGCCGGTACGCGTCGCTATTTCGCCGGACGGCAAAACGGCCATCGGAGCGCTCCAGCTGGACCATGCGATTGCATTCGCGAACACGGCGACCATGAAGCAGGAGAAGCTAATTTCCCTGCCCGGGTCGCCGGTTTCGATGAGTCTGTCGAAGGACGGAACGCTGGCCTATTGCTCGATCCAGGACATGGACGAGGTCTACGTGGTGTCGGTGGCGAAGCGTGAAGTGGTTCGGACGTTCCGGACGAAGCCGGGTTCGAAGCCCGATCCCGTGAGGTCGATGTAGGTCGCCTGCTTAAAGCAGGTCAATCGAAGCGACGATCAGAGCCAGTTCACGGTCGTCGGAGTCGGTTGGCGGAAGTGCCTTGTCAGCTGTGAATTCGAGGATCAGGCCATCACTTCCCTGCTCCGGCAACTTCCTGGTGAAGGTCCAGTCGCCCGCCTCGGCCAGCCGTTCGGAGCGCAACTCAGTTCCGTTCGCTTTTATGGCAAGGCCAACGGGGCCGGTGATGGTGAAGACTTCAGGCGGCAGGAAGCCGGCCACGGTAACGCTGGTCCGGTGCTGGTCGCAGCGGATGGCAAACCTCCGGGCGACCCAGCGCCATCCTGTGTCTTCGAGCTGGTGCCAGCCTTCCAGAAGCTGGACGTTGGCAAGGCCATAGTGGCTCCGCAGCAGACAGTAGGCGCGCTCGTCGTGCTGCGGCGAGACGGGGTCAGACGTTTGGGTATCGCCGATGGTGAAGAACTCGACAACCTCCCAGTGCGCCCGAGTGAGTAAACGCCGCAGGCCGGCTTCGTTGAAGATCCAGTAGTTGCTGTTATCGCGGTTGAGTTCATCGGCCGCAAGAAGGTAAGCGAGAGGGTTTTCCGCCGGTATGGGCGTGGCATCCGGAAAACGGCGCGCGACTCTCGTGCTCAGCACGCAGTAATCGCAGGACTTCGCCAGCCGTTCCAGCGCATGAAACGGATTCTTCAAATGATAGAGGATCCCGAAAAAGACGGCGAGACGGAAGCGTTCGTCGGGCAAAGTGAACTGGGAGTCGATGTCTGCTTCGAGGATGCGGATGCTCGAACCGAGGGCTTCGCGGAGCGCTCGAATGCCGCGCATGCCGTTGTGATTTGTTGACGCGTGGTCGATCGCGGTGACCGGAAAGCCGAGCGAGTCGAGCAGAAGGGAGAGATCGCCGTCGGCGCAGCCGATGTCCAGAATGGGAGAGGTTGCAGGCTCGCCGAGGACGTCCAACGGGCTTGCGCCAAGCAGGCGATCCAGACGTTCCGCGTTCGCCAGCGAATCGTACGGGTACCACTCGAATGCAGGAGCGACCCGTTGGCGCGCTGCGTTCAGCGTCTTACGTACCCGCTCCGCTTCAGCCTGCAGGATCACTGGGGTAGTGTAGCGGGAAGACTTGAAGCGTGACCCACCTGGCCGTCCTTCGCCTCAGCCAGTGAGATCTTGTTGTCTTCGAGAATGGTGCCGGTATTCTGCTCCAGATTGGTTCGCGCGTTGCGGTAGGCCACCAGAGCGGCCAGTTCCGACGAGCGCGCTACATCGACATCGCGCGAGATCTGGGTCACCGTATAGGTGGTGGATTCACCCGCTGCGAGACGCTTCTCTTCGGCGCTGTAGAGCTGCTCCTGCAGCTTCCGGTTGGCTTCCGCCGCCTCGTAGCGGGCCCGCGCCTGCTGGATCGCGACGACCGCATTCGTGACATCCACGGCTACCTGATTTTTCGACCGCGCCGCGTTCAGTTGCTGCTGCCGAAAGTTCAGCTCGTCGATGGACTGGTCCGCCAGTGCCTGCCGGTTGTTGATGGTGACACGCCCAAAGATGCCGGCGCTTTCAGTTGGGAAGTTTTGACGAAGTACCTGCCCGACGGAGACGCCGAGACCGCCTTTGAAGTACGGGTCGGCTGTGGTGCCGCGAACCACCCGCGGCGTACCGCCGAGGCCCGCTGAACTGCGCGTGGCCAACACTTGCAGCGACGGGAGAACCCCGTTCGCGGTTCCCAAATTCGATTCTTCGGTCTGCTTGAGGCTGTCGGCCCTGGCGAGAAGGTCGGTTCTGTTTTGATAAGCCTTCGTCAGCAGTTCGGGGACGGGCGGCAGGTCGTCAGTCGGGGGGATCGAGATGCTGTCGAGCGGAATGATCGTGACGCCCTGCAGTGCCGGGTCGGCGAGTCCGTTGCGGCTGATCAGGTTCTTGAGTGTGATCTGCCGCTGTTCCAGCGTTGCGGTCGAGTTACTCAGCGCGAGGCGTGCCTGTGCCGACTGATTGCGCGCAGTGGTGACGTCGAGCGTGGCGACAGCGCCCAGTTCGAGACGCCGGGACGTTTCGTTGACGAACCTCGTGGCCGCGTCGAGCGTACTGCGTTTCGCCTCCACATCCATGAAATCTCCGACGAGCCCGTAGTACGCGTTCAGAACCTGTGCGACGGTTCGAGTGAGCTGTGCCCGGAACGTATTATCAGACATCGCGAGATTCATCTTTGCGATCGTGATGTTTCTGGAGCCAAGGCGGATACCCCGACCCTGCAGAAGATTGTGCTGGGCCGAGATCGCCAGCGACACGGCTTCCGACGGGTTCAGGATATTGGAGGGCGCGTTCTCATTGAGGTAGCGGCCACTGTAGCTCACGGTAACGCTGCCACCGGAAACGAAGCCCTGCTGGATGGTGGCCGAGTGAGCGCGCGTGTTCTGTACGATGACGTTCGTGACGGACTGCGTCGCGTTCGCCTGCGGCAGGCTGCGGTGAGCGAATGCCGAAGACTCCTGGAACGTGGCGTCGAGGGTCTGGGTTACCGGGCCGATTTGGGCGATAGTGGCGTTGCTGGTTTGGCGCTGGATGCCGTTGTTGCCGCCCACGGCGCCGACAGCCTGCTGGCTGCCAAGGACGCCCTGACCGGACGTAACGCCCGAGGCCTGGCTGGAGGCGCTGGGCACACCCGGAAGAGCGCCGCCGGCCTGAGCGCGTTCGAGGCGCCACTCGAGGGTCGGCAGGTTGTAGCGTGAGACTTCGATGTCAATGTTGTTTTCGAGCGCGTGGGCGATCGCGTCCTGTGCCGTGAGGTAGAGCTTCCCGGCGCGGATGAGATTGGCGAAGCGGCCCGAGTTTCCGAGACGAACCGGCGGGACGTCAGCCTCTTTGTAGGGCCGAACAACGAACGGGCCTGAAGGCCGCACTGGCTCGATGTTGAGTAGCTGCTGCGCCTGAGCCTGCGTGAGAGTGACGAAGCAGCAGGCAGTTGCGGCGGCCAACTGGCGCAGGCGGAGTCCCATCATCGAGGTGTCACTCCGGCGCTGACTTTGCCACTCATCGCTTCGGTCAGGGAGATGCGGTTTACGTCCAGCGTCGCGCCGACAGCCTGTTCGAGGGCGATCCGCGCGTGGCTGTAATTGGCCATCGCCTGGACCTCCGAACTCTGCGCATTTGCCAGATCGCGTTGATCCTGCACCACCTGGTACGGAGTGGCCGCGCCAAGCTCGTACTTCTTTTGGTCGCCCCCGAAAGTCGCTTCTGAGAGCTTGCGGGCTTCCACGGCGGCTTCGTAGCGCACGCGCGCCTGCTGGATTCCGATCAGAGCATTCTGGACGTCGACACGAACCTGATTAATCTGCTTTTGCAGGTTCAGTTCGCTCTGGCGGATCTCAAGCATGCTGGTGACGTAATCGGCCTGAGCTGCACGGTTGCGCAGCGGAATGTTGAGAGAGAAGCCTGCCGAGTAGTTCGGGTAGTTGCGGCGGAAGATCTGCGAAAGAGCGTTGCCGAAGCCCCCGGCGAAGACCGGTACGCCGCCCTGCGCGAGCGCGAAGGCAGTGGCGTCGCCGGACAAGCCGTTATTGGTAGCCTGCGCGAACGCCTGTAGCGAGGGCTTGAGCGAACTCTTCACGCCGGCCAGGTTGGTCCGATTGCTCTCAAGGTTGATGC
>JAOAPO010000122.1 GCA_025462945.1 Bryobacterales bacterium
TAGGGCCGGTTATCCGCTGGTACGCGCTCGATCTTTTCGGGCACATTGCGCCCCTTGACCGAGAGCACCATCTGACCTGGATTCAGGAAAGACGAAGCCGTCTCCATCGCGGCTGTCATCACGCCGCCGGGGTTGTTCCGAAGATCGATGACCAGCCCTTTCAGCGAACGCCCACCCAGCTTTTCAATAGCCACGCGGATTTGCTGCGCGGTCTTGTCTTCGAAGCTCCCGACCCGGATGTAGCCCACACGCGGCCGCAGCAGGAACGCGCGCTCGACGCTCGAGGACTGCAGTTCTTCCGGCGTGAGCGTCAGCTCCGTCGGACGCGTGTTGCCCGGATGCAGCACCACCAGCTTCGCCGGATTCTGTTTGGACGCGTTCAACAGTTCGACAATCTGCTCCAGCTCGAGCCGGTCCAGCCGGTAGTTGTTGACCGCGAGGATCTCGTCACCCGCCATCATGCCTGACTTGGCAGACGGCGTATTCGGCATCGTTTGCAGCACCAAAACGCGTCCGGGCAGGATGGAAACGATGGTCCCGAAACCCTTGCGGGTCGACGTTTCCATCTGCTTCAGCTGCTCGAACTGGTCTTTGTCGAAGAAGACCGAATGAGGATCCAGGTGTTTGACGAGCCCCGGAATGGCCCCCTGGAAAAAGGCCTGGTCGGGATCGATCTTATCGGCGCTGTACTCCTGCAGGATCCGAAGCGTTTCGATGAAACGCTTCGTCTCCGATGCCTCGTCAGCCCCGAACGCGGTCATCGCGCAGAGCAGTGCTGTCGCGATGATTCGGGACCGGTTAGGCATCTGGCTTGATTTTATGCTGACGCGAGCTGACGCAAAACGTAAGGCAGAATCCCGCCGTTGCGGAAGTACTCCGCTTCCTGCGGCGTGTCGACGCGAGGCAGGGCTTCAAACTCGACCGTCTCTCCCGAGTCCGCCACAGCCTTTACCTGCACGCGCGAACTCTTGCCCACGGCGTCGGAAACACCGGTGATGGAGTACGTCTCTCTACCCGTCAGGCCCAGCGAAGCGGCTGTCTCACCCGGCGCAAACTGCAGCGGCAGAACGCCCATGCCGACCAGATTCGTCCGGTGGATGCGCTCGAAACTCTCCGCGATCACAGCTTTCACGCCGAGCAGTGCGACGCCCTTCGCCGCCCAGTCGCGCGACGAACCGGAGCCGTATTCCTTGCCCGCGATGATCATCAGCGGAGTGCCTTCGGCGAGGTACTTGACCGAGGCGTCGTAGATGAACATCTGCTCGCCATCCGGCTGGTGAATCGTGTAGGTGCCCTCCACGCCGGGAACCAACTGGTTGCGCAGGCGAACGTTCGCCAGAGTGCCGCGCACCATCACCTGGTGATTCCCGCGTCGAGCGCCATACGAGTTGAAGTCTTTCGGATGCACGTTGAGCGACATCAGGTACTTGCCCGCCGGGCTGTTCACCGCAATGGAACCGGCCGGGGAGATGTGATCGGTCGTGATCGAATCGCCGAGCAGCGCCAGGACGCGAGCGCCTGCCAGATCCGCTATGGGAGCGCTCGGATCGACCATATTGTCGAAATACGGCGGCTTCTGAATGTAGGTCGAATTCGAATCCCACTGGTAGATGCTGCCCGTGGGGACTGGCAGGTTGCGCCAGTTGCTGTCGCCCGCAAAGGCCTTCTCGTACTCTTCGCGGAACATCTCCGCGTTGATCGTCGAGCGCAGTACGGAGTCGATCTCTTCCGGCGTGGGCCAGATGTCGGCCAGGTAAACCGGCTGACCATCGGAACCTGTTCCGAGCGAGTCGCTCGACATGTCGAAATCGACGGTGCCGGCGAGCGCATAGGCCACGACGAGGGGCGGGGAAGCGAGATAGTTCGCCTTCACCTGCGGGTTCACGCGGCCTTCGAAGTTGCGGTTGCCGCTGAGGACCGCAGCAACCACCAGGTCTTCGTCCTTCACCGCGACGGACACAGGCTCCGGCAGCGGACCGCTGTTCCCGATACACGTCGTGCAGCCGTACCCAACAAGGTGGAAGTTGAGGGCTTCAAGGTAAGGCGTCAAACCGGCCTTGCTGAGATAATTCGTGACGACTTTGGAGCCTGGCGCAAGGCTGGTCTTCACCCAGGGCTTCGACTTCAGACCCTTCTCGACAGCCTTCTTCGCCAGCAGGCCGGCACCGATCATTACCGACGGGTTGGAAGTATTCGTGCAACTCGTGATCGCCGCGATGACGACTGCGCCACCCGACATGGTCGCCGCCTCGCCATGCATTTCGATCGATGCGGATTTCGCTGTTGCGTCTTTGAAAGCCTCACTAAAGTTACCGCGGACTTCAGGCAGCGTTAGACGATCCTGCGGGCGCTTCGGACCGGCCATCGACGGCATAACGGTTGAGAGGTCGAGGTCCAGAGTATCGGCGAACGTTGGATCGGGGGTCTCATCGGTGCGGAACAGGCCCTGCGCCTTCGAGTACGCTTCCACCAGTTCAAGGGTGTGCGGATTGCGGTTCGACGTGCGGAGGTAATCGAGGGTGCCGGCATCGACGGGGAAGAAGCCGATGGTCGCGCCGTACTCGGGGGCCATGTTTGCGATGGTGGCGCGATCGGCAACGCTCAGAGCCGTCAGACCAGCGCCGTAGAATTCCACGAACTTGCCAACGACGCCCTTTTTGCGAAGCATCTGGGTGACTGTGAGCACAAGATCGGTGGCGGTGCAGCCGGGAGGCAGCTTGCCGAAGAGCTTGAAGCCGACCACCGGAGGCAGCAGCATGGAAACGGGCTGCCCCAGCATGCAGGCCTCAGCTTCGATTCCGCCGACGCCCCAACCAACAACCCCCAGGCCGTTGATCATCGTCGTATGTGAGTCGGTACCCACAAGAGTGTCAGGGTAGGCGGTCCAGCTGCCATCAGCTTCCTGCATGCGGAATACGACGTTGGCCAGATACTCCAGATTGACTTGGTGGACGATGCCCGTGTCGGGCGGTACAGCCCGGAAGTTGCTGAACGCGGTCTGCGCCCACCGGAGCAGCATGTAGCGCTCACGGTTACGGTCGAATTCGAGGGCGGCGTTTATGTCGAACGCCTGCTTCGTGCCGTATTCGTCCACCTGTACCGAGTGGTCGATCACCAGATCGGCGGGCATGAGGGGGTTGGCCCTGGAGGGGTCCGCGCCCATCTCCGCGAGCGCGTCGCGCATCGCTGCCAGATCCACTACGCACGGTACTCCGGTGAAATCCTGCAGCAGAACGCGGGCCGGCATAAACGAGATTTCGTCCGCATTGACCGCTGCTTTCAGAATCTTCTCGATATCGGCCGGCTTGACCTTCTTGCCGTCTTCCTGGCGCAGCAAATTCTCCAGCAGAATGCGGTGGGAAAACGGCATCTTCGAGATGTCCGCGGCTCCGCTTTCTGCAAGCGCGCCCAGGCGGAAATAGCGGTAGTCGATACCGCCAACACGAAGAGTCGACTCGGTACCAAAGGTGTTTTGACTCATGAGGTTAGTTCCAATATATCGGACGGGTCCCGTTAGTCTGGCAGTCCGAAAGCGATCACGTTGCCTCCGGCGATGGCAGCAATGTGCTCTTTGCCGTCCACCTGATACGCCATGGGGGAGGCCTTCCAGAGCTGGTTGGTCTCGAAGCGCCACAGCGGTTTGCCGGTGGTGGCATCGGCCGCCATCATGGCCCCGTTCTCTTCGCCGAAGAAGACCAGGCCAGTGGCCGTCGCCAGCGTGCCGCCCCAGCTTTGTCCGAGCCCCGGCTGCTGGAGTTCCCACACAACCCTGCCCGTCGAGATGTCCAGGGCTTTCAGGTAATGCTCTCGGATCTCGCCCGGGGCGGCCCGCTGCACCCCGCCGAGATAGGTCTGCCCGGCAACCCACGTGGGTTGATCGCGCTTCGTGTAAATGCTGCAGCTCTCGAAGACGTGAAAGTAGAACAGACCTGTCGCCGGGTTAAAAGACGGGGAGTAGAAATTGGTGGCGCCACTCTGGGAGGGGCAAACAAGAGTGCCCTCCGGCGTCGGTTCCTGGTTGGGGGCCTTGATCGGTCGGCCTTCCGGTGTCATGCCCGTCGCCCAGGTCAGCTTCCGGACGAACTGCTTGACCAGCAGTGCCTTCCCCGTGGTGCGGTCGAGAACATAAAAAAAGCCATTCCGGTTGGCCTGGAGCAGGAGCTTACGTGGCTGGCCCTGGAAGTTTGCGTTCACCAGCACAGGCGTTTCAGTCGCATCCCAGTCCCACAGATCGTGCGGTGTGAACTGGAAGTACCACTTCAGCTTGCCGGTCTTCGCATCGAGTGCGACCACGCAATCGGAGTAAAGGTTATCGCCCTTGCGGTCATCGCCGTTGTACTCCTTGGCGGGGTTCCCAATCGGCCAGTAGACCGTATCGAGTTCAGGATCGTAGGTGCCGCTCAGCCAGGTCGGCGCGCCGCCATGTTCCAGTTCGTTGCCTTCCCAGGTTTCCGCGCCCGGCTCGCCTTTCGCCGGGATGGTCCAGAAGCGCCAGGCTTCCTTGCCGGTCTCGGCGTCGTAAGCCGCCACGAAGCCGCGACTGCCGTGTTCACCGCCGCCCACACCGGTCAGGATGAGGTTGCCGACGGATATCGGCGCGCCCGTGGCGAAGTAGTTCTTTTTCGGTTCGGCCGTTTCGGCGTCCCAAACCTGCGCACCTGTGAAGCGATTCAGCGCGACCAGATGGGCGTTATCCGTCGCGATATAAACCTTGTCTCCATGGGAGGCGACCCCGCGATTCGCGTTCCCGCCCACCGTGCCAGGCGTTGTGGGACGGAACCAGCGCCACAACTGGCGGCCAGTGCCGGAGTCCAGCGCGATGCACTGATTCTGCGAAGTCACGTACATAATGCCGCCAACCACCACGGGAGTGCCCTGCAGACGGCTGCCGTTCGGGATGGGGAAAACCCATTTGGCGGTCATGCTCTTCACGTTGGCCTTATTGATCTGCGTCATCGTGGTGTAGCGGTTCCCGCGAGGATCGCCATTGAAGCCGGGCCAGTCAACGCTGGGGCCAACCTCGCGATACTTCTCACCGTCACGGCGCAGCAGATGGACCATGCCGTCCGCCGTACGAATCTGACGATCCGAAAACCCCTGGCCGACCTGCGTGCCTTCCAAAACTTTTCCGTCAACCAGCGTGAGTTTGACCGGCTCGCTGGGTCGCACGCTTCTGGACGCCTGCAGCCTTCGCAGGTGCGCCGTCAGTTGCCCCAGTTCCTGCTCGTTCACATTGTTACTGGGCATCTTGCCCGGGATACCAGTCTTGATAAGGCTGCCGAGTTGCGCGTCGTTGCGCTGGGCGAGACCGTTATGGATAGACGGCCCCATGTCACTGCCATTGCCCTCGGCACCGTGGCACCGTCCGCAACGATTCTCGAATACCCGCTGGCCGGGCGTAACGTCCTGAGCCGAAAGCATGGCGGCCGCCGAGAGAGCAACGACGAAAACAATTTTGCGCATCGTGCCTAAGTTATCACTTGTCTTACTCTGGAATCGGCATGACCACGGTCCAGATTTTCGGCATTAAGAGCTCGCAGGCAGCGCGCGCGGCTGAGCGCTTTTTCAAAGAAAGACGCATCACCGTCCAGTATTGCGACCTGCAGAAAAAGGCGATGTCGCCCGGCGAAATCAGGCGATTCGTGGAACGCTTCACCCTGCCCGGTCTGCTCGATACCGAGTCGAAGGCCTACGTCGACGGCGGCCTGAAGTATATGAAGATGAGCGATGCCGAGTGGTTGGCGAAGCTGGAGAACAACCCGCAACTCCTGCGGCTGCCATTCGTGCGTGCGGGCAACCGTATCAGCATCGGACGCGACGAAGAAGCATGGAAGGCGATGATCTCCGCATGATCAAAGCTCGCCGGATAAAAGCTCGCCTATAGAATACGAAGGAACTATGAAACTCTTACGCTATGGCAAGTCGGGGCAGGAGAAGCCCGGCATCCGCGACGCGGCGGGCAAGATCCGCGATCTCTCGGGCGTTCTGTCCGACATCGGCCCCGATACGGTCACACCGCAAGGTTTGGCGAAGCTCCAGGCAATCAATGTGGAGAGCCTCCCTGTGGTCGCCGACGGTGTCCGCTACGGCACGCCGCTCACGGGCATCGGCAAGTTCATCGCAGTGGGCCTGAACTACTCTGACCACGCGGCCGAAAGCAATATGCCCGTCCCCAGCGAGCCTGTCCTGTTTACGAAGGCCACCAGCTGCATCGTGGGCCCCAACGATCCGGTTGTGATCCCGCAGAATTCCGGCAAGACGGACTGGGAAGTGGAACTCGGCGTCGTGATCGGTTCAACCGCACGTTACGTGGAAGAAGCGGATGCGCTGAAGCACGTTGCCGGTTACGTCCTGATCAATGACGTGAGCGAACGCCACTTCCAGCTGGAGCGCGGCTCGCAGTGGGATCGCGGTAAGGGCTGCGATACCTTCGGCCCGATTGGTCCGTGGCTGGTGACTTCCGATGAAGTGCCCGACGTGCAGGCGCTCAGTATGTGGCTAGACATTGACGGCGTTCGCATGCAGACAGGCAACACGAAGACCATGATCTTCGGCGTTGCCACTCTGGTGAGTTACATCAGCCGGTTCATGAGTCTCATGCCCGGCGATGTGATCACCACCGGAACGCCTCCGGGCGTGGGCTTCGGCAAGAAGCCGCAGATCTATCTCAAGGGCGGGGAAGTGATCACGCTCGGCATTGACGGGC
>JAOAPO010000154.1 GCA_025462945.1 Bryobacterales bacterium
ATCGAGGACATCTACGAGCTGACCTACATCCGCAAGGATGGCAGCCGTTTCCCCGCCGTCGTTTCCGTAACCGCGCTCCGGGACGACCCCGGCGGCATCATCGGCTACCTGCTGATCGGCACCGATAATACGGCCCGTAAGCAGGCGGAGGAAGCGCTGCTGAAAGCTGGCGCTTTGCAGGCCGCCATCTTCAACAGCGAGAACTTTTCAAGCATAGCGACCGACGAAAAAGGCGTGATTCAGCTCTTCAACGTCGGCGCAGAACGCATGCTGGGCTACACGGCCAGCGAGGTGGTCGACAGGATCACTCCCGCCGATATCTCGGATTCGAACGAGGTGATCGCCCGGGCGAGAGCGCTCAGCCAGGAACTGGCGACGAACATCACGCCGGGCTTCGACGCACTCGCTTTCAAAGCCTCGCGAGGGATCGAAGACATTTATGAGTTGACCTACATCCGCAAGGATGGCAGCCGCTTCCCCGCCGTCGTCTCGGTGACGGCGCTCCGCGACCCCCAGGGCGGCATCATCGGCTACCTGCTGATCGGGACCGACAACACGGCACGCAAGCAAGTGGAAGCGGAGCAGGAGTTGCTCGACCAGCGGTTGCGCGACCAGCAGTTCTACACACGGTCGCTGATCGAATCGAATATCGATGGGCTAATGACCACCGACCCACGCGGGATCATAACGGACGCGAACCAGCAGATGGAAGGGCTCACGGGCTGCACGCGCGACGAACTGATCGGAGCACCGTTCAAGAACCTCTTCACCGACCCCGAGTGCGCTGAAGCGGGAATCAAGCGGGTCCTGAGAGAAGGCAAGGTCACCAACTACGAACTGACGGTTCGGGCTCGGGACGGCAAGATGACGGTCGTGTCCTATAACGCGACTACCTTCCATGACCGCGACCGCAAGCTGCAGGGCGTCTTCGCGGCGGCCCGCGATGTTACCGATCGCAAGCGCTTCGAGCAGACGCTTCAGGAGAACAACGCTGAACTCGAGAGGGCACGCGCCGCGGCTGAAAAAGCGAACCTGGCGAAATCGGATTTCCTTTCGAGCATGAGCCACGAACTCCGCTCCCCGCTGAACGCCATCCTGGGGTTCGCACAGCTAATGAGTTCTGAGACTCCGCCACCGACGGCTTCGCAGATGGCCAGCATTGACCCCATCCTCCGGGCCGGCTGGTATCTGCTGGACCTGATCAATGAAATCCTCGACCTCGCCCAGGTCGAGTCCGGCAAGCTGGCCCTCTCACTGGAGCCCACGGCGCTGGCCGATGTGCTGGATGAGTGCCACGCGATGATCGAGCCGCAAGCTCAAAAGCGGGGACTGCGGATGACTTTCCCTGCCGTTACCGAACCCTATTTTGTGAACGCCGATCGCACGCGCCTGAAGCAGATACTGATCAACCTGCTTTCAAACGCCACCAAGTACAACCGGCCGAACGGGGAAATCCTCGTAGATTACGCACTGGTTGGCAACGGACGTATTCGCATTAGTGTCAGGGACACAGGCGCGGGGCTTGCTCCGGAGATGCAATCCCAGCTGTTCCAGGCTTTCAACAGGCTAGGGCAGGAGCGCAGCGGCGAGGAGGGCACGGGCATCGGGTTGGTCATGAGCAAGCGCCTGGTGGAACTGATGGGCGGCGAGATCGGCGTGGAGAGCGAAGTTGGTCTTGGGAGTGTCTTCTGGTTTGAACTCAATTCGTCCAGTGCGCCGAATCTGGAGCACGATCACGATTCGATTCCCGATGTGGGATCGACCCGAGCGCTCGCGGGGGAACTGCGGCGGACTCTGCTTTACGTGGAAGACAACCCGGCGAACCTTGAGCTCGTCCGTCGCCTGATGGAGCGTCGCCCCGACGTGGTCCTGCTGAGCGCGGTGGACGGGCCGAGCGGGATTGCACTGGCTCGCGAGCATTTGCCCGACATGATACTGATGGACATCAACCTGCCCGGAATCAGCGGCATCGAGGCCTTGCAGATCCTGCGCGCGGACGCTCACACGAGCCATATCCCGGTTGTCGCGTTGAGCGCGAATGCCATGCCCCGAGATGTGGAGAGAGGGCTACAGGCCGGCTTCTATCGGTATCTGACGAAGCCGATCAAGGTCGGCTCGTTCATGGAGACCCTGGACGTCACGCTGGAGTTCGCCGAGGCCCAGAAGGGCTCGTAAACCTACAGCAGCTCTTCGCGGCCCATCTTCTCGAGCATTTTGACAATATCGCCCACTTCCTGGGCGCGGCTGCGGTCAGCGACAAGCAGGGCGTCGGGCGTATCGACAACGATCAGGTTGTCCACTCCAATGAGGGCAACGAGCTTGCCGCCGCAATCGATGTAGTTGCCCGTAGCGGACCGCACGATAACTTCCGAGCGCGCCGAGTTGGCGTTTTCGTCACGAGGCAGCAGTTCGTAGACGGCCTCCCAACTACCGACGTCGTTCCAGCCGAAGTCGTCACAGGGAACGCCGGTGACGTTGGTCGCGTGCTCCAGAACGGCGAAGTCGATCGAAATGTCTTCGCACTGCGGGAAGACCTGTTCCAGCTGCGCGTCGAAACCAGGGTCGCTGACCGGCGGCAGGCTGGAGATCAGGGCGGCGGTGTTTGGCAGGTAGGCCCGCAGGGCCTTGAGCACGGTCTTGGCCTGCCAGAAGAACATGCCGGCATTCCAGTAGTAGTTGCCGGCCGCCAGGTAGACTTCGGCCTGCGGCTTCTTCGGCTTCTCGCGGAACTTCACGACGCGATTGACGCCAGTCGCAGAGCGAGGCTCGTCAGCCGGGAACTCGATGTAACCATAGCCCGTCTCTGCCCAGCGGGGAGCGACGCCCAGTACGGCGATGTTGCCCTGTTTGGCCGACTGAAACGCAGTCTCAACCAGTTCGACATAATGCGCCGCGTTGCCGATCACGTGGTCTGACGGGAAGACGCCGAAGACGGCATCCGGATCGATCTGCTCTAAGATATGGGCCGCGAGACCAATCGCTGGAGCGGTGTTGCGCTGCGCCGGTTCCGCGATGATCTGCGAGGGCGGCACGTCGGGCAACTGACGTACGATCTCGTCTCGGACGAAGCCGTTGGTCAGGATCCAGATCCGCTCGGGTGGAATGATGGGGCGCAGGCGATCGACGGTCTGCTGGATCAGAGTCCGGTCTTCCAGTCCCACGGACAGGACCTGTTTTGCATGACGTTTGCGGCTGCGAGGCCAAAAACGCGTACCTCGTCCACCGGCCAGAATCAGGCCGTAGTAGTTTGTATCGCCCAAAGAAAGCTCTCCGTTACTGCACAGGGTAGGAATGGATCAGGTTCAGCGTCCGACGCCAGCGAGTCTTGGTCGGAAAGTGCATCACGATATCGATCAGGTGAGGGATTGTCGCGCCGGGGTTCGAAAGGTCTTCGGTGGTGGCATCATAAGACCAGTAGATGACGAGCGGCTTGCCGATGATGTTTTCGCGGGGTACGAAGCCCCAGTAGCGGCTGTCGAGAGACTGGTCGCGGTTGTCGCCCATGGCGAAGTAGAAGCCCGGCGGCACGATGACTTCGCCGTTCTGGACATTCTGCTCAAGCATTTTCTGAGCGCCGGCGGAAACGGCAGTATTCGGGTCAGACGGGAAGTTATCGCGGTACGAATCGATCCACTCGGCCTTGTGGACCACATACGGCTCGTTCAGCAGGTGCCCGTTCAAATAAACCTGCTTGTTCTGCAGGCGGATGCGGTCACCGGGAACGCCCATGGCGCGCTTGACGAACGTCTGGCGAATGTCGACAGGGTAGCGGAACACGATGATGTCGCCGCGCTTCACATCGCTGTACGGCAGGATGTTCTTCGTGATCGGGCCGCCCGGCGCGAAGGCCAGCTTGTCCACCAGCAGGTGGTCGCCGACGAGCAGGGTGTCTTCCATCGAGCCGGTCGGTATCACGAACGCCTGAACCAGCGTGGTGGTGCCGAACAGCAGTAACAGGATAGTTACGGTCCATTCCGCGATAAATCCGCGCGGCGGATCCTGCGCCTTCTCCGTCCCGGCGGGAGTTGCCTGTTCGGTAGCGTTTTCGTTCGAGGTGTCCACAGTCTCCCATTGTAACGGCTGCTATCCTGACGGAAGTTCGTCCTCGCTAAATGAGCACTCAAAGCATCGCGCCGCGTTCGCGCAAACCCGTGTACATGGTGCTGTGTCTTACGGTTTTTGCGGCTCTGGCACAGATCATGATGAAGTATGGCGCGACACACTACATGCCCGCCGTGGTCATTGGCGATCAGCGGACGTGGTGGCCTTTCGTTAAAGCGCTGCTGACGAACTACCCGCTGATCTTCGGGTACGCGGTGAGCGCCCTGAACGCTTTGCTGTTGATTCTGGCGCTTCGGGACGGGCAACTCTCCACGCTCTACCCCATCATTTCGCTCACCTTCGTCTGGGTGAACCTGCTCAGCATGTACCTGTTCGGCGACCACATGAATCTCTGGAAAGCCGGGGGGATCCTGCTGGTGGTCAGCGGCGTGGCGATTCTCGGAAAGGCAAGCGAGACAGCGTGAGAGTTGAGACACCGCTCAGTTCGGTCCTGCTGGTGCTGCTGGCTTCGGTCATAGGCTCGTTCGGCGCCGTTTTCCTGAAACTGGGCGCGGAACCGCTCCGCAAAGGGCTCAAGTACATCGTGAACTGGAAGCTCGCGTTCGGGGTTGCGCTGTACGTTGGTTCCAGCATCCCCTTCGTCATGGGCGTGCGCCACGGTGAGCTTTCCGTGCTGTACCCGATGGTGTCGGTAGGCTACGTTTGCACCATGTTCTGGTCGCGGCTGTTTTTCGGGGAGCCGATCACGATGCCGAAGCTCGGCGCACTGGCGGTCATTGTGGCGGGGATCGTATGTATCAACATCGGGGGCCGCTAGACCGCTTTGCCGCCATTGCGGACGTCCACGGCAACCGCTGGGCGCTCGAAGAAGTTCTTGCGGACATCGACCGCCGGGGCATCCACAGGATCGTCAATCTGGGTGACAACCTGTTCGGTCCGCTCGATCCGAACGGCGCGGCTGCACTCCTGATGAAGCTCGACCTGCCGGGAGTCGCGGGAAATCAGGATTGCGACCTTCTGGAACCGGACGCGATGCAGCAGATCACTCCTGAGCAGCGGAAATGGCTGGCGGGGCTGCCCCCGCGGCTGCAGATTGACGACGTGCTGCTGTTTCACGGCACGCCGCGCTCGGACACAGAGTATCTGCTGGAGACGATTAGCCGGGAGGGTGTTCTTCTCGCTGACACCCGGGACATTCAGGATCGCCTCGGCACCGGGGCTCTTCCAACTCTGCTGCTGTGCGGTCACACTCATATTCCGCGAGTGGTGTCGTTCCGGGACAGACTGATCGTCAATCCTGGTTCAGTGGGACTGCAGGCGTACTCTGAGGACGTGCCCTTTCCCCATGTGATGGAAACGGGAAGCCCGCATGCCCGCTACGCCGTGCTGGAGCGTAGTAAGGACGGCTGGAATGTGGAGCAGATTCAGCTGCGTTACGACTGGGACGAAGCCGCGCTCGATGCCTCGGCGAATGGGCGGCAGGACTGGGCGTTTCGGGTGAGTACCGGGCGCGTCCGCTAAACGCCCTCTGACTTCAGAGTTCTCCCCATGAGTTCGCGAATGGCCTCAGCGGGAGCGCGGCCTTCGTTCAGGACGGCGTGCATCTGCCCGGCGATCGGCAGTTCGACGCCCAAGCGTCGGGCGAGTTCGATTGCAACGGACGTTGTTTTCACGCCTTCAGCGACCATCGGAGTCGCGGCCAGGATTTCTCCGAGTTGCAGTCCCTGGGCTAGCTTCATACCGACCTGACGATTTCTGCTTAGATCACCGGTGCATGTCAGGACAAGATCGCCAAGACCAGCCAGCCCCGCCATGGTCTCCGCGCGACCGCCCGCCGCGACTGCGAGCCGGGTGAGTTCCGCCAGCCCGCGCGTGATGAGCGCGGCGAGCGCATTGTGTCCAAGGCCGAGGCCATCGCAAATGCCGGCCCCGATGGCGATCACGTTCTTGAGAGAGCCGCCAATCTCGGCCCCGATGGGATCAGAACTCGCGTAGACGCGGAAGGTAGGACCGGAGAAGCGCTGCTGCAGAGTCTGGGCGAGGTCGAGGTCTGCCGAGGCCGCAACGACCGCAGTCGGCTTGCCAGCGGCCACTTCGATGGCGAAGGTGGGGCCCGTGAGAACAGCGATGGGGAATCCTGGCCCGAGGACGGAACCGATCACTTGGGAGACGCGTTCGAGGGTGCCGGCTTCCAAACCTTTGGTGGCAGAGACGACCGGAGTTCCGGGACGGAGCAGGGGCTTGAGGCGCGTGTAAACGGCACGCACGACGTGCGAGGGCATGACGCTGAGAACGAGGTCCGTCGCGCGGAGGGCAGTCTCCAGCGAACTGGTAGCGCCCACGTTGCGAGGCAACTGAATGTCGGGAAGAAAGACCCGGTTTATTCGACTCTGCTGCACTGTTGTCGCAAGGTCGGCCTCGTGCATCCAGAGGCTGATTTCGTCGAAGCGCGAGGCGAGCACGCACGCGAGAGCGGTACCCCAGCCGCCGCCGCCAATGATCGCGAGCTTCGTCACTTGCGGCCGAGTACCCGTTCTTCACCGGCGCGAATGCGCGCTATGTTCCCGCTGTGACGCCAGATGACGAGGAGACCGGCGCCAACAGCGGCGAGGAGAATGGGCCAGTCGGGGTGCAAGATCATCCAGCAGGCGATCGGAAACAGGCCGGCGCCGCAGATGCTGCCGAGCGAGACGTAGCGGGTCGTGGCGACCACGATGAAGAACACGATCGCGACCGCAAGGACAGGCAGGGGCGTGAGGAAGCCGAACGCACCGAGGAAACTGGCCACGGCTTTGCCGCCAGAGAATTTGCCGTCGATCAGGCGAAGCCAGATCGAAAACGAGTGCCCAACCATCACGGTGACCGCTGCAGCGCTCATGAAGCCGATGTTGCCATTGGTCAGGTATGACGTGAGCCAGACGGCCAGCCAGCCCTTGGCTGCATCCAAAATCAGCGTGATGACGCCTGCGGCAGGGCCAGCGACGCGGCTGACGTTCGTCGCGCCGATATTGCCTGAACCACCCTCCCGAACGTCTTTGCCACTCATAATCCGAACGACGATGACGCCAAACGGGATGCCGCCGATGAGCCAGGCAAGGAGAATCGCACCGAGACCGATCACTGAGCCGCGGCCTCCAGGGGGAAGGACGCGAGTGCGGAGTAGACGGAGCCGCCAGGCTCGGGACGGCTCTCATACAGATGAAACTCGGGGATTGTGAAGCTCTCGAGCGGGAAACGGTTGTTCATGGATGCGATCCGAAACCTCAATTGGGTTATATTCTCTCGTGCGATGCGCGCCAGGGTGATGTGAGGGTGCCAGGGCCTGTCTTCGGGCTCGTATCCGAGGCCCACCAGCGCACGGGTGATGTTCGTCGCAGCGGCGTTCAGAGCAGGGTCCGCCTTCACTGCCAGGAACATCGTGTGGGGGTGGTGCGGATTGGGAAAGAAGCCGAAGCCTGTCACCGTAACTGCCGCGGGGCCTGACGGCTCCACTTGGGCCAGCGCGGACTTCAGTTCCGCCAGGCGACCCTCGTCCCACTTGCCGATGAAGGCGGCGGTGATGTGGAGGTTCTGCGGCCGAGACCAGCGCAGCTTCGCTTCGGGCCGCAGTTCCTCCAGAATCGTTTCGATCTTCTGCCGCGTGTTGCCGGCGATGGGAAATCCGGTGAATAGCCGCATCAGTCCGTAATCTTATTAGGTCACACGGGACGAAACGGAAGCGGGTGATTCAGATCCACTCTCATAGACCTTAAAGGTGGTGGTCGCGAGATGCAGTTCATTCAAATTTCAGACGATACAGAGTTGAGTTTCTGCGATTGGGGTTCAGGAACGCCCGTTGTGCTGATCCACGGGTGGCCGCTCAGTGGCGCCATGTGGGAGAAGCAGGCCGAGTTTCTGGCATCCCGCGGGTGCCGTGTGATCTTCTACGACCGGCGAGGGTTCGGGTTCTCGTCGCAGCCTTGGTCCGGCTACGATTACGACACATTCGCTGCCGACCTGAATGCCCTGATGGAGGATCTGGACCTTGAAGGCGTTGTTCTGGTCGGCTTTTCGATGGGTGGTGGCGAGGTGGTGAGATACCTCACTCAATACGGTTCTGACCGGGTGAGTCGAGCGGTGCTGGTTTCCGCTGTGACGCCGTTCCTGTTGAAGACGCCGGATAATCCTGACGGGATCGATCAGGAGGAGTTCGGGAAGATCGAGAAAGCGATCCGGGAAGACCGTCCGGCTTTCATGAAGGAGTTCGGGCAGAAGTTCTACGGTCGTTCGCTGGTGCACCACACGGTTTCGGATGCACTGCTCGAGTGGAATCAGGTGTTGGTGATGCAGGCTTCGCTCCGGTCGACGCTGGCAGCCGCGGAGGCGTGGGCAACTACTGACTTCCGTGACGATCTGCGCAACATCACAATTCCGGTGCTGGTGATCCACGGAACCGACGACCACACTGTGCCGATCGACAAATCTGGTCGGCGAGTGAAGGAATTTCTGCCGCACGCCATGGTCATCGAGTACGACGGGGAACCGCACGGTCTGTTCGTTACCGCCGCCGATCGGCTGAACGCGGACTTGCTGCAGTTCATTCAGACGGGTGACGTTTCTCTGGGGACGGATTCTCAAGCCGAGATACTGCAAGTGTTCCCAACGATTTGAAAAACAAAACGGCCGGGTCACCTTGCGGAGCCCGGCCGTTTTCCTGCTGCGAGAGGTGATTAAGGGTCGCGGCGCTTCAGCGTGGGGCGTTCGTCCGAATCGGTCTTCGGCGCCTTTTCGTCGCCGTTGGCATCGATCTGGCCGTTCGGATTGCGGCGGAGCGTCGGGCGTCCGGCGTCTTTCACGTCATCCACTTTACGGCGGCTGTGCATCGCCATGATGCGGGTCTTCACATCATTGAACTCGCTGGTGGTAAGGACGTACTCCGGCTTTTCCTTCAGGTATCTCTGAATGGATTCCTGCGAGGCTTTGATGCGGTCGTCCGTCGGCGGATGGGACGAGAAGAGCTTGGACATGGTGCCCGGCTTCCGCTTTTCCAGCGACTGAATCTTTTCGAAGAAGTCGACGAAGGAACCCGGATCGTAGCCGGCCTTATACATGTACTGGAGCCCGAGGAGGTCGGCTTCCGCTTCGAAGCCGCGGGTGAACTTGAGGAAGCCCAGCGGCACGAGGATGCCCATGCCCTGATAGATGGCGTAACCGGCCATGCCGCCCATGAAGATGAGGGGCAGGGAAGCGTATGACGCGATCTGGCCGCGCGATGCCTGCCGCGTACCGTGACGGGCGGCGACGTGAGCGATTTCGTGCGCCATCACACCGGCGAGTTCGGCTTCGTTGTCGGCGTTCATAAGGACGCCGGTCTGGACGAAGAAGAAGCCGCCCGGGAGCGCGAAAGCGTTGATGTCTTCCGCGTCGATCACCTTAATGGTGAACGGAACTTTGGCATCGGAATTCCGGACGAGGTTCTGGCCTACGCGGTTCACGTATTCGGCGATGATCGGGTCGTCGACAATTTTGGCCTGGCGCTCGACTTCCTGCGCCATCTGCTTGCCCATGCCGATCTCTTTTTCGATGGAGTAGAAGTTGACGCCCTTGCCGACATCGCGATTGCCGATGTCTTCCGGGTCAGTTTTTTTCTTGCCCGCCATTGCGGGCACGATCATTGCCTGTTGTGTGATGAAAAAGGCGGTCGTCAGTGCCAGCACGGTGCGTGCGAAGGATGACGGTTTATAAATCAGCTTCATTCGGAGGGCAACTCCTTTGTTCCTTCGAGTATAAGCCCATTTGGAGAATCAGGTGCTCTACTCTGTCTACGCGGACCACACCAGTGCGGTTTCAGCGCGAGGCGAGCGAATCAGAGCCGGATGCAAACTTTCCCAAAGTGCGCACCGCTTTCCATGTACTGCAGGGCGGCAACGGGCTCGTGGAAGCCGAAGACCCGGTCGACGACGGGTTTCAGCCTGGCCAGGGAGATGGCTCGGTTCATCTCCTCGAACATCTCGCGTGAGCCGACGTAAATTCCCTGGACGCGAATTGATTTCAGCAAGATGGGTCGTGGATCGATCTCGCCTGGGCCGCTGAGTACACCGATGAGCGCGATGTGTCCGGCACGCCGGACTGCCTTCAGCGAGAGAGGGAGGGTACCGGCTCCGCCAACTTCCACAACGTGATCGGCTCCGACCCCGCCGGTGAGTTCGCGGACCGCTTTATCCCACTCCGGGGTCGACTTGTAGTTGATCCCGGTGACCGCACCCATCAGCCGGACGCGGTCGAGTTTGGCGTCGCTGGACGAGGTGGCGATCACCCGGGCTCCGGCCATGACGGCGAACTGAAGAGCGAAGACAGACACCCCGCCAGTGCCCTGGACGACGACGGTTTCGCCGGGTTTGAGGCTGCCGGACCGGAACAGGGCGTTCCAGGCAGTGAGTGCGGCACAGGGCAGGGTTGCGGCTTCTTCCCACGAAAGATGTTCGGGGATCAGGACGAGACCGTCGGCGCTCAGGCAGACTTCTTCGGCGAGCATGCCGTCGAGGGCACCTCCGAGGGCGGAGGCAAACTTGTCGTCGTCGACTCCGCCTGAGATCCAGCGCTGCATGAAGATGCCGCAGACGCGGTCGCCTGGTTTGATGCGGGTCACGCCCTCGCCCACCGCGGTCACTTCACCGGCACCGTCTGAGAGGGGCGTGAGAGGGGGCTTCACGGCGCGTCCGTAGCCGCCTTTAGCCGTTACGAGATCACGGAAGTTGAGAGAACAGGCGCGTACTCGAACGATGGCCTGTCCCGGGCCCGGGACCAGTTCGGGCGCTTCTGTGAGGCGAAGATTTTCGAATCCGAATCCATTTACAAAACGCCAGGCTTTCATCGGCTGCTCCCAAGGTGGCTCCCCTTCTTCGGCGGGGGTCGTTCCTGCTTCCGATGATATACTTGGTGATTCGTTCGCAACCCTGCTATGCCCCTCAAAACAATCGCTCCTAACAGCACCGGCGTAAAGAAAATATTCTTATTGAAGCCGCGTGGTTTCTGTGCGGGAGTGGTGCGGGCGATAGACGTTGTGAAGATTGCGCTGGGCGTGTATGGCTCGCCGGTCTACGTGCGCAAAGAGATTGTTCACAACAAGCACGTTGTGGATGAACTGCGCGCGCTGGGCGCGGTGTTCGTGGAAGAGTTGCAGGAAGTGCCGGACAACGGCCGCGCCATCTTCAGCGCGCACGGCGTGTCCCCGGATGTTCGCCGCCAGGGCAAAGAGCGTGGTCTGAACATCATCGATGCCACGTGTCCGTTGGTGACGAAAGTTCACCTTGAAGCGGTGAAGTTCGCCCGCGAGGGTTTCTCGATGGTGCTGATCGGCCATAAGAACCACGACGAAGTCGTGGGAACTCTGGGCGAGGCTCCGGACAAAATGGTTTTGGTGGAGTCAGTGGAAGATGTAGATGCCCTGGAACTGCCGGACGCGACGCGAGTCGCATACCTGACGCAGACGACGCTGAGCCTCGACGAGACCACGCACATCGTAGAGCGGCTGAAGCAGAGGTTCCCGCTGATCCAGGGGCCGAAGTCGCAGGACATCTGCTACGCGACGGAAAACCGGCAGACCGCTGTGAAGGGCGTGGCTTCGTTTTGTGAACTGATGCTGGTGGTTGGTTCGGCCAACAGTTCGAACTCGAAGCGTCTGGTTGAAGTAGGCGAAAACTACGGAGTTCAGTCCTTCCTGGTGAATGACTGGTCTGATGTGAACCCGGAGTGGCTGGTCGGCGTAATCAATGTAGGAGTAACCGCTGGCGCCTCGGCACCGGAGCACCTGGTGCAGCAGATTGTGACGGCGCTGCAGGATTGCGGCTACAAGCAGCTGGAAGAAGTGGAAATGATCGAGGAAGACGTCCGCTTTTCCCTGCCGCCCGAATTGAGCGCGGCCGCCGCGCAGTTCGTCAGTATCACGCGTTAAAGAAAGATGGCCTCGACTTTACAAGTTCGGGAATCGCTGGTTGTCGAGGCGAAGACTACCGCCTCGCGGGCAGCCGATCACCTGTTGCGCCTGCAGCATGACGACGGCTACTGGTGCGCGCTGCTTACGGCGGATACGACGCTCGAATCGGATTACATCCTGCTGCAATTGTGGCTGCATGCACCGGTGAACGGCGAGTGGAATCCGCCGAACAAGGCGCAGATCCAGCGCGCGGCAGATCGCATTCTTTCCCGTCAGTTACCCGACGGCGGGTTCAATATCTACGCGGGCGGACCGAGCGAAATCAGCGCTTCGGTGAAAGCGTATTTCGCGCTGAAGGTAGCGGGACTGCGGTTCGAGGATGTGCGGCTGGCCCGGCTGCGGGAGCGGATCGCCGCTCTCGGCGGAGTTCAGGCGGCTAACAGTTACACCAAAGTAAACCTTAGTCTTTTTGGGCTTTATCCGCGCGAAGGCACGCCCAGTATCCCTCCCGAGGTGCTGCTGCTCCCGGGCGGCCTGCTGTATCAGATGTCCTCGTGGACGCGGGCCATTGTGGTGGCGCTGGCGATTGTTCATGCGCATGATCCGCAACGTCCGGTGCCGGCCGGGTTCACGCTGGAAGAACTGTTCATCCCGGGCAAGAGCGTCGGGTTCGAGTATGACGCCAGCTGGCTGAGCTGGCGCAGTACGTTCATTCAGTCGGACCGCATCCTGAAGCTGTGGGAGAAGTACGGCTATGCCCGGATCCGGAAGGATGCGATCCGGAAGTGTGAACACTGGATGCTGGAGCGCATGAAGCACTCCGACGGTCTGGGCGCCATTTATCCGCCGATGCAGTATTCGATCATGGCGCTGGACGTTCTCGGTTACGCTCCGGATCACCCGGTGCGGGTGGAAGCGATCCGGCAGTTCGACAACCTCATGGTGGACGATGGCCAGGCGTTGTTCTTCCAGCCGTGTTTCTCGCCCGTGTGGGATACCGCTATCGGCGCGTTCGCGCTGGGCGAGGCAGGTCACAGCGGTTCGGCGTCGCTTGCTAAAGCCACGGACTGGCTGGTTGAGCGGGAGATTCGCCGCAAGGGCGACTGGTCAGTCAAGCGACCGCACACTGAGCCTTCCGGCTGGGCATTCGAGTTCCAGAACGACTGGTATCCCGACATCGACGACACCGCGATGGTGATGCTGGCCTTCAAACATATGAAGGGCAGTAATCCCAAGGCGCAGGAAGCGACGCGCCGGCGTGCGATCGAGTGGCTGCTGGCCATGCAGTCGTCTGATGGCGGCTGGGCGGCGTTCGACGTGGACAACAACTGGCAGATCCTGAACCACGTGCCGTTTGCCGACCACAACGCGATGCTGGACCCGACGTGCGCCGATATTACCGGGCGTACGCTGGAGGCACTGGCGGCGAACGGACTCGATCGGAACCACCCGGCGTGCAGACGTGCTATCGAGTATCTGCTGCGCACGCAACTGCCGGATGGCAGCTGGTACGGGCGCTGGGGCGTAGCGTTTCTTTATGGCACCTGCTTTGCGCTGCGCGGGTTGCAGGCCATGGGCGAAGACGACCACGAGCCGCATATCCAGAGGGCGAACGAGTGGATTCGCGCACTGCAAAATCCGGACGGAGGTTGGGGTGAAAGCTGCGCCAGTTACGACAACAACACCTACACTCCGGCGAAAAGCACGCCGTCGCAAACGGCGTGGGCAGTGATGGGCCTGCTCGCGGGCGGCGATACGTATAGTTCGAGCGTGCAGCATGCGATCGACTACCTCATTTCGACGCAGCAGCCGGACGGGAACTGGGCGGAGGATCTCGCGACCGGGACTGGCTTCCCCAAGGTCTTCTACCTGAACTATCATTACTACCGGCTCTACTTCCCGCTCATTGCGCTGTCTGCATTCGTCCAGGCGCAGGCGGCAAACCGGTAACCCTTGAAACCTGCATTAGTCACCGGGGCCACCGGATTCGTTGGCTGGCATGTGGCTCGCCTGCTCACCGAACGCGGCTACAAGGTTCGAGCTTTGGTTCGAGGTCTGGGCAGGGTTCCGGAACTTGAGGTAGAGGAGTTTGAAGGCGACTTGCGCGATCCCGATTCGCTGCTGCGCGCAGCGGAGGGCTGTGGTCTGGTGTTCCACGTTGCCGCGGACTACAGGCTCTGGTCGAAAGATCCTGAAGAGCTCTATCGGTCGAACGTTGGGGGTACGCGGAACATGTTGAACGCGGCGCTCGCGGCCGGCGTGGAACGCGTCGTTTACACGAGCACCGTCGGGTGCATCGGCATTCCGGAAGGCGGAGGTGGCCGACCGGGGATTGGCGACGAGAGTACGCCGATTGCCGAGCATTCCATGGCAGGGAATTACAAGCGCTCGAAGTTTCTGGCCGAACAAGTGGCTCTCGATTTCGCGGGCGCTGGTTTGCCTGTGGTGATCGTCAATCCGACGGCGCCGATGGGTGACCACGACTTCAAGCCGACTCCGACAGGCGCGATCGTTCGCGACTTCCTGAACGGGGCAATGCCGGCGTATATCGACACGGGGCTGAACGTGGTGAATGTGCGGGACGTCGCCGTTGGCCATCTGCTGGCGTGTGAGAAGGGTGTGCCGGGAGAACGGTATATTCTCGGCTGCGAGAACATGACCCTCGGACAGATCCTGGCGGAACTGGCTCGGTATACGGGGCGCCGTGCGCCGCGCATTCAGTTGCCGTATGCCGTGGCCTGGACGGCTGGCGTGCTGACGACGGGGCTGGCGCAACTCACTGGAATCCCTCCGCGCGTGCCCATGGAAGCAGTGCGGATGGCGAAGAAGAAGATGTGGGTTTCGCATCAGAAGGCTGCCGCGCAGTTGGGCTACGCGCCGAGTTCGCCAGAGACCGCCTTCATCGACGCGATCAACTGGTTTGAGGCGCTGCCGTGACGGCGCCGGTCGTGTTTGTCGCAGCGGATCGTCGCGAGTGTCAGGCCTGGGCCGGGAAATGGGATGGCGTCCATGCGCTGCAACTGCCGGTTTATTGGGCAGTGGGGGGTACGTGGCAGGGCCGTGACGTTGTCGCTGTGGCGAACGGCGCGGGTTCACACCGGGCTATGGCGGGGGTAGCCGCTATCGGGCATCTGAAGCCTCACGCAATCGTGAGCGTGGGGACGTGCGGCGCGCTGGATTCATCGCTGCGCATTGGGGATATCTTCGTGCCAGGGGAGATTCGCACCGACGGTGAGATTTGGCCGGTCCTTATGCCGGCTGGACCGGTAGCTCTGACCGGAGCCCTGGTGTCGGTTGACCGAATCGCGGCTTCAGCGGCTGAAAAGAGCGACTTACGCTCGACGGGAGCGCTGGCTGTCGAGATGGAGGCGGGAGGGGTGGCGCGTGCAAGTCACGGGCTGGGTGTGCCATTCTATTGTGTTCGCGCCGTGAGTGATCTGGCAAACGAAGATTTTGCAAATGATTTTAATAAAATCCTTATGCCTGATGGCCGTTTCAAGGTCCCTGTACTTTTGTTGAACGCACTGGCACGGCCTTTGACGCGCATTCCTGAGTTGGCCCGGCTGGCTCAGAGAACAGCGCTCGCATCGAAAAATATGGGAGAATTTCTTGCTCTCTGCAGGTTCTGACGCAGCTTTACCCGCCCTCATGAGAGCGGCGGTTTATCGGGGAAATCACCTTGTCTCGGTTGACGAGGTAAACATACCAGCTATCGGGCCGGGCGAGATTCTGATTCGCGTGCATGCCTGCGGTGTGTGCCATACGGACCTCAAGAAGATTGAATATGATCTGTTGACTCCGCCTCGGATCTACGGGCATGAGACGGCGGGCGTGGTTGCCGCCGTGGGGAGCAGCGTCACGAAGTACTCCGTCGGAGACCGCGTGATTGTGTTCCACCACATCCCGTGCGGCGATTGTTTCTACTGCGCGCGCAAGCTGTATGCGCAGTGCCCTGTATATAAAAAGGTCGGTGTCACGGCCGGTTTCGAGCCTGCCGGCGGCGGTTTCGCGCAGTACGTTCGGGTAATGGACTGGATCCTGGAGCGCGGCGTCGAGAGAATTCCGGACGGCGTTGCGTTCGATACGGCGGCGTTCGTGGAGCCGGTGAACACCTGCGTCAAGGCGGTGGAGCAGTGCGATCCGAAGCCCGGCGATGTGGTGTTAGTGCAGGGACAGGGCTCGATCGGCCTGATCTTTACGATGTTGCTGAAACTGCGCGGCTGCAAGATCGTTACGTCTGATACAATCGCGCGGCGGCTGGAATTGTCGTTAGAGTGCGGGGCTGAGTATGCGCTGGATCCGCGTCATGAGGACGTGGCGGCTAAGCTTCGGCAACTGACGGACGGCCGCGGTGCAGACATGGTGATCGTTGCAACTGCCGCAAAAGGACTGGTGGAACAGGCAATTGCGGCGACGCGCCCCGGTGCAAAGATCATGCTTTTTGCGCAAACCTCAGACAAAGAACGCATCGAACTTTCCGGTGCCAGCATCTGTGTTGGTGAGCGCCAGTTGCTGGGATCATACAGTGCGTCGGTAGACCTGCAGAAGGAGTGCGCTGAGCTTGTGTTCAGCGGCCGAATTCCGTTGCACCTCCTTGTGTCTCACAGAATCCCACTTGATAAGATCGAACATGCGTTTCGGCTGGCGACACACCCTGGTGAATTCCCGGAGGAGAGTCCTCTGAAGGTGATCGTGCGTCCACAGGAGTTCACGGTTTGACAGGCAACGGTTCCGGCGACACTATGCTCGCGGCAGTGCTGTACGGCAAAGAGCACGTACAGGTGGAGAGGATCCCCGTCCCCTCCGTGGGGCCGGATGACCTCCTGGTTCGTGTTCGCGCGGCGCTGACTTGCGGCACGGATATCAAAGTTTTCCTGCGCGGGTATCACGCGCGGATGATTGTTCCGCCCGCTCTGTTCGGTCACGAACTGGCTGGCGATGTGGTGGCGGTTGGTGAGCGGGTCAAGGGCTTCGAGATTGGTCAGCGTATTGTCGCGGCGAATTCCGCTCCGTGCCTGCGCTGTTTTTATTGCCGTCGCGGTCGCGTCAACTTGTGCGAAGACCTGCTGTTCAATAACGGCGCCTACGCGGAGTTCATCCGGATACCTTCGAGGATTGTCCGGCTCAACACCTACGTGATTCCGCCGCATCTGGACTACCGCGACGCAGCGCTGGCCGAACCTTTGGCGTGCGTGGTTAAGGGCGTTGAAGATACGGAGATGCGGCCAGGCGACACGGTTGTCGTCATTGGTGTGGGGCCGATTGGATCCATGTTTATCCGGCTGGCGAAGATGCGCGGTGCGCGCGTCATCGCGGTTGGCCGCCGCAGGCTGAAAGAAGAGAAAGCATTACGGCTGGGCGCGGATCGGTTTGTTGCGACGGAGGACACGCAGAATCCGGTGGCCACCGTTCGTGAACTGACTGGCGGACACGGCGCGGACATTGTGTTCGAGGCTGTCGGGAAGCCGGAGACCTGGAACTGGTCGGTTGAGGTGCTGCGTCGGGGCGGTACAGTCAATTTCTTCGGTGGTCCGCCGACGGGTACGAAGGTCGAACTCGATACCAATCTGCTGCACTACTCAGAAATCACCTGCAAGGCGAGCTTCCACCATACGCCGGCTACGATGCGCGAGGCACTGGACGTAATTGCCAGTGGCGGCATCACGGCAAAAGACTTTGTGGATGCGGAAGAGCCCCTGCAGAACATTTCGGCCGTGCTGTTCCGTCTGGCTGAAGGCGATCGGACGCTGAAGACCGCGATCATTCCTTAGCCGGTAACTTCAGCTTCCCGGATGGCAATCGAACTGGCTGCGCGTGATTTCGTCCTTGATCAGGAGGCGATGGGCCGCACGTGGGGCTTGCGTGAAGCGGAGCGGTACACACGGTGGCTGGCTACCGGACACTACGAGAATTTCCACGTCGTCAGCTTTCTGCTGCCGAAGCATCTGCACCAGGATTTCTACAACGTCTATTCGTACTGCCGTTGGGCTGATGACCTGGGGGACGAAATTGGTGATCCTCAAGAGAGTCTGCGGCTGCTGCGGTGGTGGTCGGGCGAACTTGAGCGCATGTACGAAGGTGGTGAGGCGACGCACCCGGTATTCGTCGCACTGCGGGGTACTGCGAAGAAGTACGGGATTCCGAAGCAGCCTTTTGCAGATTTGATCACTGCGTTCATTCAGGACCAGACCGTTACCCGGTATGAAAACTGGGCGGGGGTTCTGGGCTATTGCGTGAATTCAGCAAACCCAGTTGGTCGATTGGTTCTGTATTTGTGCGGGTATTGTGATTCTGAGCGTCAGAGGCTGTCGGATGCGACATGCACGGGACTGCAACTGGCAAACTTCTGGCAGGATGTTACGGTTGATCAGTTGAAAGACCGCGTGTACCTGCCGATGGATCTTCTGGCTCGCCACAACTATACTGTCGACGAGCTGTTTGCGCATAAGCTCGACGAGCGCTTTCGGGGGGTAATGAAGGAAGCTGTCGAGTACGCTCGCGGCTTCTTCCTGACGGGGCTGCCGCTGGTCGGCATGGTGAACAGGCGGCTGTCTTTAGATCTGGATTTGTTCAGTCGCGGGGGCCTGCTGATTCTCGATAAGATCGAACGGCGAGGTTACGATGTTCTCTCCGCCCGTCCGAAAGTGTCGAAGGGAGAGCGAGTTCGACTGCTGATTTCTGCGCTGGTGCGGAACGCGTTTGCGAAAGCTGCATGACTGCGCTTGACGCATCTTATGCGCACTGCCGGGCTGTGGCGAAGGCTCGGGCAAAGAACTTCTATTACTCGTTTATCCTGCTGGACCATGCGCGGCGGGATGCAATGTGCGCGATGTATGCCTTCATGCGTTACTGCGACGATCTGAGTGACGAACAGGGTGCGACGCGGGAGGCGCTGGAGCAGTGGCGGCATGACTTAACCGAGGCGCTGCAGGGACGATTGCCCGCGGATCCACTTTGGCCGGCTTTCGCGGATTCGGTCGCACGGTATAAGATCCCTCACGAATATTTCCACGAGATGATTGACGGGGTGGAATCGGATTTGGAGCCGGTGCGCGTGCAGAGTTTCGCGCAGCTTTACGCGTATTGCTACCGAGTCGCTTCGGTGGTGGGACTGACGACAATCCACATTTTTGGGTTTAGTGAACCGCGGGCGCTCTTGCTGGCCGAGAGATGCGGGATCGCGTTTCAGTTGACGAATATTCTTCGTGACGTGCGGGAAGACGCGGCTTTGGGACGGCAATATCTGCCGGATGAAGATCTGGCGCGGTTCGGGGTGAGTCCGTCAGAATTAATGGAGGGGCTGCGGACAGAGCGCTTTGTGAGTTTGATGGAGTTCGAGGTCCAGCGGGCGGAAGGCTACTATCGCGAAGCCGAGCCGCTGCTGGAGATGACGGACCCTGCGGCCCGGTCGGCGTTATGGGCGATGATCGCGATTTACCACGGTGTGCTGGGGTTGATTGCGGAATCGCCGGCGGATGTTCTGGTGCGGCGGGTGTCGTTGCCGCTGACTGAGAAGTTGTGGATTGTGGTGCGAGCGGGCGTTCCGGCCATGCTGCGGCATGGATGAAGGTGTGGCTGGGAGCGGCTCTGGTACCATAGAGCATCGGGCGGTTAGCTCAGTCGGTTAGAGCACCTGCCTTACAAGCAGGGGGTCCGCGGTTCGAGCCCGCGACCGCCCACCATAAGTCTTCTGTTTTTAGTAACTTGCGTATTCGTGAGCGTCTTCGCTGGAAACAGGTAGTCATGACCGGCAAGTACATTTACATCAATGGCTTGCAAAAATTGTTGTTCACTTGTGTTCAAAACGATTTCCTTTGCCCCCGATACAGAGGCATGTTGTGGCTGCCAGAGCGTCCTCATCAACCCGTTCTTGTAGACCGACCGCCTCATCACTAGCCGCGTTAACAGTGCCAGACGATGGAGAACTCTTTCTCCTCAACGAAGCTGGCGGGAGCTCGATCTAGAGGTTCATTCAGCCCTTAAGCCCGAGTACTTCTTACGTCACAGGTAGAAGGTCGCGGTGCTCACCCCGAGCTTGCGGCATCATCCCGCCGCTTCCACCTGGTGCAGCGCACCCAGGATCTTCTCTTCCTTTTTTGGGCATGTTGCAGTCCATCCTCTCGCTTGTCGCCCGGGACTGATCAGTCCTAACTTCTAATCACTTCGGACCGAAGCGCGCGAAGAGCACCGTAATCATCAGTTAAGTGTGACGATGTCACAAGCACTTGTGGTGCGGATCGGAACGAGCCTTTCTTGTCCTACCGACGATCCGCAGAGGGCGAAGAAACGCGACGCGAACTGCAGGCTGTCATTGCGCGTCAGCCAAAGCAAAAAGGCGCATGGCCGGGGAACCGGACACGCGCCCTTTCGTTGGGTTGGAGTTGCGGTTTAGAAGTGCACGCGCATGCTCAGGACTCCGTCGCGGGGGCCGAAGACGGTGGTGCCCGTGTTGACGCGGCCGAAGCCCCCGGTCAGGCTTCCGTTCGCGCCGGTCGTCCTGGTGGCGCGGGCGTTGGTCGAGTCGGGGTTGTTGAGGTAGGTGCGGTTCAGAGCATTGAAGAACATCGCCTGAAGTTCCACTCCTATGCTTTCGTGAATGCGGAAGGTGCGTCCGAACGCAATCTGCTCGCTCGGGCGGCGGGCGCCGCGGTAGTCGTTGTAATACGCCGCGGAAGTGCCCCACTGTCCGGCCGCCGGTTCTGCCCAGGCGTTCGGATTGAGGATCAGCTCAGAGTTTGGATCGAAGCAGCCGCAGTTGGGGTCTTTCAGGAAGAGCGGCTGTCCGGCAACGCGGTTTGCGATCGTTCCGCGACCGAGCTGCGTACCGAGACTGTTCTGCGCGGTGGGGACGGCGATCGGCAGACCGCTCTGGTAGCGAAGAACGGTTCCGATGGTCCATCCGCCAGTGGCGAGCCTCATCCACCGATTTGGGCCCCAGACAGGTGTCTGGTAGTTGGCCGCAAGGACGAAGACGAAAGGCGTTGACTGGGGTGAGATGGTCTTCTGGTTGGGCCGGTTGAAGACGTCGTTGATGGTTCCACCATCGGCCCCGAGCGACAACTCCTTCTGCCAGTTGAAGCTGCCGCTCACGTCCAGACCATGTGAGTAGCGCTTGGTGACTTTGGCCTGCAGCGAATCGTACCAGCTGTCTCCGAGAGGCGACCAGCGAACGGGGATGGAGCTGAACTGCGGGAACGGCTTCAGAGCCTGAAGCAGGCTCTGGGTGAGCGGGAAGCCCGCATAAGGCGCCTTGAAGCCGCGAGCCTGCACGCCGGTCGAACCGAGCTGCGCGCTGAGCAGAGCCCGGTCGGTAGCGCTGTTGAAGTCGATGCCTTTGGCCTTAAGGGTTTCGGGCGTGACGGCGTTAAGATCAAGCAGCGAGGTTGCCTGGAGCCACGCGGCGCGGTTGCCGACATAGCTGGCTTCGACGACGAGGTTGCCGGTGAGTTGACGCTGCACACCAATGCTGAACTGGTTGATGCGAGGCGGACGGCCGCCGTTTGGATCGAGCCAGTAGGGCGGGGAATCGACCTGACCGGGGTTGGGGCGAATGCCGGGATTGAGAGATACCGAGTTTAGACTTGCCGGGTTGTACGGGAGGCCGCCCTGCAGAGTAAAGGCGGGTTCGCCGAAGGAAGGCCGGTTGAAGGACAACTGGTTGAAGCCGACGCCAACGATGGGCGTGTTGCTGATGTAGTTGTAGTTCGCGGTCTGGCCGTAGGCGATGCCCCAGCCGCCACGGAGGACGGTTTTGTCGTTGACGCGGTAGGCGAAGCCGAGGCGCGGCTGGAAGCCCCAGCGATAGCCCGGAGCGAATTCGCAGTTGCATCGCCCGTTTCCGTATCCGGCATAGGCCATGCCACCGGGCAGGCCGCCGGCCGACGGATTGGCAACGCGGGGATCGAAGCTGCCGAGGCGGTCCCAAAGCTCGCGGAGTCCGCTCTGGAAGTCGTAACGGACGCCGAGCTCGACGGTGAGGCGGGGAGTGATTTTCCAACTGTCCTGCGCGAACATGCCCCACGAGGTCTTGAGGAACTGGGGGTCCTGCGCGGTAGAGACGGTGCCGCTGTCGGCGAGACCGAGGAGGAAGCTAGCGTAGGCGAAGCCGACACCGCCGCCGTTGAGGTTCTGGTTGGAAGGCAGGGCGGTTTGCTGGGTGCTGAAGTTCAGGATTCCCTGGCTGCCGCGAACGTTGCGGTCAGTGCTGGCGTCTTTGCGCCATTCACCGCCAAACTTAAAGGTGTGATTGTTCTTAACCCAGGTGAGGTTGGCGACGGCGCTGGGCTTCTGGGTGTTGTAGATGTTCGCGTTGACGGGCCCGAGGTTTGGCGCCCCGCCGAGTCCACCGCTGATGCCAGTGATGCGGGGGAAACCCACGGCTGCCTTGCCTGTGAAGTAGGTAGTCGCTCCGCCGACGAACCCGAGCAGCCCGGGGGCGTCGTATTCGAGAACGCCATTGACGGCGGGATCGGGGTTGAGATTGCGAATGAAGCCGACGCCGACGTTGAGCATCAGAGTCGGACGAAGGGTTTGGTAAAAGTTCAGGCGGACGGTCGGGTTGTTGTTGGTTCCGCGGCGGACGGCGGTGATCGGAACAGGGAGGTCGTCGGGCTGAGTCCAGCCATTGCTGATCTTATGCGAGTAATAGAACGCAATCTTGCTGTTCGCGCCGAGGTTGTGATCGACCTTGGTGGTGAAGAGCTTGGCGCCGGTAGGGGCGCTGAAGTTCTGCTGGTAGTTGTTGATGTTGCCGCCCGTTGTCGCCTTGGGCATCAGGTTCTGTATTTTGACTGAGACGGGATCGAAGCGGCTCGGGGGGATGATGTTTCCCGGGAACGGGTCGCGCGAAACGAGACCGCTGACCAGATGGTTGGTCTTCGGGTCATAGAGGGTGTTCTCGAAGATGGTGCGGCCTTCGGCATCGGGGCCAAGATTCTTGCCCGTGAGGATGGAACTGAAATCGCCGCCCCGGAATGCCGCGGAGGGAACCGAGATGAGGCTGGAGGCCGTGGAAGTGCCGGGCGCCGCTTCGAGGTTGAAGTTGAAGAATGTCTTGTTGTGGCCGTTGTAAATCCTGGGAATCCAGACGGGACCGCCGACGCTGAAGCCGTAGTCATTGCTGCGGGTCCGGGCGCGGATGTGTTTGCTGTTACCCGCGTCCGTGAAGGGCTGGCCAGCGTTTAGGAACTCGTTGCGGAGGTATTCGAAGGCTGAGCCGTGGAGCTGGTTTGTGCCGGACTTAGCGGTAAAGTTGATGAGGCCGCCGCCGATTTCGCCGTATTCTGCGGCGAAGTTACTGGTCTGGAGGGTGACTTCTTCGATGGCCTCGACGCCGGGATTGATGTGAGAGGCGTTGGGCTGCTGGGTGTTGGTGGCCTCCTGACCTTCGATGCGGGTGCTGTAGGTGTCGTTCTGGAGGCCGTTGACGCGGATGCTGTTGTTGCCGCCGGAGGGAACAATTGTGGCGCTCGCCATGGTGGTCATGAAGGCGTAGGGGCTCCGGAATCCGCCGCCGCTGTTGCGCCCGTTACCGCCGTAGAGCGGTAGTTTCAGGATCTTTTCCGTGGTAATGTTGCTGCTTTGCTCGCCGCTTTCGGTTTTGAGCAGCGGCGCATCGGAGACGACGGTGATGGATTCGTTGGTGGCGCTGACCTGAAGCTTAATGTCGATCCGGTTGGTGGAGGCAACCTGAATGCGGATGCCCTTTTGCACGATGGTGGCAAACCCGGGCGAGACGGTTTCGAGGTCGTAGACGCCGGCGGAGAGCTGCGGCAGGGTGTAGTTGCCGGTTGAGGTGGTGGTTGTTTCGTACTTTGCGCCGGTTTCCGTGTTCGTGGCCTTGATAGTCGCCGTGGGAATTATGGCGCCTGAGGGGTCAGTTACTGTTCCGGTGATGGTTCCGCGATCGCTTTGAGCAAAAGCAGTCGCGGTCGCCAGCAGCAACATGGCAATGCCGGCTAATTGGGACGTTCGTTTAAGCAAGAGTTCTCCTTGTGGCGAATTCTATCAGTATGGTCACGAGAAAAGCCCGTCATTGCCCGACCGTCATCGACCGCAGGAATGGAGGCTTGATTGATTGTTCCGGGTAAAGCAGCAGCTTCGGTTACCTGCGAGCGTCAATCCTTAATCGGGTCTTCGTCAGTCTCAGGAACGACTGGGCGTTCACGACGCGAGAGCTCTCCGTTGCGGAGAGTCGCCAGACCGGATCGCGGCAGCTATCGGCACAGCATTAGCTTGTTTTCACGATTGGTGTTCGCCCGGGCCTCGGGGTAGTTGAGCGAGGCGATCGCGAATAAGCGCAATAAGGATTACGGCTGACCAGGGAGTGCATAGACAGAGTCCAGCTGCATGATGAGTCTGAGGCAAAACGATACCCAGTGCGCCAGCGATCGCCAGAAGCCCGGTATGAAGATGACGGTACCAGGGCTGGGCACCCATGCGGGGACCATCCTGGCCAGTTGGTGGTGCATTGAGGTGAAGTGCGCCGAGGCCATGAGAGCGAGCACCAGCGCCAGCCCATGGCTCTGAGTCGCGGCAACTCGAAAGTTCGTTAATGCTGACGGACCCTGCGGCGAAGGCTTTCATGAACGGAACCAATCCGCGGACGGGCGGGGTAGTGGTTCGTTACTCTCTGCTGAGTGTGTTGCCGTCATCGATCCCGGGGCAAGACCGTCAGCTCTACAGGATTGGGAACCGCCGCCACGTGGGGCTGGCATTGATTTCGCGACCTCCGCGAGTGGCGCAATAGCCCTCTCCAGGAAGCTGCGGGAGGCCAACGGCGGGGCCATGCCCCTTACTACCAAGCGGTGATCCGGACTGAAATCTTCAAGAGCGTGGCCTTCCAATCCGTCGCTCGTTCTGCTCCGCATACTCTCGAAGACCGGCGATAGGTAAGGCGCGATCAGTGTTGGCACCTCGAAATTTGCCAAACGCCGAAATGTTGTCGGGAGGCCGCACAGCAGCGCTGCTATGTGCGTTTAGTGCGGAATGCACTGGATTACCTGCCGCGCAGAGCCGATGACAACTGCCTGATGGAGCTGGGCTGAACATACGAGGATTCAAGGTCTCTCGGAGCGGATGTATGGATGTCTTTCCAATCGGATCGCGTTTTTGTACAGAGTATGATGAATCCACCGCTTGGGGAAGTCAAATCATGGCCACACCAGACCGCGTTGGTTCTGAGATTCAGGCACAGGACAAAGTAAGAGCTCTGGAGGCCGCCCTTCAGAGTGAGACATTCGGGCGAGCAGGGCGGCTCCGGGATCTGCTACGTTTCCTTTGCGAAGCAGAGATTGAGGGCAGAGAGGCAGATCTCTCTGAGTACACAATCGGAACCGCCGTTCTTGGCAGGGGCAAAGATTTCGCTCCGCTTGCTGACTCCTCAGTTCGAAGCCGCACCTACGAACTCCGGCAGAAACTCGAGAAATATTACTCCGACGAGACCCCCCGAGGTCCGGTACGAATCGAACTGCGCAAGGGATCTTATGTGCCGCGCTTCTTTGTGGCGAAAGACGAGGATACGAGGGCGGCTCTCCCGCAGCAGGCCTCTGGTTTGTTCCCGGTTCCTCCTGCATCGCCGGTGGTTGTTACTGCACAGCCCGCCGACGCTCCGCTCACGCCGCCAACCGTTCACCGCGCTTCGGATCCAAGGACTACCGCATTTCGCACTTGGCTGGCACTGGCGTTCTTTGGCGGAATAGCGACGGTTCTCGCCCTGACGTTCGCGTGGAAGGCAGTACCAAGGCTGGCGGGAAGACCCGTTTCCGCTGATGCCGGGATCACAAGGAATTTATGGACGCCAGAACTGGAGGCCGTGTGGAAGCCGTTCATTGGTAGTGCAGTACCTACACTTCTGGTGGTGGAGACACGGTTCTTCCTGCAGATGGGGTCCTTGCTGGTTAGAGACACGGATGTGAATACGCTCGGCCATGTAGAGGAGTCGGTGCCTTTGATGCGTGTTAAGCGTCTTTTCGGGCTTCAGCAACTCTACGAAGCTCCTTATTATACGGATGTCGGTAACCCCCGAGCAATCTTTTATCTGACGCGCTTGCTTTCAACCCGAATTCCTGACCTGGCCATCAAGAGTTCGCTTGAGACCACTGCTGACGATTTCAGCAGCAACAACATCATTCTTATCGGCAAGCCCTGGCTCGCACCGCAAGTAGCTCGAACTCTGGAAGCGGCGGAACTCGTGGACGCAAGGGGCAAGATTCTGAATCGGCATCCCCGTCCGGGCGAGAAGGAACTGTATGAGGACCAAACCGACCCCAAAGACGCGAGTCGCTGGAGCGAGAAGTACTCGATTATCAGTCATCTGCCCGGCACCGGCGACGGCAGGCGCATCTTGACACTAACCGCGAGTGGATCCGAGCATCCGGCGGCTTTGGCCTTATATCTAACTGACCCTGGAACGGTGAGGGATCTATACCGCAAGATGCATTTGGACAGCGCGAAACCGAACACATCATTCCAGATTCTGGTCAGAGTTCAGTTTCAGGGGGGCTCGGTGGTGCGGGTAGAATACGTTACCTCAAGAGTCTTAGCTTTGTAACGTACCCGTAACCGGTTGATTTACATTGACTTGAATCTTGTAACATTCCCGAACGTTCACGCACTGCGGAACAAACTTTTTCTTTCTTCTCAGCGGGCCGAGTGCAGGTATATAGTGTCCACAGATCCCGCTCGATGGGAGCTTTCATGAGGAGTTTTATGCGTAGATGCTTCGTTGCCGCAATGTGCCTTGTTGCGGGCCTAAACTTATTCGGTCAGACCGATCGCGGTACCGTCACCGGAACCATCACAGATCCAGCAAACGCTGTCATGCAGGGCGCGAAGGTGTCTTTAAAAAGTACCGAGACGGGTGCTACTTACGACACCGTCACCACAGGCACCGGAAACTACACGCTGCCTTCAGTTCCCTCCGGTAGTTACGACCTCACCGTGGAGTCGGCGGGATTTAACCGCTACATACAGACGGGAATCAATGTCCAGGTAGCTCAAACGGCCCGGATTGACGTGGTGATGAAAGTTGGCGCCACGACCGACTCAGTCACCGTCAATGCCGATGCTCCACTGCTGAAGACGGAGAGCGCGGAACAGAGCCAGACCATAACCGGCGACCGAATCAACGCCTTGCCGCTCACTTCATCCGCAGGCGGTGTTCGCAACCCCATAGCGGGCGTGATCCTCGCACCCGGCGTTTATTCGCCCAATCCAGGCAGCTATACGATCCGCGTCAACGGAGGGCTCAACAATACCTACAAGACGCTGATGGACGGGCAGGACATCACCACAGCCGGCAGCGATGCCTCACACCTGAGCGAGCTGAACCCTTCCGCCGATGCGCTGCAGGAAGTCTCGCTCCAAAGCAGTAACTTCGCCGCGGAATTCGGCCAGGTCGCCGGTGGTTTGATCAATATGACGTCACGTTCCGGCACAAACCAGTACCATGGCAGCGGCTATGAATATTTCACGAATGAAGCGCTAAACGCGGGACGCGCGTACACGAACACGGGAAAAAACGGAACATTGCAGCGACCGCGCTCGCGCAACAACGATTTCGGGTTCACCGTCGGTGGTCCGCTCAGCATTCCGAAATTCTACAACGGCCACGACAAGACCTTCTTCTTCTTCAATATGGAGGAGTATCGGACGACGGCGACAGGTTCTGGTTCGACTACGGTCCCCACCGACGGTTATCGGAACGGTGACTTCAGCGACGTGTTTACCAGCCGCACGCTGACCGATCCCAAGACTGGCCAAACGTTCCGCGAGGGCACCATATTCGACCCTGCCACTACCCGTACCGTGAATGGCAACATCATCCGCGATCCATTTCCCGGCAACGTCATTCCGGCAAATCGCTTTGATCCCGTCGCTGTCAAGATCCAGGCACTAATCCCCAAAGCGACTCTCGGAGGGGTGATCAATAATCTTGGTATCGCAGACAAAACGGCCCGCCAAACCTATATCCCCAGCCTGAAGGTAGATCACTACCTGAGTTCCTCGCTGAAGTTCTCTGTCTATCTGGCATATTTCTGGCAGGACGTTCCAAAAAGCGGTGCCGACGGATTGCCGTACCCAATTTCCGCGGGGCGCAACTTTATCGACCGGACTCCTACTATCCGCCTGAGCGTCGATAAGACAGTAACCCCCACTTTCCTGGTTCATCTCGGCTTGGGGGAAGTTCGTTACGATCACGTCGATTCGGCCCCCGCCAGCGTGCTCGATTTTGATGCGCCGGGTCTGCTCGGGTTAACAGGCGCGGGGGTCACACCTTCCGGCTTCCCACGCCTAAACGGGCTTGTCGGTACCAATGGCGGCATCTCGTCAGCGGCCGGAACGATTGGACCTGTGAACGCAAATCGCTACACCAACGACAAGCCGACCGTAGTGTGGAGCGGCACGCTGGTTCACGGTAGTCATACGTTTAAAAGCGGTGGCGAGTGGCGGCGCGACATCTGGAGCGACGTCAATACTCGCGGGTCGCAAGGCATCTACAATTTCGACCCGGCGCAAACCGGACTTCCGTACCTGCAAAGCACCAGTGTTGGCGGCGGCTCCATTGGCTTCAGCTATGCAAGTTTCCTGCTGGGACTGGCCAGGGATGCCTCAACATCCAACAAGCAGGATCCGCAGATTCGGAAGACCGCTTACGGCCTCTACTGGCAGGACACCTGGAAGGTCAGCCGCAAACTAACGCTCGACTATGGCTTGCGCTGGGATTATGAACAGGGCTGGAAAGAGCTGTACAACCGCACGTCCATCTTTGGACCATCTGTTGTTAATCCTTCCGCAGGCGGGCTGTTGGGAGGCACGCAGTATGAGGGCTCAGGGCCGGGAGCACATTGTAACTGCCGTTTCGCAAAAACCTATCCCTTCGCGTTCGGGCCGAGACTTGGTGCCGCGTACCAGCTGAATTCAAAGACAGTGCTTCGCGGCGGATGGGGTATCGTCTACGGCCGCACTGCGGATGGCGGCTACATAACCAACACCCCGCTGGTTGGGGTCGGCTACAACACCCTCTCGTTTTCGAACCCTGCTTACGGCGAACCGGGCGCAATTCTCCGGAACGGATTGACTTACAACCGGGCTGATCTGAATGCTGCGACCTTCGACCCCGGAATCCAGCCAAAGCCGGGGACCATCAACTCGCCGCCGTTCTACATCGATCCGTCGGCGGGACGCCCGTCGCGGATTAACCAGTGGACGTTTTCATTGCAGCGCGAGATTACCAAAGACGTCGTCGTGGAAGTGTCTTACGTCGGCAACCGGGGCGCGTGGTTACAAGGTGATCGTATGCAGGATTGGAACGGTCTGTCAGGCGCTGGGCTGTTGGCCCGTGGCTTCGACATAAATAACGCGGCCGACCGCACTCTCCTGACGTCTCCGCTCAGCTCAGCGGCGGCACAAGCGGATAAGCGCGTCAAGCTTCCTTATGCCACCTTTCCTGCGGGCAACACTGTAGCGCAAAGCCTTCGTCCCTACCCTCAGTTTGGAACCATCACTACGCGGTGGACCGCCCTCGGCAACAGCTGGTATGACGCTCTGCAGGCCAAGGTGAACAAGCGATTCTCCCATGGTTTTGATGGGACGGTTTCATTCAGCTGGCAAAAGGAGTCGTCGCTCGGTCTGGATGCAGTGAACGACGCCTACAACCGCGAGCAAAACAAGTATGTGTCGGCGTTCTCGCAGCCGCTGGTGCTCGCGATCGGCTTCAACTATGAATCGCCCGCAGTAACTAACAATCGCCTGGTGCGGGCTGTAGCGCGCGGCTGGACGTTCTCCGGGATCGGGCGCTATTCCAGCGGCCTGCCTATACAGTCGCCGAACGCGCAAAACAACCTGAAGACGCTGCTGCTGCGTGTCAACGGCCTTTCATTCGCAACTCGTGTCCCGGGCGTCGATCCGTTCCTCAAGAACCTGAACTGCCACTGCGTCGACCCGAACAAAGAACTGGTCCTGAACCCCGCCGCGTGGACCGACCCGGCACCCGGCCAATTCGGAACGGCTGCGGCTTACTACAACGACTATCGGCAACAGCGGCGTCCCTCGGAGCAGGTCGGTTTCGGACGGATCTTCCATCTGCGCGAATCGATGAGCCTGCAGCTTCGGGCAGAGTTCTTCAACGTTTTCAATCGGACGCAAATGAACAACCCGACTTCGAACAATGCCAAACAGGCTACCGTGTCGAACGGGGGCATTCCCTCCGCAGGGTTCGGCTTTATCAACTCCACTTCACTCGCTTCCGCTCCGCGAAGTGGTCAGTTGATCGCAAGGTTTAGGTTCTAAAACAGGGCGCGGGCGCCGCGGCGCATACATGCGGGGCTGTTCCCGCGCTTTACTTACTTCGAGGTTTCATGAAGACGAGTCTCCTGATCGCTGCTGCTGCCTTCGCATCCTGCGCCATCGCCGCTCCGGCCCCGGCATCGGATCGGACTTTTGCAAACACACTTCAGCCGTTTCTCGCGAAACACTGCTATTCGTGCCACAACGCAAAGTTGATGTCGGGCGATCTGAATCTGCAGGCATTTACATCGGCAGCCAGCGTCGTGCAGCAACGTGAAAAGTTCGAGTCGGTGCTGCGCCGAATGGAGGTGGGCGAGATGCCACCGAAGGGTCGGCCACGCCCTGACGCGCCGGAACTGGCTGAGGCCAAGACCTGGATTACCGCGGAGCTCGCCCGAATCGAGAGCACCATGAAGCCTGAGCCGGGCCGCGTCACGGCGCGGCGACTGAACCGCTCGGAATACAACAATACGATTCGGGACCTGCTGGGGGTGACCTTTAATCCGGCTAACGATTTCCCGCAGGACGATTCGGGTTACGGCTTCGACACGATCGGCAGTGCCTTGTCGCTCTCCCCCGTACTCATGGAAAAGTACCTGAGTGCGGCGGAGAAAATCACTGAGATGGCGATCTTCGGCCCTGGCAAAGTGGCCGCGACGGTCGTGCGCCACCAGCCAGTTTACCGGCCTGGTACCGATGGGGGCGATAACAGCCGCTTCGCAAAGCTGTTGCCCTATACGATCACCAGTTACGACCTA
>JAOAPO010000156.1 GCA_025462945.1 Bryobacterales bacterium
GCCCGTACGCTTTTCTTCTGCTCTTCGTCGTCGGATCCACTCTGGCTCTGGCGCAGTGGCTGAATTCAGGTCGCACCCGATACGCCGTGCTGTATGTAGTGACGGCAGGCCTCATCCCATACTTCCATTTCCTGGCGCTTACAGTTTGGGGAGTGCACGCCCTGTACGCATTTGCCCGCAAGCGCGAGGGAAGTCCCGTCCGGCTGCACGCAGTGCTTGGCGCGGCAGGGGCGGTCCTCCTCCTGTTGGCACCTCTTCTACCCCTCCTGATCAAAATGGCGCGGGAACGGCAAACCCACACCTTCAACATTCCGCCGCCGAACGTTCGTGACCTCGCCGAATTCTTGACGCCTTCGGTTCTTGTATTTGGTGTGCTGTTTGGCCTCGGCCTGGCGTGGGTCGTCTTGCGCCGGCGGCTGACGATTCAGCTCGTCACGCGCTCAGGCTCAACGGTTCTGCTGGTTGCTGCCCTTGCACTCGTGCCAGCTGTTGCGGCATTCATCATTTCGACCATTTCGCCGTCCCGGATTTTCGTTGAGCGATACATGATCGCGTCCATGGTGGGCGTTGCCATGGCGGCGGGATGGGGTCTGGCGCAGATACAACCTGCTGCAGCCAGATCCATTGTGATTGCTACTCTCGCTCTAACGTCGCTCGGGGCATATGGCTATACGCGCCGTCTCTGGCCTCCGCACAAGGACGATGATTGGCGAGGCGCGATGGCTGCGGCCCGGCAGGCCTCGGGCACATCCCGATTAACGGTGCTTTTTAAGTGTCCGTTCATCGAGTGCACTGAACGCCAGGTCGAGTTGCCCGAGTCCGTCTCCAACTGGGTCACGGCGCCTCTTTCGCTTTATCCCGCGCCGGGCAAAGTGGTGCCCGTGGCCATCCGTTTCGATGAGAGCAGCAGTTCGTATCTCGAAGCCACCGTGGTGCCCGGCCTTGAGCGTGAAGGCCGATTCATTGTGATATCCGGAAATCCCGACGAGTATTTCAGCACTTGGACAAGCCGCAGATTCCCTGGCTACACGCCGCAAAGTCTGGGTTCTTTCGGAACTGTCACTGCAACGCTTTATGTGCGCCAGGACCCGGGCAGCAGGTGAATTGCTCGCCTGCAGGGTACACGCGCAGATGAGACCGCAACGCCACAGGTGATCTTCCTATGACCTCTCTACGCGCCCGACTGCTGCTCGCGCTGATAACGCTCTCCACGTTATCGGCAAACCTCTGGATTCTTCTCAAGAATCCACTGAACAATGACGTGGCGTGGTACCTGTACATGGCCAGTGGCATACTGTCCGGCAAGCGCCTCTACGTCGACTTCATCGAAACCAATCCACCACTCATGTGTATGCTGACAATCTTCCCCGTTTGGATTGCGAAGGTTTCTCATGTCGATCCAAAGCTGATGTGGTATCTGACGACCACACTGGTGTGCGGGGCGTTCGCCGCGGCTGCCGCGTGGTTCTGGGGAATCGCTCAAACGACGGAGCGAACCGTACGAGCGGTTCTGTTTGCGTTCCTGCTGGTGATTTCTCTAGCCTTTTTCTTCGCTTACGACTTCGGACAAAGAGATCATCTGGCTTTCGTCGCCAGTCTTGCAGTCTGCGGTCTGCTGGCTGCAAGGCTGGCTTGCGCGAACGTGAGCAAGAGCGCGGCGATCGCGACAGCGGTGTTTGGTGGACTCTTCCTTGCATTGAAGCCGTTTTTCGTGCTTCCCTGGCTGCTCTGCCTCATCTGGGCAATCACTGCAAAAGGCTGGAAGTCGGCAGCGCGCTGGCCGGAAACCTATATCGTTCCGGCGATGTCTTTGGTCCAGGTCGTCCTGGTGTTGTTCGTAACGCCAGCCTACTTAGCCGTCATGCGCCTCGTCGCCTCTCTCTATGCTTCCTTTGGGACTGAATCGTGGGGGACGCTCCTGACGCGACCGTTCCTGCTGGTCTCGCTCGTGGGCTCGTCCTTGACCTTCCTCTACCCTGCGTCGGCGGCACGACGGAATTCCATACGTCTGGCGAGTTTGCACGCACTGGGCTGGTTTCTGTCCGGCTTTCTGCAGCGCAAAGGCTGGCATTATCACACCCTGCCGGCGGTAGTCGCGTTGTGTTTCGCAGTCTGGATGATTCTCCTGGACGTTGCGAGCACGCGCACGGTTCGCAGCCCCTCGCGGAGGGTCGTGTTGGCAACGGCTGCAGTGCTGCTGTTTGGCTTTGCGGGGGTTCGCACTCTGAGACTGCGTTGGGGTTACCCCTCAGACAATGAGAATCTTATTCCCATCCTGATGCGGGAGGCTCGCGGCGCACCGGTCGCGGCACTCGCCACGGGAATGTCGGTGTTTCCGTTGATCAATGACACCGAAACTACTTTGGGCCTTCACTACAACGGCTTGTGGCCGCTGCCGGGCCTGTACGCCCGTCAGGTTCAGGAGGGGACCCCCGATGGAGTCTGGCACTACAGGCAACCGTCTGAAATGGGCGCGGCAGAGCGCGAGATGTTCGACAGCGTCGTGGCGGACCTCGCAGCCGAGCCCCGGCTCATCATTCTCTGGCGCGGCAAGACGGAGCAGGGTATGGGCACGCTTCGTGTCGATCTCCTGGGCTACTTCTCCCAGGACACCCGAGTTATGTCCGCACTGTCTCATTACGAGCCCGTTTCAGTACCGGGCGACTACGTTGTCTTGCGACATCTTCCTGAGAGTGCGTCGGTTCGATAAGGAGCATTGACACCTCACAGCAGCCCTTCCATCGGGCAGCGGCTCTGCGGTTGGTCGTAGCGACAGGGACCCGATTAAGTCTTTGTGTTTCGGCAAAGATCAGACCGGGCGGCCATGTTCGGCTCTAACCGTGCAGCATCTCTGACCCGCAGTTTCACTGATCGTATGAATGCGAGCAACGGCCTGGCATTTTGTTTCGAAGTTGCCCCCGGTTAATCGCAATCTCGAGATTGTCAGCGGAGAACGGCGATTGCGGAGTATGGCTCTGCTTGCGGTCGCTGTGACACGGCCGGTCAATCGACCGTAACGGAAATCACAAGCCGGATATGGAAACACTACTGAAGTTAGCGCGAAGAAATGCCTGTGCAGACTTCGCAGTTCGCAATCTTGGGCGCGTAACAGACCGGGCTTGAACGCGAACGTCAGCAGCCATCGTTGGTCGCAATTGAGCCCCGACCCGAGCGCCGCATTCTGGCGGAAGAACCAAAGCGCACAGGCGGCGAAGGCGCCTAATGCCGCTATCAAGCAAAGGGGGGCGTGAACTTCGCCGGACGGCAACGGATTCTTCATCCAGAAGCCATTGGTTCGTTTGCGGAACTCCAGTGGTTGTCCACTCAATCGCGCCAATACGTCGCGGTATTCCGGAACGCCAGCGAGGTTGGTGATCTCATCCGGGTCCTTCCGCAAGTCATAGAGTTCTTCGCGCTCGCGTGCAGGTATCGAAGCACGGGCCTTTTACCCAGCATGGCTGTCCTCCCTCGCTTTCGCATACTCTGCCAGGTGGGCGATCCCCAGAGATCCGTGGTCTGAGGGTGTTCCAGCCCCGGGTAAAAGTTATGCAGATACTTGAATTCGCCGTTGCGGCGTGGCAAACGGATTGGCTGCCGCCAGCATCGCGCCTGGCTTCCGAGGTGCAGCGCAGATGATAACGTCCGGCTCAGCCAAGCCAGCAGCGCTTTGGATGGCGATATACGGGCCTACGGTTTCGCGTCGAGATACCAGGGAATATTGACGACCGCCGTTTGACGGTGCCCCGCAAGCAATAGCAGCGCCGTAAGCACATGTGCCCGCTGGTTATGAAGGAGGTACTGATACCACCTCCGCTCGACCAGTTCGGAGATGACCACGACTATGAGAGACCCGGGATTCCCGTTTGCGGTTTGGCCAACGTAGTTGACGATCGGGCCCACGACCAGTCGATAGGGCGAGCGCATTACGATCAGTCGCGGAGCCCGCTTGCCCACGCGTTCAGCAGGCTCTGCTGCCCACTCGTCCCATTGCGTCTCGAGCATGCCGGATTCCTGGTCCGAGCTGACGTGCAGAGCGCGAACATCGTTGGACAAGGTT
>JAOAPO010000169.1 GCA_025462945.1 Bryobacterales bacterium
TGGATCTACAGCGGCGTGTACCCGGAAGAAGGAAGGAACCGGGCACGCGAACGCCGTCGCGTTTCCGGTGATTTCATCGAGCCGGACTGGGGCTTCGCCTGGCCGCACAATCGCCGGATTCTCTACAACCGCGCCTCCGCGGACCCCGAGGGCCGCCCATGGTCCGACCGCAAGAAGCTGATCTGGTGGAACGAAGGCAAGCGCTCGTGGACCGGTCTGGACCAACCCGACTTTGAACCCGATAAGCCGCCCTCTTACCGTCCGCCACCGGATTCAACCGGTATGGCTTCCATCGCGGGACATGAGCCTTTCATCATGAAGCCAGACGGCAAAGGCTGGCTCTATGCCCCGACCGGCGTTAAGGACGGCCCGCTTCCCACCCACTACGAGCCCATCGAGAGCCCCGTCCAGAATCCGTTCTATTCGCAACAGAACAACCCGGCCGTAGAGCGCTACGATATTCCCTTGAACCTCAAGGATGATCCTCTCGATCCGGACCACCCCATCGTAGCCACCACCTTCCGGCTGACCGAGCACTACCTGAGCGGTCCCATGAGCCGCTTCAACAGCTGGCTGAATGAACTGCAGCCCGCAATGTTCGTCGAACTCAGCCCGGAACTCGCCGGCGAACGAGCGATCGAACATGGGGCGTGGGTCGTTATCTGGAATCGTCGCGGTGCCATCGAAGCGCGAGCTATGGTCACCCGCCGCGTCCGGCCCCTGGTAGTGAGTGGACGTGTCCTGCATCAGATCGCCATCCCGTTACACTGGGGCTTCGCCGGGGAGACTGTCGGCTCCATCGCGAACGATTTAACCTCGATTGTGGCCGATCCCAACGTCAGCATGCATGAAGCCAAGGCCTTTACCTGCAACATTCGAGCGGGCCGGCTCGATCACCTTGCCGATGCCCCGCTGCCTGTCGCCGCCTGGCCGACTCGCGAGCCTGCGCCTGACACGCCGGCATCTCACCAGCCAGAAGGGCAGGGCCTCTGATGTGGGAGCTTCCCGACGCATGGCGTCGTCCTGAGCCACCGGGCGCGGCTGTCCAGACCGGGTTCTTCACGGACACCACGCTTTGCATCGGCTGCAAGGCTTGCGAGGTGGCCTGCAAGCAGTGGAACCAGCTTCCCGCCGATGGCTTCCAGTGGACAGGCCACAGCTATGACAACACTTCCGCCCTGAGCGCTACCAGCTGGCGCCACGTCGCATTCGTCGAGCAGTTTGGGCGCGGCAACTTCCCGGACCGCCTGTTAATGATGAGCGATGTCTGCAAACACTGCGAGCAGGCTCCGTGCCAGGAAGCCTGCCCCACCGGCGCCCTCATCTACAACGAATTCGGGAATGTTTATCTCCAGCAGGACATCTGCAATGGCTGTGCTTCCTGCGTGGTCGCCTGTCCCTTTGGCGTGGTGGATCGCAGTCCCGCCGATGGCCGCGCCCACAAGTGCACTCTCTGCTATGACCGCCAGAAGGACGGCATGACGCCCGCCTGCGCCAAAGCCTGCCCCACGGCCTCCATCCAGTTCGGGCCAATTGATGAACTCCGCGAGAAAGCCAGGCACCGTGTCGAAGAACTGCACGCGCGCGGCGAAACCGACGCTTACCTTTACGGCGACGAGTCCAATGGCGAGTACAGCCCTCTCCGCGCCTTCTTTCTGCTGAAGGAAGAGCCGGCCGTTTACAATCTGCCTGCCGCGCCTCGACGTCCCGCCTCGCACCTGAAGTCCAATTACCTCTTCAGCTTCGCCACCGCTGTCGGCCTCGCCGCTGCCTCCGCCCTGCTCTTCTTTACCCATGGCCGCTCGGAGTCCCGCCGATGAGCCCCGTGCCGGTATCCGGTGAAATCGGCTACTATAACGTTCCCCTGCTGAAGCGCCCAAAATGGGGCGACGAGATCGTCTTCTACTTCTTCTTCGAGGGCATCAGCGCAGGCGCTTTTATCCTCGCGGGGTTGGCAGACCTTCTCGCCCGCGGCCGCTATCCGGATCTCGTCCGCCGCGGACGCTATCTGGCCCTTGCTACCCTGGCGCCCTGCCCTCCCCTGCTCATTGCCGACCTCGGGCGCCCTGAGCGTTTTCTGCACATGCTCCGTATTGTGAAGCACACGTCTCCGATGAACACCGGTGCATGGGCACTTAGCGGCTACGGAATCTTCGCGGCTCTTCTCGCGGCAAGGCAGATGGACATTCGAATATTTCGCCTCCTCCGCTGGATTCCACCGCGCCTCGCGTTCATTCTTGGACTCCCCTTCGCGCTCACCATGCTGGCCTACCCCGGGGTTCTGCTTTCCGCTACCAGCAATCCGGCCTGGGCCCACACGCGCGTCCTCGGTGCGCTCTTCGCTGCCAGTTCCATGAGTGCCGCGGCTGCCGCGCTTCTTCTGATCAACCCCGGCGAGCCTGTGCTCCACGACATCGAGAACCTCGCGAACGTCTGCGAGGCCGGCGCATTTGCCGCCTTTCTGTCTACCTCGCCGGCACCGATCGCTCCCCTGAACCGGGCGGCACAGGTCGCGCTGTCAGCCGCCCCCACACTCCTCAGAATGATGGCGCCGAAGCGGAAGCGAGGTTTCTTTGGCATCCTCGGCTCCCTGCTCACACTCTCTGGAGCGCTTGCTCTCAAGTGGGCGATCACCCGCGCGGGCCAGGCTGGCGCAGCCACTTCCCGGCCCAATCGCCTCGCCACCAAACATGTTCCACGGCTATGAACGACGCTCTCTTCATTCACCGTCTTCACTTCGGCTTCACGATCACGTACCACTACATCTTTCCCCAGCTCACCATGGGCCTTGCCCCTCTTATCGTGGTCCTCAAGACCCTGGCCATTCGGAACAATAACCCCGTCGCCGACTCCGCCGCGCGCTTCTGGACCCGCATTTTCGGCATCAACTTTGTCGCCGGAGTGGTCACAGGCATCCCCATGGAATTCCAGTTCGGAACCAACTGGGCCCGCTTCTCGCAACTGACTGGCGGCGTAATCGCCCTGCCCATCGCGATGGAGGGTGTCTTCTCGTTCTTTCTCGAATCAGCTTTCCTTGGCCTCTTCCTGTTCGGCGAGAATCGCCTCAGCCGCATCGGCCATTGGTGGGCCGCGTTCATGGTGTTCGTCGGCTCGTGGCTCTCGGGCTTCTTCATCGTGGCCGCCGACGCGTGGATGCAGCACCCGGTTGCTTACCGCATCCTGCCGAACGGCGCGTTTGAAGTCACCAGCTTCTGGGGTCTGCTGACCAATCCGTGGGCGCTCATCCAGTACAGTCACACGATGACCGGCGCCCTCACCACCGGTGCTTTTGCACTCGCCGCCACCGGAGCCTTCTATCTTCTGAGCGATCGATTTTCGGATCACGCCCGCTTGTTCCTTCGGGTGGGAGTCGTCGCCGGCGCCATCGCCACCGTGCTCCAGATCTTCCCCACCGGAGACCTCCACGGCCGTTACATGGCCCGGCACCAGCCGGCCGCCACAGCCGGAATGGAAGCGCTTTTCGAATCGCAACTCGGAGCACCGCTGGTTATCCTCGGTCAGCCCGACGTGGAACGCCGCCGCATCGACAACCCTATCGTTGTCAACCGGCTTCTCAGCTTTCTGATCTACGGCACCCCTTCCGCGCAAGTGAAGGGTCTCAACGACATCCCGCGTGAAGACTGGCCCACCAACATCCCGCTGCTTTACTTCGCCTACCACGTCATGGCGGGCCTCGGAACCCTCTTCGTGGGCATCATGCTCCTCGCCGCCCTGCTGCTTTGGCGGGGCTCGCTCTTCCGCACCCGATGGCTTCTGTGGGTCCTGATGCTCGCGGCACCCTTC
>JAOAPO010000181.1 GCA_025462945.1 Bryobacterales bacterium
GATTCTGGATGCCGCTGGCCAGAAGGGCACCGGCAAATGGACCTGCGTCAGCGCTCTCGATCTGGGCATGCCTGTGACGTTGATTGGCGAAGCGGTGTTCGCACGGTGTCTCTCCGCGCTCAAAGACACGCGCGTCAAAGCATCCACCGTTCTCAAAGGACCCACGAAAGGCGCTGCCACCGACCGCGCGCAGTTCATCGAAGATGTTCGCCGCGCGCTGTTCTGCTCGAAAATTATCTCGTACGCGCAGGGTTATATGCTGCTTCGCGAAGCTGCGAAGGAACAGGGCTGGCACCTGAACTTCGGCGGCATTGCGCTGATGTGGCGCGGCGGATGCATCATCCGCAGCCGCTTCCTTGGCAAGATCAAAGACGCATTCGATGCGAACCCGGAACTCGACAACTTGCTGCTCGACGGCTTCTTCAGCAACCTGTTGAACCAGTATCAGGAAAGCTGGCGGCGCGGTGTGATTCGCGCCGTCGAATACGGCGTGCCGACACCGGCATTCTCCACGGCGCTCTCGTTCTACGACGGCTTCCGTACAGCCCGCCTTCCCGCGAACCTGCTGCAGGCGCAGCGCGACTACTTCGGCGCCCACACCTACGAGCGCGTCGACAAACCGCGCGGCGAGTTCTTCCACACTAATTGGACCGGACGCGGCGGACGCGTTTCGTCCTCAACGTATAACGTTTAAGACAGGACACAATGAGTCACGGACTGAATATTCCCGCTCTGAAAAAGGGCGGCCTCGACTTTCTTGCGCTCGGTGCGCTGGTTCACCGGCTCGACCCCGGCATCATCCCGTTCCGCAAGGCGCATACCTGCGAGATCCATGTGAGCGGCGGCGAGTTCAACTGCGCCGCCAACCTCGCGGATTGCTTCCAGCTTTCGACGGGCGTTTCGACCGCAATGGTGAACTACCCGATCGGGGAACTGGTTGCCGAGCGCGTTCGCGCTATGGGCGTGAAGCCCTTCTACAAGCACTTCCAGCACAACGGCGTGAACGGCCCGAACATCGCGACGGTTTACAGCGATCGCGGGCACGGCGTCCGCGGCCCGGTAGTGTTCTACAACCGCGCCAACGAAGCCGGCGGGATGCTGAAACCGGGTGATTTCGACTGGGCCTCCATCTTCGGTGACGGTGTGCGCTGGTTCCACTCGGGCGGCATCTTCTCGGCCCTTTCTGAGACTACGGGCCCGCTGGTGGTGGAAGCGATGAAGGCGGCGCGCGCGGCTGGCGCGATTACCTCATTCGATCTCAACTACCGCGAGAAGCTTTTCAAGGTTCGCGGGGGCGCGGACAAGGCTGTTGAGACGCTCGCCAACATCGTCGAGCATGTGGACGTTCTGGTGGGGAACGAAGAGGATCTGCAGAAGGGCCTTGGCGTTGCAGGCCCGGCGGTGGAAGCTACTTCGAAGCTCGATACCAGCGTGTTCCGCGAGATGATGGACAACGTGGTGAAGAAGTTCCCACAGGTGAAAATTGTAGCCACAACCCTGCGTGAAGTCCACTCGACCTCACGTCACTCGTGGGGCGCGATCGCCTGGATGAACGGAGAGTTCTACCAGTCGCCGACCTGCGAACTGGACGTTGTGGATCGTGTGGGCGGCGGCGACGGTTTCGCTTCCGGTCTGTTTGCGTCACTGATGGCTGGCGAAAGCCCCGAGCAGGCGATTCGGATGGGTTGGGCACACGGCGCTCTGCTCACCACCTTCCCGGGTGACACGACGATGGCAACGCTCGAGCAGGTAAAGGCGTTTGCTCAGGGCGGTTCGGCCCGCATCCAGCGCTAAAAAAGTCACTCGCAGTAACCCAGGCCGGTCGCCCGCTACACGCGGGCAACCGGTCTTTCTTTTTGCAGGCCGAGGCGCGCGGAGCAGAAATACTCGAACCGGATCCCGTACGTTCGGTGAATAACTTTCCAGGCCTGTTGGAACTTGGGGCTTCTGGCCCAGCCGCTGAACAGCAGCGCCCAGCCGCGGTTATCGGGATGCGTCCAAAAATCATCGAGGCGCAGGTCGATAAAAGCATCCTCCATCAACTGTGTGAGCTCCAGGCACGCACAGAGCTCTGCTTCGGTCAGGGTGACCGCTGTCTGATGCTGCCTTACCGGGTTGTTGTAGCTGAGTTCGTTCAGTAAGGCGCTGAGCTGATTGGGTGAATTGCGGAACCTCTCCCAGAGCGCGTCCAGAGCCCTCGTGTGTTGCAGGAATGATTCGCTGCTGAAGCCCGAAGGCGTCCAGGTATCGTACAGCCGTTCGGCCACGTCCTCCAGCGACTCCGCGGGTTCCGTGCCGCGGAAGGCATGTCGCACGACGTGCCGCCCCAGTCTCCGATAGCTTTCAAACTGGTCTTCGGTGAAGAACTGATTGGCGGTCGATTCGTGCGGGAAGGTGGGGTGGGTTGCCTGATACTGCAGAATGGCAACATCCTCGTCGCCGGCCAGCGAAGATTTCAGATAGATCAGCCAGCCCATACTGCCGTTGCTGTAGAGGATTCGTCCGATCGCGCAGTGTGCGCGACTGAAGCCGTTTTTCTGCTTGCTGATGGAGGAAACGTCGATGTCGATCGTCGCCCCAAAGTCCGTTTCGCAGATCCGCAGAAGGTTACCCAGACTCCCGAACTGCAGATTTTCTTGGAACTCGGCGTCGGACGTATTATTGACGCTCGCGCGCGGACGTATCAGTTCGTAGTTGC
>JAOAPO010000186.1 GCA_025462945.1 Bryobacterales bacterium
CGTCTGGATTGGTGTCGATGGTGAGACGATCGCCGGGTTTCAGCAGCGAGTCCCGAACCGGCTTGCCGTCTTTGCCGCGGAACTCCGTCTTCGCGATCATGCGGAACTTGAGAACCCGCGACCCGGAGACCTGCAGCAGCAGAGTCTTCTCGGTCAGGGCCCGCAGCGTGCCGTCGACGGACCGCACAGGAACTTTGGTCAGGCTGCCATCGTCTTTTTTCTTGCGCCCCGGAAGGTGAATGCCGGGCAGGGTGACCGGAACCCCCATCGGACCCGACACAGTGCCGGGCGGATACTGACCACCTTGCGGATACTGCCCGCCCTGGGGATACTGGCCACCTTGCGGGTATTGACCACCCTGAGGATATTGACCGCCCTGCGGATACTGGCCACCCTGGGGATACTGCCCCCCGATCTGCGCGAGGGCACACGGCAGCGTCGCCGCCAGAAGCGACGTCACTGCGAGACGAGCGTGTATACGTGAACGCAAAAGTTCAGTACCATGCTACGCCTATTCGCTGCCTCCGTCATGGCGCCTCCCGTACCTTTAAGTACGCGATCTGTAAAAGAGTTGTAAAACGAAGCGATTCCGGCGCACGATGTAATTTCACCGCCCATCCGGCGCGGTAAACTTGCCATGCCAGTGCAAACAATACTCGTGATTGACGACGACGACAGCCTGCGGGACACCATCGGTGTTCTGCTGGAACGAGAGGGCTTTCGCGCCGTGTTGGCGGCGGACGGAAAGACGGGCCTCGATCAGGCCCTGATGGCGAAGCCGGCCCTGATCGTCACAGATCTGCGGCTGCCGGACATTAATGGCGTGGAAGTCTGCAAACGGCTTCGGAACTCCGGCGTTCAGATTCCGATCATCGTTCTCAGTGCGATCGGCGAAGAAATCGACAAGGTTCTGCTGCTGGAGATGGGCGCGGACGATTACATCGTAAAGCCGTTCGGCACGCGCGAGTTTCTGGCCCGTGTTCGGGCCGTGCTTCGGCGGTCCCCCCTGGAGCCCTCTAGAATCCTCTCGTTCTCCGGCGTTGAAGTAGACCTGGAGCGCCGGATTGTCAAAAAGAAGGATACGGAGATTAAGTTCACGCCGGCCGAATACAACCTGCTGACCTTCTTCCTGCAGAACCCCGACCGGCCTCTTTCCCGTGACATGATTCTGAACTCGGTGTGGGGCTACGAGTCTTTCCCGAATACCCGCACGGTGGATGCTCACGTGGTCCGGCTGCGCCAGAAGCTGGAAACGGATCCGAACACGCCGCGCCACTTCATCACACTGCACAAAGTCGGCTACCGTTTCCTGCCGTAGCGGTTACGTGGGGAGAAGAGCCAACCGGCGATGCCGCGAATCATTCTGATCGTCGAAGACAGCGAGGCCTGCGCCGAGACGCTGCAGATCGCACTGGAGATGCTGCCCGAGGTGGAAACGCGCGCGGTGCGTGGGGTACACGCGGCGCTCGGCGTGATGGCGGAGGCCGGCAACGACATCGCCGCGGTGGTCACCGACCTGAACATGCCGCGGCAAAACGGCTTTGATCTTCTGGGCCAGCTGCGGGCCGACTCGAGGCATGTAAAACTCCCCATCGTGATGGTGAGCGGCGACAGCGACCCGCGCCTGCCGGCGCGTGCTCTGGCCGAGGGTGCGAGCGCTTTCTTCAGCAAGCCGTACTCGCCGCTCGCTCTGCGCCGTACACTGGAGAAGCTGCTATGAAGCCTTTTCCGGTCGCGCTGGCGTTGGCGGGAACTCTGTGGGCGCAAGGCCTGTTAGCGCAAACGCCCAACCCAGGTCCCCAGGCAACACCGGCTGCCGGCAACGCCGCGATTCTCGATCGGCTGGACAAGCTCGAAAGGCAGAACTCGGAGCTGCAGGCGGAAATCCAGAAGCTGCGTCAGGAGCTTGCGGCCCGGCCTGCGGAGGAACCAGTGGCCGCTGCCGCAAGCCCGCCCGCAGCAAGTACCGAAGAGCGCCTCGACATCCAGGAGAAGCGCACCGAGGAACTCGCGCAGTCGAAGCTCGATACCTCACAGAGGATGCCCGTTGAACTCACCGGGATGCTGCTGTTCAACGCATTCAGCAATGGCAAGTTCGGCGGAGTGCTGCAGAATCCTGTCACCGCCGGGCTGACTCGGGGACCGGCGAACACGGGCGGTTCGTTCCGCCAGACCGTTCTGGGGCTGCGTTTCCACGGACCTGCGCTGCCCGGCGGCGGCAAAGCCGAAGGCAGCTTCTACATGGACTTCTTCGGTGGCGCAGCGGCCCCGACCGGTAACCTGCTCCGGATCCGTCTCGCAACCATCGATCTGATCTGGAAGAACACCACCATCACGGCGGGTCAGGACAAGCCGATCGTCGCGCCGCGAGAGCCGTCGTCGCTCGCGCAGGTGGGTCTGGCGCCACTCACCGGCGCGGGCAATCTTTGGAACTGGCAGCCGCAGGTGCGTATCCTGCAGCGCTTCCGTTTTTCAGAGACGATGGGCATCAGGGCCGAAGCCGGTGTTTTCCAAACCGCTGAGGTTGCGCCCGGCAACACTCCCGCGGCAATCGCCGGAACGCTGGAACGCGCCCGTCCGGCGTGGGAAACGCGCGTGAATTTCTACCGAGGCAACGACGACCGCGGCTTCGAGATTGCGCCCGGCTTTCACCATGGAAACAGCCACATTGGCGGCTTCTCCGTGCCTTCGAAGCTCTTCACTTTAGACTGGAGTGCGAAACCGGTGCGTGCCTTCGAGTTCACCGGCGCTATGTTCAAGGGCCAGAATGCGGCGGGCCTGGGTAGTCTGCGGCAGGGCTTTACGGTGTCCGCAACCCCCTTCGGAACTCGCGTGAACCCGGTGCATGCGACGGGCATGTGGGGCCAACTGACCTGGTTCACCACGCCGAAGCTTTCGTTCCACGTATTCGGGGGCGCGGAACTGGACCGTCCGTCAGACCTGGTCAGCGGCATGGTTCGCCAAAACATCATCTACGCCGGCAACGCGATTTACAAACTGGCACCCAACATCCTCGCGGCCTTCGAAGTGTCGCAAAACCGAACCCTCTACCTCACGAACGGCCTTCGATTGAACAACCACTATGACCTGGCGCTTGCTTACCTGTTTTAATCTGGCGGCGGCAATGGCAGCTGGAGCGATGGTGTCGGGCCAGATCCGGGTCCGCGATTCACGCGCCGAGGTCGTGCTGAAGCGCAATGATTTTTCGGGCATCGTCGTCTCTTTGCGACCTCTCAGCGGGACGCCCGCATCGCCGGCCTGGCATGCCGTGATGAACCAGAAGAACAAGACCTTTCTGCCCCATGTTTTACCGGTGATGATGGGCGCGATGGTCGACTTCCCGAACTTTGACCCCATCTTCCACAACGCCTTCTCCAGCTACAACGGTCAGATCTTCGACGTCGGCCTCTACCCGCCTGGCAGTTCGCGGTCCGTACGATTCTGGAAGCCAGGGGTCGTCCGGGTCTTCTGCAATATCCACCCCACCATGAGCGCGGTGATCCTGGTGCTGGCGACTCCTTATTTCACGACCACCAGCCGCGACGGAGCCTTCAGGCTCGACGTCCCGCCCGGCAGTTATGAACTGAGCGTCTTTCACGAGCGCGCAACCGAGCAGACGCTGCAAAGCCTTGCCCAGCGCGTGCTGGTCACAGCGGAGGGTCTGGTGGTGCCGCCGATCCCGGTGTCAGAGGCGGGCTTTCTTTCGGTGCCTCACAAGAACAAATACAACAAAGACTACGGGCCACCTTCGGACGACAAGACTATCTATCCCGGTGTGAGGAATTAGCGCCCTGAGCGTGAACTGACATGCGGCAGCTTTCCCTTGTTTGGAAAATCAGCCTTTCCACCGCAGCGGCGATGGCGCTGCTGCTGCTGGTGGCAAGCCACTTCGTTCAGGACCAGACGCAAAGGGCGCTCGAGCGCAATCTCGACGCCGAACTGGAAGGCAGCTTCAAAGCGTACGAGTCGCTGTGGAGCGCGCGCACAGAGATGCTGCGGGCCGTCAGCACCGTCCTGAGCACGATGTCCGACGTTCGCGCGGCGTTCCGCACCAACGATCGCGCCACCATTCAGGACACGGCGGAAGAAATGTGGAAGCGCATCTCGCTCACTGACGCGGTGATGTACGTGACGGACGGCAAGGGAGATGTTGTGGCAACCGTGGGCGGTGCCAAATCGGCTCGGAACCTGGATGTTGTGCGTGACGCTACCACCACGTTCCCCGCACAGTCTACCGGCTTCTCCACGCAGGATGGCCGGCTCTACGAGTTCGTTGTCACGCCGGTCTATGTGCAGACTGAGAGTACACCCGTGCTGCTCAACGTACTGGTGACCGGCTTCCCCGTGGACGATGTCGTGGCCAAAGAACTGAAAGCCCGCACCGGAGGCAGCGACTTCGTCTTTCTGAATGCCGGGCGACCCGTCGCATCCACGCTGGCCTCTGAGGTCACGGCCCGGATCGGGATCGAGTACAAGCCGGGTGCAGGTTTGCGGCATCTGGATTTTGGCGATCGCGAGTATGCGGTGCTCGGCACAGGGCTGGAAGATCTGGCGGGTCAGCCCGCGGGCGATCTCCTCATTGTTCACAACTTCGACGCCATCCGACGGGACATCGACTCGCTGCGCCTCAAACTGGGCCTCACCTGGCTGGTGGCCACACTGGTGGGTCTGGCTCTAACCGTCTATCTGGCCAGAGTTGCGCTGAAGCCGATCGAGGAGCTCGACCAGGCTGCGGCCCGCATCACGGAGCAGAAGTACGAAGCGCGCGTGACGGAAGGCGGCGACGACGAACTGGGGCGGCTGGCGCGGACGTTCAATGCAATGTGCCGGTCCATTCAGGATGCGCGCGAAGAGTTGATCCGGCAGGAACGCCTGACCACCATTGGTCGGCTGTCGAGCTCCATCGTGCATGATCTGCGCAATCCGCTGGCGTCGATCTATGGCGGTGCCGAGATGATGATCGACGGTGAGCTGAATCCCACGCAGATGCAGCGGATCGCCGGGAACATTTATCGCTCGTCGAGGGTCATCAAAGACATGCTGCAGCAGCTTGTCGACGTGTCGCGAGGCAGGGTGCAGGCTGCCGAGCTATGCCGCCTTTCCGACGTGATCGCGGCGGCGGTGGAGACACAGACTTCCAACGCCGATAACCAGGCCGTGGAGATCGTCACCAAAGTGGACCCCGCGATTGAAGTTTCGGTTGAGCCGGGCCGCATGGAGCGTGTATTCGCGAATCTGATCGGCAACGCCATTGAGGCGATGCCGGGCGGCGGCATCATCGAGATCGACGCGAAGGTGGAAACCGGCAGCGTGCTGGTGCTGGTGGACGACAACGGGCCGGGACTGCCACCTGCCGTACGCCAGAGACTCTTCCAGCCGTTCGTGAACTCGGCTAAGAATGGCCTGGGCCTCGGCCTCGCCCTTTCGCGGCAAACCGTTCTCGACCACGGCGGCGACATCTGGCTGGAGGATTCGGTGGTGGTTCACGATGGCGGTCCCGGCGCGCATTTCCGGCTTCGGCTTCCCTGCGAAGTGCAGGTCGTATCAGGCGGCGCACCGGAAACTGTGTCAACATAAAAACCACGTGCGCCACCTCCGGACCCTTCCGTTTCTCTTACGGCGTACCCTGTTTGCTGCGATTGACGACGGCCTTTTCGGCACCGCCAAAGGGGCGGCTTACTCGGCGCTGCTTTCCTTCTTCCCTGTTCTGACGTCAATGGCCGTCATCTTCGTGCAGACCGGCGCCAAGTATATTCAGGGCAACCTCTCCCGCTTCCTCTCGCGCGTGCTGCCGCCCGGAACCGAGACGATTGTGCTGGAGCAGTTCCGCGTGCAGGGGCAGAAGCCGGTGGGCCTGCTGGTGGTGGCGTTTCTGTTGTCTCTCTGGGCCGCGTCGAGCGTGGTGAAGAGCCTCATCGACGGCTTCAATGCTGCCTATCGCGTGCCGAGAAATCGATCGATGGGCGGGCATATCGGCATGGGTCTATTGCTGGTGATCTTCGCCGGAATCCCACTGCTGGGAGCATCGTCTTTAATCCTGTTCGGGGGTGCCATCGAGCGCAGTGTTTTGAAGCTGATGAGCGTTGACCCGTTGCTGCACCCACTCGAAGGTGGCCTGCGCGTGCTGGCGCAGTTCGGGCGCTACGGTGTTGCCTTCGGCGCGACATCCAGTTTGATGGCGATGCTGTATTACTACGGTCCCAATCGCCGGCAGACATGGAAGGCGGTCTGGCCCGGGGCGCTGCTGGCCACCGTACTGTGGCTGCTTGCAACGCTGGGGTTTGCCTGGTACGTTCGCAATATCTCGAACTACAATCTGCTGTACGGCAGCGTCGGCACCAGCATCGCGCTGCTTTCGTGGATGTACATCCTGGCGATCATCGCGCTGTTCGGCTGCGAGTTCAACGCTGAGAGCGAGCGAATGGAATTTGCGCTGCGTGCGCTTGAGGCTGAAGCGCCGGTGTCTCAAATGCGAAAGGCTCAAAAATGAAACTTTCAATCTTCGTACTGGCAATGGCTTCGGCTGCCTGCGGTGCCGCGGCGGAGCATTGGGTCGCCACCTGGGGCGCGTCACAGCAACTGTACCGGGCTGCTGTGAATGCGAATGGCCGCGGGCCGGCTCCCACGCCTGCTCCTGGTCCTGCGCCGCCCGCCTCACGCCCCAATGGACCAGCACGTCGCTTCCCTGTGCCGCCACCGCTCGCCGGGCTGCATAACCAGACCGTGCGTATGGTCGCGAATACCAGCCTCGCCGGTTCGACGGTTCGCATCCGGCTGCAGAATGCGTTGGGAGCGCCCACGGTCCGGATCGGTGCCGCTCATATCGCACTGCGCACTAAGGGTTCCGCGATCGACCCGGCGACGGATCGGACCGTTACGTTCAGCGGCGAGGGATCGGCACCCTTGTACGGAGGTGCCACTCTGGTGAGCGACCCAGTGACGTTGTCGCTCCCGGCTTTGGCCGATGTAGCGGTCAGCCTCTACTTGCCGGAAGACACCGGCGCACCGGCCAACCATCTCTTCGCTCTGCATACCACCTGGATCTCGAAGCAGGGCGATCAGACCGGCGCGCCCGAGATCACTGACGGTGAAACCCGAGAGTCGTACTACTGGCTCGCCGGCATTGACGTGATGGCCCCGGCGGGTGCGGCAACACTGGTGACCTTCGGCGATTCCATCACCGATGGCGACCAGTCGACCAACGAGATGAACTCGATGTGGCCGGCCGTGCTCGCGGCGCGTCTCCAGAAGAATAAATCCACTGCCTCCATTTCGGTGGTGAACGCGGGGATTTCGGGGAATCGGGTGCTGGGTGACAACCAGAGTGCGCTGGCGCGGCTGGAGCACGATGTGCTGAGTCACCCCGGGGTTCGCTGGGTAACCGTGCTCGAAGGGATCAACGACATCACCGGCGGTTCCAGAGGCCTGCCTGGAACACCGCAGATCAAGCCGGACATGCTGATCGCGGCGTACCGGCAGATCATCAACACCGCGCACGCCAGAGGCATCAAGGTCATCGGCTGCACCCTGACGCCCTACGGCGGCGCGACGCCGTTCAATGAGTACGGCGAGAGCGTCCGGAGCGCCGTAAACCAGTGGATCCGCACCGGCGGAGCTTTCGACGCTGTGATCGACTTCGACGCAGCCGTGCGGGACCCCAACGACCAGACCCGCATGCGGCCGGAAGCGGATTCCCCCGATATGCTGCACCCCGGGGATGCCGGTTATAAGCTGATGGGCGAAGCCGTGGATCTGCGGATCTTCCGCAGGTAATCAGGGCCGTCGGTCAGGCCGGAAGTCCAGATACATCAGGTAGGCGGCGCCAAGCAGCGGCACCAGCAGAATGACGGCGAGGAAAGCGAGCCGTCCGAAGTGGAGACCGCCCCGACGGTGCAGTTCCAGGTAAAGTGCGCCGGTTCCGAACGCGACCGTTACCACCACTAAAACCGCGCCGATGAGTGCGAGGCAGCCCCTGCGCATGTTCCTGACCGAAGCCTACACCTTCTTGCGGTCGTCGAGAAGCTGCACCTTGGCAAGGCGTCGCATATGCCGCTCCTCATTGGTGAAGTGAGCGCCGACAAAGGCCCGGGCCAGTTCGATGGCGACCGCCGTGCCGACAACTCGGCCCCCCAGCACCAGCACGTTCATATCGTCGTGTTCCACGCCCTGATGGGCCGAGTAGACGTCGTGACACAGGCCGGCGCGGATACCGTGGATCTTGTTCGCCGCTACCGACGCGCCAACACCGGAGCCGCAGACCAGAATGCCGCGTTCCGCCTGGCCGTCGAGGACCGCACTGGCCACCTTTACGGCGTAATCGGGGTAGTCAACGGGGTCCTTTGTACAGGTACCCACGTCCAGCAGTTCGTGGCCGCCTGCCTGGAGATCCTTTGCTATGACGTTCTTCAGTTCCAGTCCGGCGTGGTCAGACCCGATGACAATCTTCATGGCGCTTTTGAATTATCTCTCAGGCGACCCCGCGGGCTCCGTCGATTCCTGAGCCGCGCCCAATCACGAAGCGGCAGGTAATGAGAGACAATGTTCCAGGCTATGAACAAACGTTTGCTGGTGACCTGCGGCTTTGGCGCGTTGTTGCTCAGCGCTTTCTTCATCACGGGAGGCGCTGCAGCCCCGAACGCGGTCACAAAAATTGCCGATGGCGTGTGGTTTCGCGAGGGTGACATTCGCGGCGAAGGCCACTGCAACAACGTCATCATCGAGATGAAAGACTACCTCGTCGTCATCGACGCCAATTTCCCCAGCGGTGCTCGCCTCGCCATGGCCG
>JAOAPO010000200.1 GCA_025462945.1 Bryobacterales bacterium
TATCCAGAACAGCCCGGCACACACCCGTACGCTCGGGTCCGAACGGCCCGGGAGACAGCACGATTCGTTCCGGTGCCAGCTGTTCGATTTCGTGCAGGGTAACGGAGTCAGAGCGCCAAACGGTACACCGTCCGCCAGTTGCCTCGATCCCGTGAACGAGGTTCCAGGTGAAGGAGTCGTGGTTATCGAGAACGAGAACCTTCACAGCCCAAGTTTCGCATCCGTTACTGCAGGACGCGCAGCGGTGAGGGCGGGGCCGGCGGGCGCCTCAGTTTCGACCATGCGTTACCCACGGCAATCGAAGTGCGGAAGATCGGGTCCACGGGGAAGAACCCGCCCAGCTTGTGAGCGGCGACTGCGGCGAGCCCCATTGATGCGATGCAACCGCAGGAACTGCAGTCGGGCGTACCGCCGTACTGGCAAGGCGTGACCTTCGTTTTCAGATCGGCTGAAAGCACCTGCGTCGTGAGAGCGAAGACGCACTCGCTCGGGCTCTTTGGCGGCGTCAGGAATTGACGGAGCAGGCCCTCCGGCATGTCGATTTTCGGAAACTCCCTGCGCAGTTCCAGGAGTTCGGCAATCACGCGCTTTCGTTCCTGTTGCGTCAGTATCTCCGGCATGCTGTCGCCGACCTGGGGGGTAAACAGGCTGAACCAGATTTTCCGGATTTCGGGGCGGGGCGTCCAGAATTCGAGGAAGCGACGCAGGTAGCCGGGCTGTTTCATCATCTGCCCGGTGACCGTGCTGTGAATCGTGACGCGCTGGCCCGCGATGTTCTTGAGGATCCGATCGTAGGTGGCTGGCGCTCGGCGGATATCGTGGTCGGGCTGCAGGCCGTCGATGGAGACCACGGTATTCAGCTTCTCCAGGCTGCCCCACGAGGGGTGCAGGGGCCGGAATGCGCTGGTGACCACCTGCACGTGAACGCCGCGTTCGATCAGCAGGGGCACCAACGCTTCCACTTCACGGTAACGGACCAGTGGATCTCCCCCAACCAATGACAGGTGCAAAGGCTTGATCCGGTCGACTACTTCCAGAACGCCGTCGATGAGAGCCTGCCCCTTGCGGTCGCTCAGGCTTCGCAGCGTGACATTTCCGCCCAGATGCGCATCATCGTACGCGTAGCAGCCGGGACAGCGGAGCGGGCATTCCTTCGTAATCTCGATGGAAAGCGACGGTGGTAAACCCTGGAGAATTTTGCCCCAGGCCTGGACAACTTCAGAGACTTTCATAGAGCCTCAGATGCAGGAAGCGGTGTTACCGAACTGCGGGCGATTCGTCGAGCGCGCATCCGGCATGGCCGCAGTCGCACGAGATTTCTGTGCTGTCACCTGCATCACGGCAGTATTGGCTGCAGTGCTTATTTTCGTTGTTCACCATGCATCGGCAGGCTGGATGGGCACACTTGTTGATTTCGGGCATGCGATCACGGCCAGCACTTTTCCAGCCAATCGTGTGCGTTAGGATCTGCACATGCGGGACCAGTCCACCACTCAACGCAACATCCAAACGATCTGCGATATGGAACAGGAGGCGCTGAACTCAAGGTCCCACGCAGACCGCGTCGGCGACGCCATCGCGACACACGCCGGAAAGCTGTGGTTCATAACGGTTCACGCACTCTTTTATGGCTTCTGGATGCTCGCGAATACGCTGGGGCCCACTGAGGACCGATTCGATCCCTTTCCCTTCAGTATGATGACTCTGATCGTCGCACTGGAAGCGATCTTCCTTTCGCTGTTCATTCTTATGAGCCAGACGCGCAGCAGCATCCTCGCTGAGCGCCGCAATCACCTGGAACTGCAGATCAATCTGCTCTCGGAAGACGAGAATACGAAGATGCTGCAGATGCTGCAGGCCTTGTGCAAACACCACGGGCTGAGCATCGGTAGAGATCCGGAGATAGCGGCCATGGCGGAGCGAACCGAGCTCCACGAAGTTCTGGAAGAGTTAAGGAATAATCTGCCGAGTGACGAGTAAGCGTACCCTTCGGATGGAGTGATGCGTGCTGGATACTGGAACTGAGCATGGAAGCCCGAACCTACGTCTGCCTGTTCGACCTGAAGGCCTACGATGAAATCGTTGCGCCAGCTATGCGCCTGTATGCGCAAAGGTTCGACCCGGCGGCCGTCGTCACCGTTCTGGAGAAGCTGGCTGAGCGCGAGCCGAACGGCGATTTCAAACACTGGATCGATTCGATTCGGCCCGACGCCGGCTATAAACCGAGTCCGCAAACGGTACAGGAACTCTGCGAGATCCTGATTCCGGGCACGTGTTTTCCCCGCGAGGCCGGGCTGAACCCCATGCAGGATGCGGAGGTCTTGCTACCCTGGCTGGGAATGCATTCCGAGTGGTTTGCGGAGTTGATGGAGGGAGGCGAGCAGCTGGCCGGCGCGCGACTGGAATTCGGTATCGGGACCGGTCGTCTGGTAGCCACGCGCGAACAGATCGCGCAGTTTCGGGAGGAACTGCACGGTCTGGAACCGCCTGCGGGTGAGTGGGCGACACTGCAGCCAGACTTCCTGAACCTGCGACGAATCCTTGAGCTTGCCGGCGCCCACAAGAACTACACGCTGCTCAAGACGAGGCTGAACGCGTCACCTCCCGAAGAGCACCGGTGACGTGATTTTTAGAATCTGATTTGTTGGCTGGGACGCAGGGATTCGAACCCCGATACGCAGATCCAGAGTCTGCAGTCTTACCGTTAGACGACGTCCCAACAAGAGGTGAGTGCTGCGGTGGACAACCCAACCAGCACCTAGAGATATTCTACAACCTTCGCGCGATTATCGCGTAGTCGAGGCTTCCGAAGAACCTCCGGCGGAAGTTTTCCGGCAGTTCCGCAAGCTCGGGGATCGTGTCGATGGGGGGAGAGAGCCGGTGCATTTGAATGCCGCCCAGACCAGCCTCTTCCATGTAGAAGGCCAGCAGTTCGTGCGGAACGGGCCGGGTATGGGTGGGGTCGAGATAGAAGTGCGTGGCGAAGATCGCGAGACATTCCGGGTTTGGTGTTTCGAAGGCCAGAATGCCGCCGGGTCGCAAACGCGAAGCGCAGAGAGCCACCATTGCGGGTAGCGTTTCGGGCTGCAAATGCTCAACCACCTGCGAGCAGAAGATGCCGTCGAACTCTTCTTCCGGTTGCGTCGGCAGGAATTCGAACAGGTCGGCGACTTCGGCGTTCAAGCCTTTGGTGCGGCACTGCGCGACAGATTCTTCGCCCAGATCGATGCCCTGAGCTGGAACATTCATCCCCTGCATCATCTCCAGGAACTCGCCGCGACCGCAGCCGATATCGAGGACGTTCTCGCGCCCCTCAAAGTAAGCGCGGTAGATTTCCTGGTTGCCCTTCACGTAATCTTCAGACCCACGGAAGCGTTCAGCGAAGCGCGTGTAGTCGAGATTGGGAATTGCCGCGGCGACCGGGACCGGAGCGGTCGCGGACCCGGCACCGGTAACCGCAGTGGCGTTGAGCCGTTGCCGGATCAGTCGAAGTTCCGTATGGATCATGCGGTCGTAGTCGGCCCGGACGCGCGTGAAGTCTTCAAACAGCTGCTTCTGGATACCGAGCGTGGTTCGATCGAGGGCACCGAGGTAGTCCCCATGTTGCGCCTTGACGATGTCGCGGAAGTTGGCTTCGAGCTGTCCCACCCGGTGCTGGAATGAGCCCTGGAGATCAGCAGCCGCGCGCAGAAACTGGATCTCGTTGGTGGAGAGCCTTTCTTCCCACCCGCGACGCCATTCGATCCAGTGCGTGCGGACATCTTTCAGTTCCGCGGCTTCGGCCTTGAGCGCATCCACAGCAGCGATGCGTTGCTGCCATTGACTCGCCAGTTCAGCTGCACGGGCATCAATCTGTAGATTCAGCGCAGCCAGTTCCTTGTGAACGCTCAGGATCTGCTCGTCGGTCTGGCCGGCGAGAGAGAGCAGGATGCGATTGTGCTCATTGAGCGCTTCGAGGACCGCCTCAGTGGCGGCGAGCGACTCCTGATTGAACGCCACCTGGCCCCGCACGAACCATTGAAAGGCGCGGGCTATGGACTTCTTAAATGCCTGAATAACACTGTTCTTCAGGCCGCCGGGGCGAGGGTTCACGCTGCCGATGGAGGCGACGCGAGCCTGTGCCGCATCACGGGCGTGCACCACGGGCATCAAGTCTGCAACAGCGATGCGGATCTTCTGACCGCTGGCGTCAGAAGCGTCGGCGGCGGCTTCGGGATAGCGGGACCGAACCCGGTCGCGGACGGCGTTCACGATGGCCGAGAGTTCGGCGAGCTTCTCGTGATCACCGGTCACGGCGATGCTTCTTCTCCTGACTTTTCTCCCAGGTCGCGGTGATGCGGGAGGTAAGTCCGCCGCGTGGAGCGAATTCGCCTGTGACAGTGATCTGCAGCGGTTTGGCGGCTGCCACGATGTCGCGCACAAAGCAGTTCACAATGTTCTCCTGGAAGATACCGACGTTACGATATGCCAGTGTATACATCTTGAAAGACTTCAGTTCCAGGCAAAGCTTATCGGGAACGTAGGTCACGACGATAGTTCCGGAGTCAGGCAGGCCGGTTTTCGGGCAGACAGACGTGAATTCGGGAACGCCGATTTCGATCTCGTACGCGCCGAACTGATTCGGCCAGGTCTCGATTCCCGGCAGTTCCGTGAGGATACCGCTGGCTGCGTGCTCGTCGGTATAAGCCTTATTCTTCATTTGCCCTCCGCGAGTTCTCGCGACAGTAGTTCGAGGAACAGACCGACGTCGGTAACCACACCGACGGCCTGCCCGGTACCGCGATCGCTCACCTTGGTGGCCACGGCGGGGTTGATATCGACGCACACGATGCGAACCCAGCTGGGCAGCATATTGCCGGTCGCAATGGAGTGGAGCATGGACCCGAGGCAGAGCACGAGTCCGGCTGGTTTCAGCATCTCGGCATACGCGTCCTGCGCCTCGTTCATGTCCGTGATGGTGTCAGGCAGAGGGCCGTCGTCGCGCAAGCTGCCGGCGAGCACGAAGGGCACGTTGTTCGTCACGCACTCGTACATAATGCCCTTTTTGAGGCGACCGCTTTCCACGGCGCCCCGGATGCCGCCTGCGTGGTTGACCGCGTTGATGGCGCGCATGTGGTTGCGGTGCCCGTGCTCAGCCTGACGTCCGTCTTCGAGCCTGATACCGAGCGAAGTACCAAGCAGTGCGGCCTCGATGTCGTGTACACCGAGCGCGTTGCCGCTCAGGATGCCGTCCACCCAACCATTGCGTATGAGGCGCGTCAGGCCCGCCACGCCGCCCGTGTGAACAACCACGGGCCCGGCTACGAAAATGATCTTCTTGCCTTGCTCACGCGCCGTCCGCGCCAGATTGGCGGTTTGGCGGACAGCCGTTTCCACCTGACGCTCCGAGGAAATCTCGTTCGACATGAATGAGAACGCGAGCCGGTCACGTTCCTTCGATTCCGGCACCACGCGGATACCGTGCATGCCGGTGACAACGTAGTCGCCGGCCTTGATATCGCGAAGACGGCGGCACACCGCTTCGGGCTTGCCTGAGGCCGTCGTCTCAGCCTGCCGCACAACCACCAGCGCGTCCATGCGCTGGCTGCCGACTTCGATCCATTCGCCCGTTACGCGTACCTGCGTGTGATGGTTGCTGGTGGAGTAGAAGTCTTCAGGCGCGCACTTATCACGCTCGATTCGAACCAGAGTAGCTTCGACATTCTCTGCCGGAGAGCAGCCGATGGGGAGCAATTGCGCGATGAGATGCTCCATCTCTGCGCGGCTCTGCGTCTCCAGGCGGAGGCGGAGATATGATGGTTCACTGTTGGTGCGGCCTATGCGGAATTGCTCGACTTCAAAGCGCCCGTTGGATTCGACAACCTTGTCGAAAATGCGCTCCATGACGTGGGAGTCGATCAAATGGCCTTCGGCTTCAACTACTTCCTGAAAAGGCATGAATTATCAGTTTAGCTGCCTACCAAAGATGGTTCTGAGGTGGCGGCAACGCTGCGAAGTAGCTTCAAACTGCTTGCTGGCATGCCTCAAACGGCTGCAGACCGCAAAAACATGAGGAAAATCGCGGATTTTGAAACATTTGCGCTTTACAATGTTTTGTGGGTTCCGTATGATTGTAACGGCTTGTGAATGTCACCGGGTGCTCCTGGACCCAGCAAAAACAGGGGTTCGGAGGGGTATTCAGAAGCCAGGAAAGCAACGAGGAGGTTCTGAATGGCCACAACAACAACAAGAATGACGCAGACCGCGCTGGTTCGCGCTCTCGCTGAAAAAGCTGAAATCTCGAACAAGCAGGCTCGAGCGATTCTCGACAACCTGTCCGCGACCGCGGTCAGCGAAGTCAAGAAGAACGGCGTGTTCGTTCTGCCCGGAATCGGCAGACTGGTTCGCGTGGAACGCAAAGCCCGCATGGGCCGCAACCCCGCCACTGGCGCCGCAATCAAGATCCCGGCCAAGAAGGTCGTGAAGTTCCGCGTCGCGAAAGCGGCGAAAGACGCGATCGTTCCGCCCAAAGTCAAAAAAGAAGTAGTGAAGTAGTTCGTCTCGCCGAACAGTCGGCCACCTGCAGCATCAAAACACGAACCCCGCCTCAGCCGTCAAGCTGGGCGGGGTTTTGGCTTTGAATCCTGGACGAAGACCGAACGGGCCGCTCAGATTGCGAGCAGCAAGCGAGCCTAGGCTGGCTTCCGGGGCTCCACTGGTGCTGGAGTCTCTTCTTCGGCTCTCATCGCCTGTTTGAAATTCTTGATACCTTCGCCGATGCCCTTGGCTACTTCGGGAATCTTCTTGCCGCCAAACAGCAGCACAGCGACTCCGAGGACTACCATAAGCTCGGTTCCGGAGAACCCACCGATACCGGCGGTTTGTACGCTTTGCGCAAACATCAAAACGGCCACCTTTCAGATTTCATTGTATAGGATTTGGGGCGTGCTGCGCCAACCTGCAAACAAAACGCCCGTTTCCGTTGGTTCAGGAGCCGGAAACCTTCCATCCGAGCCACAAAAGCAGGATCATCACGAACACCGCGCAGCTTCCGGCGATCTCGACCCAGGGCATCACCCCTAAGCCCCAGAGTCCGGCGGCGTTCCCCAGGATCGCCGGTGCCATGACGCCCCCCAGCAGGGCGAAGGTAAAGACGCCATTGAAGTGCCCCGCGTGATACGACGAGAAGCGGGCCGCGATTCTCTCAGCAGCAAGCGGGTAAATTCCTGAAAACCCCGCACCAACAAAGAGTATGCCGACCACGACGCCCCCCCGGGTTCCGGAACCAAACAGGGCGAGGTTGCCGAAGACCGCCGAGAACGCGCTGAAGGCCAGCATCCGGCTGTGACGAATGCGCGGCAGCAGCGCGACAGCGACGATTCGCCCCAGCATCAAAGCGATCCAGTAGAGGAAGAGAAGGCGCACCGCACCGGCAGGGCTCATTCCCATCCGGTCCACGAGGTAGACCGGGAGCCAGCCGGCGATCGACCATTCACACGCGAATTGAAAGAACAACAGCAACGCGAAGAGGAACGCGAGGACGGTGCGCAGATCCTTGTCGGGCGATTCCGGTGCGGGCAGATGCGCCGTCAGGTCTTTCAGGGGGAGGCGGGCCCACGCCACTGCGGCCGCAGCCGGGAGCAGGGCCGTGAGGGAGAGCAGGCGTGAAGGCTGTCCCAGATCGATGCACTCGGAGAGGATCCACGCCGATGCGGCACTGCCAGCGCTGAAGAAAGCTCCCGCGGTCAGAGTGACCCGCGCCGGATTTCGTGCCCAGACACCCTCAACGAGCCCGAAAACAGCCGCATTGATGAAAGCGGCGGCAACACCCGAGACGGCGAGCGCAAGGAGTTGAAACCAAAGCGCAGCGGGTGGCTGCGAAACGGAAAGCAGCAAGAGGGCGACAGCGCCGAGAAAGCCACCGGTAGTGAGCAGGCGCGGATAGCCGTGCCACGTCCGAAGTCGGAAGGCAACTAGGGACCCGAACGATAGTCCGCCTCCAAGAGCAAGAAAATACAAAGATGCGATCGAGAACGCGGGCCGCAGATGATAGCCCCAGAGCGGCAGCAGGCCGCCCGGCAGCGCGAGCAGAAAACCCGATACGGACAGAGCGGCAAGCAGACGCCACGGCCGGACTGGCAATAAATTTGGGGACTGCGGCGTCACCCCGCCATGATACAGAGTGGTGGAGGCTCGGCACCAAGTGTAAAATGCGTAGGGTTGTCTACCAGGGGAGGTTCGCATGAAGATTCCGTTGACACCATTGCGATGCATGCATCGGGCTGTGGATTTGTACGGCAACAAGGGAGGAATCATCTGTGGAGACCGCCGCTTCAGCTATGCGGAGTTCGGGGAACGCTGCGAGAAGCTGGCCTCAGCACTCACGGCCATCGGAGTGGGTGAAGGCGACCGGGTCAGCTATCTTAGCTTCAACACTCATAAGCTACTGGAGGGCTACTATGGCGCGATCCAGGCCCGCGGCATTGTGATGCCTCTGAATGTGCGCCTCACAACGCCTGAGTTGAGCGGCATACTCCAGCACGCAGAGCCCAAAGTTCTGCTTTACGAGCAGGAATTCGGGCCTTTGGTGAAAACTCTGCTGGAGGCGTGGCCCGGCATGCAGGTGATCAATCTCGATACGGAGTACGAGATGTTCATCGCCTCCGGGAAGCCGGGGCGGGCCGATGTTTTCACCTACAGCGAAGACGCGATCGCGGAGCTTTTTTACACGAGCGGCAGTACGGGGACGCCGAAGGGTGTAGCGCTCTCGCACCGAACCATTTACCTCCACGCTATGACGGTGGCAGCCACCGTGAACCGCGACGATACCGGAGTGGAACTCCATACCATCCCGCTGTTTCACGCGAATGGCTGGGGCCGGCCGCAGACCGCCACCATGATGGGCCTGAAACAGGTGATGGTGCGCCGTTTCGACCCCGCCACCGTATGCCGGCTGATTCAGAATGAAGGCGCGACGGCGATGTCACTGGTGCCCACGATGGCGCACGCGATGCTGAACTTTCCGGAGCTGGCGGCATTCGATTTTTCGACTCTGCAGACCATCATGCTCGGTGGCGCGGCGGCCTCACCCGAACTCATTCAGCGCATGGAAACCGCGTTCGGGTGCGACGTTCATGCGGGCTACGGCCTGACTGAAACGTCGCCCGTGGCAACCAGCGCGCGCAAGAAGGGCACCATCGTTTATTCAAGTGAACACGACCGCCTGAAGCGGCAGTCCATGGCGGGCTGGCCAATCCCGGGGGTAGAAGTCCGTGTTGTGGATGCCAATATGACCGACGTACGGCGGGATATGGAGGCGGTCGGCGAAATTGTCATCCGGGGAGACAACGTGATGGACTGCTACTACAAGGATCCGGAAGCCACCGCCGCCGTGATGTCCGGTGCCTGGTTCCACTCGGGCGACATGGCCGTCTGGGACAGCGATAACTACGTTCACATCGTCGACCGCAAGAAGGACATCATCATCAGCGGAGGCGAGAACATCTCCTCGATCGAGGTGGAAAAAGCCGTGGGGGCGTGCCCCGGGGTGTTGGAGGCAGCCGTTGTGGGAGCCCCGGACGACAAGTGGGGCGAGATCCCGGTGGCTTTCGTTGTGGCTCAACCGGGGGTGGTCCTTAGTGAAGATGCGATGCAGGAGTTCCTGCTGCCTCGCCTCGCGAAGTTCAAGCTGCCACGCCAGTATATTTTCCTGACCGAGCCACTGCCGAAGGGCGGGACGGGGAAGATTCTGAAGCGCGAACTGCGCGAGACGTTTTGGGCAGGGAAGGAAAAGAGGGTGCAGGGGTAGGGAGACCTGGCTCAGACCAGGATTGCTCCGCGGCTGGTCGTGTGCGATACTGCTAAGCGCAGTATCAAGTGTTGCTTTGCCGGTCCAAACGGAGAACGAAATGAAGCTGCCGAAGATCGCAGCTTTTTGTTTTTGGGGCCCCGGGTAAGCCGGCGAATATCAGGAGAAGGTTTGTGAGAGAAAAAGGTACAGTTAAGTGGTTCAACGCTGCCAAGGGCTTCGGCTTCATTCAGCGTTCGACCGGAGACGACGTGTTCGTCCATTTTTCCGCGATCGAATCGAACGGCTACCGTTCGCTCGACGAGGGAGCCACCGTGGAGTTTGAAGTGAAGCAGGGTCCCAAGGGACTCCAGGCGGAGAACGTTACAGTCGTCTAAAAACCGGAACACTAGCACTTCCGATTTTGAAAGCGAGCCAGAGCCCCGGGGAACCGGGGCTTTTGTAGTTTGGGCGAGGCTAGGGCTCGAGATAGAGCCGAACGTGGTTGCTTTCTTCTCCGTCCATGACGAGCCGAAGGTCCGCTGCTCCCCGGTTCACGATCCGAGGCACCTGGAGCTCAATGATGTAGTACCCGACGTAGCCAGGAGCCAGCGTGGCTCGCGTGACTTCGACCGGCATTCCGTCGAGGAAGGCTTTGATCGAGCCGGAAACGACGGGCGGGGCATCGAAGGGTGCGGGAGTTCCGGCCGGCCACTCGGGTGTAACGGCGCCCAGACCCGTTGCAAGGAGAGACACCGAAGTACCGGCGCGAACGGCAACGTTCGTATCCATCACCAGGCCACTGCCTGAGTCTAAGATCAGCGGCGCGCCTTCAGCATCCACAAAAACGGCTGGCGCCACGCTGCGAATGTTGAGCGGCAGCGACCAGCGCCCTGCAGCACCATTCACGGCCAGTTGATATGCGCCCGGTTTGGCCTCAAAGGGCACCTGCAGTTGGGAGCTCTGGCTGGAAGCGGCAATGACGGGGTAAGCCAGATCGCCGATCCCGGCCTGCGCGATCTCTGCGTTGAGAAGCGTAAGCAGCGACCCCGGTGCGGCAGGCCGATCCGACATATCCGCGGCATTGACCAGATGGATGGCGCGCGATCGGTGCGGTGCCGGCGTCTCGAAGATTCCATAGCCGTCAAGGGCAACCGTAAGAGTGTTATCCGCATTCAGGCGGATATCCCAGGCGGCTGCGGCCGGGAGATTCCGGTTGACCGAGCGCCAGGCCGAGGCCGGCGGACCTGCATCATTGAGGGACAGAGAGGCGGTCAGGACACCCCGGTCAGTGGCGGCATAGATAATGCTGGCAGAGCGGTCGGCGGCCAGGGCGTGAACGCGCGTGGAGGGCATGGTGCCTGTAACATCGTCCCAGAAAAGGCCTCCGTTCACCGTCCGGTAGATTCTGTTGCCGGCCGAAGCGAGCGCCGAGTCCGGACGTTCAGCGTCAACCCAAATGCGGCCGACTGGCGAGCCGGTACGCTGAGAGGCGTCGGCCCACGTCGCGCCGCCATCTCGCGAGGTCAACAGGTGGCCGTCGGCGGTTCCAAGATAGGTAACGCCGGCCGCTTCGGCGGCAGCCGAAACCAGCAGACCTGGGCGTGTCAAACGGGCCATCAGTTCAGCCTCTGGCGCGGTGCCACGCGAGGCATTCCACACGCCGCCTTCAAGGAGAATGAGAGAGTTGTCGTCCAGCACGGCGGAGCGCCTGCCAACCAGTCGGCGGATCGGGAGATTCGGGAGGTCCTGATTGAGGCTGTGCCAGGAGAGGCCGCCGTCCAGTGAACGCCAAACACCGAACTGGTTGGCGGCGCTGATGTCGCGGGGGTCTGCGGGCGACACGGCCAGAGCGGTAAAGCCATCACCGATGATCGAGCGACCGTTGAAGCCGGTCAGATTGAGCCAGGTGCGGCCCTCATCGTCGGATGCGTAGATATTTTCAGGCGCAGTAGCGTAAAGGCGCGGACCGGCGGCCTGGATCCTGGCACCGGGTTCGGGGCTTACCGGCACGCTGCTGATCGCGAACGTTGCCAGCCGCCGGACTGCGCTCGCATTCACTCGCCAGCGCTGAAAATCGGTGGTATCCAGAACTCGCCCGGAAGCCGTTTCGACAACCAGCCCTGACCCTTGTGCGTTGTACCAAAGCGCTGTCACAAGTCCGCTGGCCGGACCAGCCAGGCTTCGATTGACCGTGGTCCCGCCAATCCTCTTCCAGGTGACCTCGGCGGGAGACGCTGCGCTCTGCGCCAACACGCATCCGTGGGCAGTCAGCAACGCCGCCGCAACATGCAGCAGCCTTGTGACCGAACGTGGATTTTCGAACTTCATTCAACCGATGCGGCGCAATGACACAGGTACGAGTCCAATTCTACCCTAAATGGGGACAGGGCTTTCTACAAGACGCTGATTCGTTGAGACTTGTTAACACATGGTGTTTTTGGTAACGAACGTTCCTGCACGTTTCGGTGCTATTGTTAGCTATAGCGCTTTGTAGAAGCTAAAGACGCTGGAACATATTTGCTTTGAATTGTTTACGCTCAATTTCGGCACTGTCTGTAGCGCCCGCACTTTTGCTCGCGGCGGCTACTGCTTTCGCGCAGACCGACGGCGCGGCGAAGCTGGTGAGCTTCAGCGGGCGCATATCGGTGTTGCGAGACAGTACAGAGTGGGCCCTGAACACGGGCGACACAGTGAGGCCGCAGCAGGTCATCGTGACAGGCTCAGATGGCTGGGGGCTGTTCAGTGTTGCCGACGGCAGCAAGTTCGAGGTCTACCAGAACTCCCGTGTCGTGTTTCGAGCGAACCGCGGCGACTGGAAAGATCTCCTGGAAGTCTGGCTGGGCAAGGTCCGCGTACAAATTGAACACATCGGAAACTTGCCGAACAACAATCGCGTGCGCACGCCCAGTGCCGTCGTCTCAGTGCGCGGTACCGTGTTCGACGTCGAGGTAGACGACGAGACCGAAACGACCCTGGTCCTGAACGAAGAAGGCACCGTCGAAGTCAGTCACCTGCTGAAGCCCGGTCCGTCCCGGATCCTCACTGCGGGCGAATGGCTTCGAATTTACAAAAATGAACCGGTGGCGAAGGCGAAGCTCGATGGTGGCGGCATCATGCAGCGGGCGATTCGTGTAGCCGCTGACCTGGCTTACCAGGCCGCGATCAACGCTCGTCAGGCGGCCACCGTGGCCAGTTCCGGCGGCGCAGCGGGAAGTACGGTCGGCGCGATTGGGTCTCCCGGCGACACAAACAACACCACAGCTCCACCGCCTCCGCCACCGCCCCCTCCACCGCCGGTCGCTCCTGCTCCAGCTCCGGGCAAACCTTAAAACTCCGGTGCTAGGCTGGGAGCACAATGCGGCTCCTTCCCATCTTCCTGCTGCTTGTGACCGGTGCCTTCGCGCAACAGCCGGTCGCCGCAATCGTTGGCGACCAGCCGACGCTAGCCCTGTACGGTCGCCTCAGTTCGTGGACTTCGCGCCTGGAACCGGCGCTGGCGCAGATGAAAACCGAAGAGTGGGTCTCGAAGGGGGCTTCCGAAACGTACCGCCAGCAGGCCGCATCAGCCGTTGTTCAGTTGAAGGCGATTGCGCAGGATATGGCGGAGATGCAGCGGCATCCCGACACGCTGGAGGACGGAATGAAAGCGCTGTTCCGGGTGCAGACTTTCCACCGCACTATGAACTCCGTTTTGGCCGGTTTGAGGAAGTATCAGAATCCCGCCCTGGCGGATCTGATCGTCGCGATGGAGGCGGAAGCGACCCCGGACCTGCAAAGCTTAGAGGAGCATCTCCTCGAAGTCGCGAGCCAGCGCGAACGCGAATATGCGGTCGTGGAACGCGAAGCGCAGCGCTGCCGGGGTGTTTTGACACGAGAACCGCTGCCCACGCCTCGCACGCCGGTCCGAAAATCAGCCCAATAGGGTTGAGTGCCCGGTAAACTGTTGTTATGTCGTTTATATGCAGCATCTGCGAAGAGGAATCCACGCGAATTTGCGTCAGCTGCACGAAAGACTCCTGCGAGAATCACCTCTGCGAGAAGTGCGGCAAGTGCAGCGACTGTTGCGGCTGCGGAATCACCCTCACCGTGCCGACCAGCGCGCGTGACGAACTATCGCGGGGTCGGACTCCAGGCACGTTGGACGCCCCGGCGGGCGAATTCAAGGTCGCGGCCGATGGCTCCAATGGAATCCTGAACGGTGTAGTTCATATAGATTGAAACCGGTCCGGCGAAGCCCGAACCCGCAACGATCGAGAAAAACTGGCCCCAATCCACCATGCCTTCGCCGAGAGGGCACTTTACCGGACGCCAGCCGGAGCCGTCTTTTTCCCATTTGAAGTCCTGGAGAACCAGCGCCTTCAGTCTGGGCAGGGCGAGGCGCAGGCCCGTCTCCCAGCCACCCAGTCCGCCTTCGATGGTCGCCTCGGCGGGGTCATAGCAGTAACCCACCAGGCGCGGCTCCATGGTCGCGATCAGCGACTCCGTATCCCAGATGGACTGCCCAATAAAGCCGCCCGCTCGATTGTGGACCATGGCGCAAATGTTGGATCGCTGTGCGCTCGGCAAAAGCTGCAGTAAGTCCTGCCGAGCCTGAATCAGTCGCTGCCGGATAGGCACCGTCGTCCCGTAAGACCAGTACCCCATGCGGAAGAGCGGCACCTGCGAGCGCCCGGTCAGGTAGAGCACAGGGAAAGCCGTCGCATCCTGCGGACCCGTCAGGTTGGTCGTGATCATCGGGACTTCCAAACCTGAGCCCCGGATACTTTCGAAAGCCCGAACCAAATCGACATTGGTGACCCGCGGGTCCACGTGTCCGCCGATGAGTACCGTCAGGTCGACACCGTCAAAGCCCAGTTGAGAGGCGATGTCGCCCAATTGAAAATAGGGAACTTTGGCCAGATTCGCAGAGTGCACGCACAGCGCAGGCATGGTCCGGCGGGGTGCCGCGGCACCGAACCGCGGGGCAGGCGGCTGCGGTGGTGGTGGAACCGGGTTGTCCTGCTCGGTGTTCATGGACGGTTCGGCGCAAGGCCCTGAATGCGGATGGCACTGTAGATTGCACGTGTCGCCGTGCTGCGATTCATTGTGTAGAAGTGGATACCGGGAGCGCCGCGGGCGAGAAGATCCACGCATTGCGAGGTCGCATGGGCGACACCCAGATGCATGACGGCCTGCGGGTCATTATGCAGGTTCGCCAGTTCCGCCGAAAGGGCCTGGGGGACACTGGCGCCGAAGGCGCTTGCGAACCGGTCCACCTGCGCGAGGCTGGCGATCGGCATAATACCCGGGACGATGGGCACGGTAATACCCGCAGCACGAGCACGGGCCACAAAATCCCAGTAGAGATTGTTATCGAAAAACAATTGCGTGATCAGGAAGTCGACGCCTGCATCGACCTTTCGTTTCAGATTGTCGAGATCGACGGCCGCGTCGAGGCACTCCACGTGGCGCTCCGGGTAGGCGGCGGCTCCAAGCGACACCCCGGCACCTTTGGAAGCGCGGATGAACTCCACCAGCTCCGACCCGTACCGGAAGCCCCCGGGGGCTGGTTTAAAGTCTGCGACACCCTTGGGGGGGTCGCCGCGCAGCGCCAAAACATTGGAAACACCGGCGTCGGTCAGGCGGTCGAGGATGGCCGAGAGATCTTCACGCGATGACCCGACACACGTCAGGTGCGCCATGGCCTCGATGCCCGTATCGCGTTTGATCCGCGAAACGATGTCGATGGTTTTATCGCGAGTGCTGCCGCCCGCGCCCCACGTGACCGAGACGAACGTTGGGTGCAGTCCACGAAGTTCCCCGATAGTCGCTTCCAGCTGGGCGGCCGCTTCGTCCGTTCTGGGAGGGAAAAACTCGAAAGATATGGACGGCTGGCGCGAGGCAAGCAGGTCCCGGATCAACATAGCCGAATCAACATAGTGAAGATGGGCCTTTACGTCAGGCGATCGACGGAAACAGGCTGCTTTTGTTGTCTAATGGTACCATCCTGCGAAATGAAGAACTTAGCGATTAGGGTTGCACGGGCGCTCGCGTCCATCGTCGTAACCTGGGCCACGGTCGCCTTCCTGCATTCGATGGATACGACCAATCGCTCAATCGCCTCGATGGCACTCGTCCTGGAGGTGCTCGCAACGTCCACCCTGGGCGACCGGAGCCTCGCAATCGTCGCTTCGATAGCGGCGGCGCTCGGCTTCAGCTGGTACTACGTGGACGAATCCGGAAGTTTCGCCATCACCACTCTCGAAGGCGAACTGACGTTTTCCATGATGATGCTGACCGCCCTCGTGGGCAGCCATCTGGCTATTCGGGCTCAGCAGCGGGCAGCTGAAGCGATCCGGCGCAGGGAGGAAATGGAACGCCTGCATGAGTTGGGAACGTCGCTGCTGGCCTCCTCGAGTGTGGGGGCCGCCGCCCAGAACATTGTTGAGGATTTGGTGAAGCTGTTCGGGGTGGGGGGCGCGGTACTCACCGTTCATGACTTCCCGCTGCCCTTCGTGGCCGGCACTCGGAAGGGGGCGGTCGAAACGGTGCTTAAAGAAGAGGGCACCCGCTATGCACTGGACCTTTACGGAACCATGCCATCCGCCGAGGTTCGAAGCGCTTTGAGCAACCTGATCGATCTGGTACTCGACAGAGCCCGGACTGCGGAACAGCAGACCCAGGTCCAGGCTGCGCAGCGTGGTGAGGAATTCCGAAACACGGTACTGAATTCGCTGGCGCACAACTTTCGCACCCCGCTGACGTCGATCAAGGCCGCCGCTTCCATTCTTCGCGGCCCTCGCCAGGTGCCGGAAGAAAATGCCCGCGAACTCGCGGCCGTGATCGATGAAGAGGCGGACCGTCTGGACCAGATGATTCGCGAATCCCTCGACCTCGCGAGGCTTCAGGCGCAACAGGCCAGTCCTCGCCTGGACACGTGCTCGCTGAAGGAGATCGTCAACGCGGTGAGTCTGCGCGTTGCGCGGCACGTGGGCGGCAGGCACCTTTCAGTAGACCTGCCCGATGATCTTCCTCCAGTCCATGGGGACCGTTTTCTTCTGGAGCAGATGCTGGTTCAGGTGGTGGATAATGCCTGGAAATATTCGCAGCTCGGGGCAGCCATTAAACTGACGAGCGGGGTTGATGGTGACGGTTTGTTCGTCGAGATACTGAATGAAGGTCCGCAGATCTCGCCGGAAGAGCGAGATCGGATTTTCGCAAAGTTTTACCGGGGCAAGCAGACGCGCTCGAACGTGGAGGGCACCGGCATGGGGCTCGCCATCGCACGTTCGATCGCCGAGGCCCACGCAGGTCGGCTGGACCTGCGGCCACATCCCCAGGGCCCGCTATTTCGCTTTACACTGCCGGTGCGGATCGGCGAAAAGGAAGAAAAACATGCTCATGATAGAGAACCGCAGCATATTGGTGATTGATGACGAGCCACAGATCCGCCGGGTGTTGCGCAGCAGCCTGGGCTCGCAGGGCGGCAAGGTGCTTGAAGCGGAATCAGGCGAACAGGCACTGGATGTGCTCCGGCGCGAAACCGTCGATCTGGTGCTGCTCGATCTGAACATGCCCGGGATGGGAGGACTGGAAACCTGCCGAGCCATCCGCGCCATCTGGAATATGCCGATCATCATCGTCTCCGTCCGCGAGAGCGGTACCGATAAGGTGGAGGCGCTGGATGCGGGAGCGGATGACTACGTCACCAAGCCATTCAGTTTCGAAGAGCTGATGGCGAGGATTCGTGCCGCCTTGCGCAGGACTGGCTTTGCTTCCGATACCAATCCCAACAAGATCTCCATACCGGGCCTTGAGATCGACTTTGAGGAACGCCGCGTAATCGCCAACGGACATCCGGTACGCCTGACACCGACAGAATTCGATCTGTTGCGCTACCTGGTTGCCAACGCAAACAAGCCAGTACCGCACCGAAAACTGCTGCAGGCGGTTTGGGGTCCTGAGTATGGCGACGAAATCGAGTACCTGCGCGTTTTCATCAACCAGTTGCGAAAGAAGATCGAGCCGAGCGGCGACAAATTCGTGCTGATTGTGACTGAGCCTCGCATCGGCTACCGCCTGGAACTACCCCTGGCGGCGGCTGGGGAAGCCGTGTCTTAACTGGCGGAGGCTCAGCTGGCGAACATCACGCGGAACTTGTCTTCCACGCCGCGCCTGATCTTGTCCGGCCCGATGAAGTTGTTGACCATGGCGGGCAGGATCAGGCTGATGGTCAGATCCACCGGATCGACGAGGGCGGTCCCGGAAATCGGGAGAGAGATAAAGCCAAGCTTTGCCACAAGGGAGAAATCCATCCGCGGTCCGTCCCAGGCTTTCTTGAGGTTGGCGATCTCCAGAGAGTCCCCGCCAATGCCAGCGATGAGCTTCTCGATCGAACCATCCACAATCCCCATTGCTGCTTCTTTTGTCTTCCCGTGAGGCACGATTACTGTCATGAAAGATTCCGTTTCAGCTGCCCGCAGGCTGCGAAGATGTCGAGGCCGCGGGGGCGCCGAATAAAACAGGGTATCGACTTCTTCACGATGTTCTGAAACGAAGCCACGCGCTCAGGCAGCGGAGTTTCATAGGGAATACCAGGGCCGGGGTTCAGGGCGATCAGATTCACTTTGCAGTTCAGGTTGCCGAGCATCCCGACGACACGGCGCGCATCGGCATCGGTGTCGTTTACGCCATGGAGCAGAACGTATTCAAAGGTCAGCTTTTCCCACGGGCGCAGCGGATAAGTGCGGCAAACCTCCAACAGGTCTTTCAGATGCCACTTGCGGGTGATCGGCATCAGCTCCTGGCGCATTTCTTCGGTGGAGGCATTCAGCGAGATCGCCAGTCTTGGCCGGACTTCCGCCTCACCCAACTCCACGATCTTTGGGATGATCCCTGACGTCGACAGCGTGATCCGGCGTTCGCTCATGCCGACGCCGTTCGGATCCGTCAGAATTCTGGTCGCTTTCAAAACGTTCGGCAGGTTGAGCAGCGGTTCGCCCATGCCCATCATCACGATATTGAAACGCTTGTCATCCACCAGCAGGTTGTTGTCGCGCGCGACGAACAGAACCTGCCCAACAATTTCGCCAGCCGTCAACGAACGTTCGAGGCCCATCAGGGCGGTCATGCAGAATTTACAGTCGACCGGGCAGCCGACCTGGCTGGAGATGCAGATGGTATCCCTGTCGCCTTCGGGCATCAGGACGGTTTCCACAGCCCTGCCGTCGTGCAGCGTCAGCAGATAACGGCGGGTGCCGTCGGTCGATTCGTATCGAGTCTGCAGCACGGGGAGGCCGACTTCAGCGTTGTTGGCCAGTTCCGTCCGCATTTTGGCGGGAAGAGTGGTAATTTGAACGAGGTCGGCGGCCTTGTCACGGTAAATAGCGTGGTAGAGCTGGGCTGCCCGAAACGCTGGCAAATCTGGCGGCAAAGCCTGCCGAAGTTCGCTAAGTTCCAGTCCTACAAGAGCTTGCGGCATTGATACCAGTCTAACACGGGAAACGGACGCCTATAGTCCCGCTGAAAGTGGTACAAACAAAGCAGGTCCTATCAGCTTGCCCACTACATCGACGCTTGGCGCCGAACGCGATATTCTAACCACCACCCTTCCTAACGGCATCAAGGTCATCACCGAGGCCATGCCCCACGTCCGCTCCGTTTCTGTCGGAGTTTGGGTGGGCACCGGCTCCCGACGTGAAGCGCCTGAACAGGGGGGAATCTCACATTTTATTGAACACATGCTGTTCAAGGGCACCGCGAACCGCTCAGCAGAAGACATCGCCCGGTCAGTCGACTCCCTCGGCGGCAACCTCGACGCCTTCACCGGCAAAGAGATGGTCTGTTTCAACACGAAGGCGCTGGACGAACACGTACCCGTCGCCATGGACATCCTGAGCGACCTCGTACTCAATCCCCTCTTCCGGCCGGAAGATGTCGAGAAGGAAAAAGGCGTCGTCCTCGAAGAAATCAAGATGGATGCCGATAGTCCCGACTATCTGGTTCACGAGATGTTCTCCGCCAACTTCTGGAAAGAGCATGCGCTCGGGCGCCCGATCCTTGGGATTCCCGCGACCGTGAAGGGCCTGAGCAGCGACGGAATTCGCGAGTACTACGAAGGCGTCTACACTCCCGACAACCTGTTGATCACGGCTGCCGGCAATCTGCAGCACGAGAAAATGGTGGAACTGGCAAGCGAGCGCTTCCGCGACCTGCGGACCAGACCCTTACCCGCGCCTGCCGAACTCCCGAAGACTCAGGCCCGCATCTCTCTAAAGTCGAAGAAGGAACTTGAACAGGTTCACATGTGCCTCGGAGTTCCCTGCTATCCGATCGCGCATGAAGACCGTTTCAACTGCTATGTGCTGAACACGGTGCTCGGCGGCGGCATGAGTTCGCGGCTCTTCCAGAACATTCGCGAGAAGCAGGGCCTCGCGTACTCGGTTTTTTCAGAATTGAATCCTTACACCGACACTGGCTGCCTCGCGGTCTATGCCGGCACGTCCCTGGAAACGCTCCGGCAGGTTGTGGATTCCGTGCTTCGCGAGTTTACGCAACTGAAAGACGAAACGGTGCCCGCCGAAGAACTCCGCCGCGCCAAGGATCATCTCAAGGGTTCGCTCATGCTCGGCCTCGAGAGCACCTCGAGCCGGATGTCGAACCTGGCCCGGCAGCAGATGCATTTCGGACGCTTCTTCTCGCTCGATGAACTCGTCGAGAGTATCGAGAAGGTAAATGCCGTGGACGTCCAGCGGATTGCGCGCGAGTTCTTCGACGCGAAGCTGGTAGCGATCAGCGTTCTGGGCAACCTGGGCGACTGGAAGATCACGCGCGACGACCTGGTCTGCTAAGTAGCTGAAGGGGTCGCAGGACTGGTAAAGTAATGGGCTACTGTGCAGCCCACTCCTGAACCACTGGCCGAAGACGGGATCGCTCTCACGAAAAAAGCGTGGCGGTTCCTGGAATACCGCTCACAAGAGCTGGTCGACCCGAAGCTGCAGATCGTCCCTCTTTGCGAATTCCAGTCGAGGACGAA
>JAOAPO010000205.1 GCA_025462945.1 Bryobacterales bacterium
CCGTTATCCTGTGTTCCGCCGAAGAGATTGGAGCTCGAGTCCATTGCAATATGGTAGAACTCGATGTTTTCCACTCCTCCCGATACTAACTTCCAGTTATCTCCGTTATCACCGCTCCGGTGAAGGCCTCCATCACTCGCGGCATAAATAGTGGCCGGAATAGTTTTCGTGTTCCATGCGAATGACTTCAGATCCGCATGCCCGGTTGGCGCACTGCTCCAATTCGCGCCCTCGTCTGTCGACCGCCAGACATAGGAACTTCCGCCGGAGAATGCGCCAGCGAACATTCTGGTCGCATCGCCGGGGTTCACCGTGAACGCAAACAACGGCAGTGGCGGCGACGTGGCAACTCGAATCTCCTTGAATGACAAATCGCTCCCAGTTCTGCTCGTGCAGGTTCCGGTACTCTTGAAAAGACGAACCGGCGACCCTTCGATGAGCACATACAGTGTTGCGGGGACGGTCGGTACGAATGCGAGCCATGGCTTGGCCCCGTTGAGCCCCGGGAGGGCGCCGCTGTCGCATTGACCCATCTTTCTCCAGTCGCTGTCATCGCCAGAGATAGCGGTGGTTGTCCGATACACACCCGCGGCCGCATCGTCGGCGTGCTGCAGCGCGGCATAGAGAGTGCTTCCATTGCCCGGGTCCAGCAACGTGGTCGACGGAATCGCGGCGAGCCCGTTCGCCCCCACCCTTCTGAGGTAAGGGCTGGACGAACTCGTCCAGTTGTAGCCCCCGTCCGTCGATCTGTAGACCCCATTCGACCCCGCGAAAAAGAGAGTGTTTGTATTGCTGGGGCTGATGGCAAAGCTCGGGCTATTTACCGCGCCAGCTATCATCGCACCAGTTGCGATTCGCCTCCACGAGTTTGCTCCGTCTTCAGACCGGTATAGCCCATCAGATAAGGAGAGCGCGTACACGCGCTTCGGATTGTCCGGTGCCATGGCCAATGCTGTATTTGTCGGATTGGGTAACGACAGAGAAACGTTACGCCACGTAGATCCACCATCGCTGGTTTTCCAAATCCCGATGCTGGCTTCTTCGCCCCGCGTATACATGATTTTCGGCTTAAAAGGATCGAAAATAACCTCAAGGAGGCGGCCGGAGTTGTTGCTGCCGTAGATTGCACGGGCTGGCCCCACCCAATACCACTGGTCAATGGGTGGAGAATCGATACTGCTGGTTTTACTCGCCTCGTTATTGCTTTCGTTGCTCTCAACCAGCGCGTTTTGAGTATCGGTCCTGACCGTAACAGTAAACGGCCCTCGAGCCGGCGCGACAATCGTCTTGCTGAAGTAAACCGTCTCGCCTGCTCGGATCGAGGGCCTGCCGCCCCCCCCCGCCGTGTCAATATTTATCGCTGGGCCGATGCCCGAGATAGCAGTCCTAAAACGCGTGTTTGACGCCCCACCATTATTGAATACTTGGAAGCTGATCGTAACCCGTGCGGTGACGCTTGGCCGGAACAGGCTCTGGAAGATGTTGAGTTCCTGAATCGTAAGATCTGGTTCAGCTGCAGCTGCCTGCCCATTCCGGAGAACGAATACTATTACGAACGCAATGATCAAGCGGAGCATAGACCACATTCCCTAAACTGTGGTCTACAGATTGGATCAAAAGGCATTGAATGTCAATCTGAATCTTTTGAAGTCGGTACCAAACAGAACCGCACATATGCCATATTCTTGAGCGACGCCACAGCTCTGGGTTTGAGCCGAATGGAGCAACTGCGCAGCCGACTGAAGTCAATCCGAGGAGTACAGGGACTAATCCGTAGAGCAGGCGACCTGTAGAGAGATGCGAGGGGCAGTTGACGCAACTGGCGGAGCTCTTTAAATGTGCTCTTGACATGTGCCTGCCGGACAGTGTAGTAGTGCTCGGGGTAGCTGGCGGTAACGGCCTGGAACATATGGATTACTTAGTCACAACGAGGATCGTTGGCGTGGATATCAACGTGCGGTACCTCGAGAAAGTCGAGCAACGGTTCGGTAAGCGCGTCGGCCTTGAACTCCACTGCCATGACTTGGCTGAAAGCCCATTGAGGCTGGCTCCGGCCCCACTGGTACATGCCGCCCTGGTTCTTTGAACACGCGGGATTGGGTCGCGCGTTGGAGAATGCGGTGTCGCTGTAGCTCCTGGCGGCAGGCTGTCCGTAGTCCTGCAGCGGCCGAGCCGGGATGAAGCGGGAGGAAGAAGGAGTAGCGTTGACGAGCTACACATCAATGCAACACGTAAAGGAGGATTTTGCGCTCATCGACATCGCTGAATTTCAACACTTGCTGCAGCAAGAGCATTTTCAACTGATTACGCTGGAAAGCCGATCCTTACCTGGCGGGAAGGTATTGTGGCTTGGCCTGTTTGCCCGGACGTAGGGACCTATGCCGGAAGAACAGCGCGCTGGATCAGCAGCTTCAACGGATACCCGTAGCAGAGGAACCGTCCACAGAAACCAACTGCGATTGTGACCCCAGGCGGTCATCGGCGGCCCTCGGCTTCACCGAGACAACATCGAACAAGCAACCCGCTGCGGACCACGCGCGGTCGTCTGCCCGCCTGCGATCACGCCTGCCAGAGCCATAACGAGACTCGCCATTCCTCTGATCATTTCTCTTTTGAGTCGACGCGAACGGCCTCGTCCAAAGCCTCGCTCGCAGACTAATCTCCGGCGCTGTGCACCAGTTCAGATTCTGTGATCGCCTGAGTGACTTCCCAAAGATAGATTGGATTCCCATCCGGATCTTCGATATCAGCGAAGTTGCCCTCGGAAGCCCGGATGATGCCGCTGACTCTGACTCCGCGCTCAGTCAACCGGGTGATCGCCTGCTCGATGGTGGTCCCGATCTCGAGTCCTAACATCATTCCGCCCTTTGTTCCCGGCGCAGGATGTCTGGCAGAAGCAGAATGTAATCCAATGGTCAATCCTTTTCCTGCGTCGACGGTAGCCCAATGATCGCCGAACCGGTTCGTGAGCCGCAGCCCCAATACTCCGGTGTAGAACTGCACCGCGCGGTCCATGTTAGTGACAAAGACCGTGGCATTGCCGCCTCTGATCATCATTGTTTCCTCGACCCAATCATGGCCGATCTGCAGCAGAATGGAAAGAGCCAGTTCATGGAACCACTTTCCCGCCAAATCCGGCTGCCAGAAGTCCGGCTTGATCGGCAGTCACGCGAACCGCTTTACAAGCAGGTCGCACGCCAGCTCGCCACCCCGATCCGAGAAAGTGAGATGCAAGGGAGCCTCCGGCTGCCATCCACTCGACATCTCGCCTAGATGCTTAGCGTTTCCCGCAACACCGTGCTGCGGGCTTATGAATCCCTTGCGGACGATAATGGGCGCCGGCGAGCCACATAAGACGCCCGAGGGCAGGCTCTTCGTGGGCGGGCACTGGCGCGATGAGCAGGAGTGGCCGCTTGCGCGAGCCCTGAGCACGCCGTACTACATACACGGAGACGGCTCGTTGTCGAGCGAAAAGCCGGGTGCTTCGAAGCCCACCTCATACCGGTTCGACCCCGCTGATCCCGAACCGACTTTGGGCGGAAACGTTTCCTCCGAAGGTGCTCTCATGCTGCGGGGAGCGCAGGACCAGCGATGCACGTCCGTTGACTGGCACTGTAAAGGTACGTTGCCGCTCGCGTCTCGTTCTGACGTGCTGGTCTATCAGACGGTGCCGCTGGAAGAGGATGTGGAAGTAACCGGGCGCCTGATTGTGAAACTGTGGGCGTCATCGGACGGCCCCGACACCGATTTCACGGCTAAGCTGATCGATGTCTATCCACCGAACGCCGATTATCCTGCGGGGGTCGATCTCAACATAGGAGGCAGCATCGTTCGCGCGCGCTATCGCGAGTCGCACCAACGCGCAAAGCCGCTCACTGCGGGACAACCGGAGGAATTCACGATCGAGATGTATCCTACGTCGCTGGTCTTTCGGCGTGGGCACCGTATTCGGCTTGATATTTCCAGCAGTAACTTTCCTCGCTTTGACGTCAACCCAAACACGGGCGAACCACTCGGCCAGGAACGCTCCCGCCGTGTCGCGCTGAACGCGATCTATCAAGATCCGGCACATGCATCGCGGATTGTCCTCCCTGTCATTCCAAAGGGATCGCCGCGCTGACCACGCCACGCAACTGGGTCGCTCGTTTTCTCCTATGAAGCGTGCGCTCCGCAAACTCGAGTGCACTGACACAGTGAACTTCTGCTCGGAAGAACCGTCGGGTATCGAACTGCTACATATCCCGGCTGACAGGCGAAGTGCTGCCCTGCAATCAGCGGATTAACGCACCCTGTAGGGACCCTGCAAAGCCCTCTCAGCTACGGGGCCGGCTGGCGAAGCTAACGATATTAGACAATAACGAACCCAAGCCGTCCCGGGTCTGGTCACAGTTTCCTACGCCTCGGAACGCGGCCACCTACAACTTCTTCCACCAAGGGACGTTGCTCCCTCGTCGCACTTCGGCGATGACCCCGCCCATTTCCAACCCCGTATTTGAATCCCAGTCGCTGAACTACGTCCAATTGGTGTCTCTATCCACCATCGCCGCACCTGAAAATGATAGTATCGCAATCACCGATTACTGCTGGCCGAAGGGGCTTCTACGTTGAAACGACTCCAATTACCGCTCGTCTGCGCCATGGCTCTCGCCATCTGCGCAAACCTATTTCCCGCGCAAGACACCCGTGGCAGCATCGCCGGAACCGTGACGGACCCCCAGGGGGCTAGCATCGCGGCCGCCACAGTCATCGTCACCAATAAAGACGCCGGCTCGTCCACCAAGCTCACAACCAACGGCAGCGGCTACTACGAAGCCTCGCTGCTGCTGCCGGGAAACTACTCCATCACGGTGGAAGCTCCCGGCTTCAAGAAACTCGTGCGCTCGGGAGTCTCAATCGGCCTTGGCGACCAAATCCAGATCGACGCCCACCTTGAAATCGGCGCCACTGGCGATTCCGTAACCGTTACAGCCGAAGCCCCCATGCTGGACACCAGCAGCGTCAGTACCGGCCGAGCCATGTCGCACCGCGAGGTGATGGACCTGCCCGTCCTCGGCAACAACATCTCCATGCTCACCCGCCTCGCACCCGGCGTCCAGGTACCCGGCACCACGCAGGTTCTGGTTCAGGGTCAGGTCGGTGGCGGCTCCGGCTACAACACGCCGGGCAACGTGGGCGGGAACGAATTCTCGCTCGACGGCGCATCCACCAACGGCACCGATCGCCGCGTCATGTACATGCCCAGCCCCGACGTAATCGACGAATTCAAGGTCGAGACTTCGAACTTCGACGCCTCTTTCGGGCACTCGACGGGCCTCGGAATCTCCATGTCCACCCGGTCCGGAGCCAACGTTTTTCATGGCACCGCTACGTGGCAATACTTCAACCAGCGCTGGAACGCTCTGCCGTTTTTCACCAAGCAGGCGCGCTACGCACAGATCGCCGCCGCCAACGCGGCAGGCAACACAGCGCTGGCCAACGACATTGAGAACCGTCCCGCCCTCCCTCCCGGCCATACCAACACCTACGCGGGCTCCATCGGCGGCCCCGTGTTCATCCCCAGGGTCGTCAACGGCAAGAACAGGCTCTTCTTCTTTCTGGGCTATTCCGGAGTCCGCAGCGGAGCTTCGGCCCGCGCCAGCGAACTCAACTACACCGTGCCCACCGCCGCCATGCGCGGTGGTGATTTCTCTCAGCTGCTTCGCATAGACCCGGTTCGCTATCAGGTCTACGATCCCGTCAGCACCCGGCCCGATCCCGCGCGCGCCACCCACTACATTCGCGACCCGTTCGCGGGCAACATCATCCCCAAATCGCGAATGATCAACCCCGTGTACGACTTCTACACGAAGCGCCTGCCGTTGCCCAACGTCACCACGGACCCCACCAAAGAGCCGATCAACAATCACATCGCTTCCAGCATGCCCAACAACGTCAAGTACGGTTCCTGGAACAACCGCATCGACTACGTCCTGAACGATAAAAATCGCTTCTTTTTCCGCTGGCTGAGGAGCACCTACCTCGAAGACGCCCAGGATTACACCTTCGAAACCGAGCCGGGTCTCATGGCTTGGAACGAGAAACGCCCTTCGCGCGCCGTTGCACTCGATTGGACCTACGTCGTGAACTCCTCTACCGTCCTCAACATGACAGCGGACGCCAACGAATTCCTGCTCCAGAACCAGCGGCTCGGTACCCGTAAGTACAAGCCCAGCGACGTCGGTCTCCCCGCCTATATGGATGCCAAATGCGGCGGCAGTTGCGTCATGCCTCGCGTCATCTGGCCCGGTATGCCCGCGTGGTCGGGCGATATGGTCCTCGGCGTCCTCGTTGATCCAGGCCCGATTGGCCGGCAGGAAGGCGTAAAGGCGAACATCTCGCACATCCGCGGCTCTCATTCCTTCCACGGCGGCGTCGACTTCCGGCAGCAGCTGCGCTCTCTCATCCAGAACGGCGGCTACACGTCCGGTAACTTCACCTTTGATAACAACTACGTTCGCAAGAATGACGACACCTTCACTCCGGCCGCCCAGTTGGGCCTCGGCTGGGCCACTTTCGCTCTCGGAATCCCAACTTCCATGCAGACCGAAACGAACGACACGTATTACCTGGCGAATCCTTACGTTGGGCTGTTCGGTCAGGACACGTGGCGCGTTCGTCGCAATCTCACCCTTACGCTCGGCCTTCGCGCCGAGTACGAGACCGGCCCGACGGAACGCTACAACCGCGCGATCTCCTACTTCGATCCCGAACTGAAACTGCCGATCACCGATGCCGCCCAAGCCGCCTATGCGAAGAATCCACTCGCTGAACTTCCCGCCTCACAGTTCATCGTCAAGGGCGGCACCGTCTATACCGGGCAAAACGGTGTATCCCGCCGGCTGTGGCGCGACCAGTTGATGTGGCTGCCCCGGCTCTCCGCGGCCTGGCAGATCAACCCGAAGACGGTCCTGCGAGGCGGCTACGGAACCTACTTCGACACCCTCAACGTGATGAACGCGGCCGCTGATCAATCCGGCTTCTCGCGCACTACGAGTACAAATCTTACGAATAACTTCGGACAGGACTGGCTCGTCGGTAACCCCGGCTCTGGCGTCTCTCCTCTGGCAAATCCCTTTCCGGTTCGCGCGAACGGCAGCCGGTATGACACGCCCTACCAGTCCTCCCTCGGCTCGATGGCGAGGGCGGGGCAAGGCTTCAACTACGTCGGCTTCGATCGCGAGCACCCAAGGGTGCAACGCTGGCGCGTCGGCGTTCAGCGCGAGCTGCGAGCGAACATGATGGTCGAAGTCGCTTACTGGGGCCAGTGGGCGGACCGTCTCAACATCACTCGCCGTCTCGACCCGCTGCCCGGCAAGTACTGGAACACCACCAACGTCCGGAACAACGCGATCGCCACGGACCTGAACTCGAACGTCACCAACCCCTTC
>JAOAPO010000223.1 GCA_025462945.1 Bryobacterales bacterium
TTGTAGTTATATATCTCGCCGTTGAAGACGAGCGCGACGCTGCCGTTCTCATTGAGGACGGGTTGCTTACCTCCGTGGAGGTCGATAATGCTCAGCCGACGCATCCCCATTGCCAGCGAGCTGTTCAGGTAAACACCTTGGTCATCGGGACCGCGGTGGTGAATGACGCTCAACATGTCCGAGAGCACCGAAGGATCAGAGTGAGGTGCTCCCTTGTAGCCGAAAGTTCCGCAGATTCCGCACATTTTGGGCCGCCTACCTTTTCTCAACTGCCTAGGTCGCTGGAGCATTCGCCGTGTTCCGAAGCGCTTTCTCATAAACGCCAATCACGCGGCGCGCAACAAGCGGTCCCGCGAAACGTTGAACCGACGCTCGCCCAGCCGTTCGCCTGGGGGTTTGAAGGATCAAGCGAAGCTTTTGGGCGAACTCTTCAGTAGTGGGGGCACAAATGTAACAGCCGTCGACGCCGGCAATGACCTCGCGGATGTCGCCTGCGTCAGTAGCGACGATCGGCAGATTACAGGCCATCGCCTGTTTCACGATATTGGGAGAACCCTCCTGCCACGAGGGGAAAACAAGCGCATCGCACGCGTTCATGTACATGGCAAGCCTCGGCTGCGTCTCTCTGTACACCACGAGCAGTTCCACGGAGCTGTCGGCTTCAATCATGTGATCGGTAACATCTTTCGCGAGAGAGTACCGTTTGACAGGGGTCTCTGGGTTGGCCGCAAAAAGCAGGTATTTCTTTTCGAAGGACAGCCCCAGTTGCCGCCGAGCGTCATCTCGGCCCAAGGGTCGGAAGAGATCGAGGTCCACCTCGTGGGGGATGACAAAAGTGTTTGACCCGCTAAAGCGCTGTTTCATTTGCTCACTTTGCACGATGACGGCGTCCACGTGTGGTGCAAGTCGCCGACAGAAAGCGGACGCAAGGCGGCTCACAGGAGTCGTTCGCCCGTTTCTGCCGATCGTTCCCAGAGCGTCGTCCCCGTGATAAGTCACAACCACAGGCACCTGCCACTGAGTCCTTGCAACCCAGCCCACGTAGCCGTAGTGGGCGTGGACGAGGTCGATGTTCCGATGCAGCCTGCGGCGGAGTTGCACTGCGCCAGCAGGATAGATCAGCTTCCGATGCTTCCCTTCCAGCACCAGCGTTTCGACCTGAATCCCCGCCTTCCGGAGTTCCTCTACCTGCGCGCGCACGAAAGACCCAAATGCGGGATTGTGCGCCGTCGGCCACATTGCGGTTAATACAAGAACGTTCATGATGTCGTCCGCTCAAGTTCGGCGTTCGGCAGGGTTTCCACCGATACAAGCAGGTGGTACAGAATCATGGTGAGAGGACGTGGGTACGCGCGCGTGTCCGAGAGCAACCGGTAGTCCCCGCGGGACGAGGGAAAAGCACCATCCGGTCTCTGCCTTCTTAGAAGATACGAGAATGCACGGTCCGCACATTGCTCCGGCCCCGAGATGGCGAGACGCCGGGCTGTCTCGAAGGCGGCTCCGAAGGCGGCTGAATGGTAAGTGACTGTCCTGTTCTGGTGATGGCAGTCGTAGTAGACATACCCTTCTCGCGAGCTTCCACCGCGGAGGAAATCCAGGCATCCGGCAGCGATCCGGCAGGCTGCGGAATCTCCGCTAAGTTCATAATGGCGCATCAGATCCATGCATTGGAATGCGTTGTATTGATAGCACTGGAAGTGGTCCCGGCACTTGACACCGCAGTCGTCGCCTTTTGCCATATAAGGTATTTCGCCGGTCGGCTTCTGGGCACGTCCAATGAAAGTGATCAGGCCTCTCGCGGGCTCCAGATAGCTGTCAGCTCCGGTGAGTTCCGCCACTTCCCCGAGAAACCTCAACACGAAGGCGGAATTGTTTGGCACGCGCGGCGTGTTCACATTTGAGAAGTAATTCACCGACAACTCGTCGCCGCTTTGCCGAAAGCCGATATGCCGTATAAGAAACTGGTACCAGTTCACCGCGCTGTCCAAGCACCTGCGGTCACTGCTTCTTCGAAATGTTTCCAACAGCCCTAACGCGGCCCATGTACCTTCTGCCGTGGCGACGCGCCCTTTCCATTCGGGGTTGGGATAATCCCACGCACCATCAGCACGCTGCCGCTCCATCATGCAATTAGAGGCACCAACAGCGATGTCACTATAAAGAGGATCATTCGTGAGACAGAACAATCGCCAGTTTGCCAGAACCCAATAACCTTGCGCCTGAAGGTAATAATAAGAATCGTTCCAGCGGATGCTCGCCGGCAGATAGCTTTTGATAAAGCGCCCGACTCTATAGTTGAAGCGGACCCCGGCGTCAGGACCTGCCAACGCTTTACCATCCCAAAATGACTCAACAAGATAGCGGTGGAGTCTCAGAGCTGAGTCGAGGCAGGCAGCCGCTTCCGTCTTCCCGGAGGGTGTGGATTCATCGCCTCTCGATACACTGCCAGCGTGTCGCGCGCTACTCTTTCCGGAGAGCATTCCGTGTCCACCTTTCGCATAGCATTAGCGCCCATCTCAAGGCGCATGTTCCTGTTTCGAAGCAGCCGGATCACGGCAGCTGCCAGTGATGCGGAATCGCGCGGGGGCACCAGAAATCCCGTGACGCCGTGGTCCACCATGGCCGGAAGCCCCCCAACATTTGACGCGACTACCGGTTTGCCGAAGCGGTACGCCAATGGGATCACGCCGCTCTGGGAAGCTTCTACATAAGGAAGTACGACAAGGCTTGCGTTCCGGAAGAGTTCAGATCGCTCCTCATCGGAAATGTATTCGGCGCGGACCTCGAAGTGTTCGGGGTTCTGCATCATCGCGCGGTAGCGGCTGAAATCCTCACCTGTGCCTGCAATGACAATTTTCGCAGCCGGTATTTCCGCGGTAATCAGCGGCTCTGCCCTTATCAAGACGTCAAGTCCCTTGTAGGGCCAAATGCGACCGAAGAAAAGAATGTTGTGCGACTCAGACTCTGCCCGCAACTCCGCTCCCGGACCGGGACCGGGACCCAAAGAGTCTCCAAGTGCTACATGAGGAATAACAGAAATGGCGCTTTCCGCCACAGATACTCTCTTCAGCAGTTCAGCTCGGAGTTGGGGGGCGTGCACGATGAGTCTGGTCGCGCTTCGGAAGCCGAAGCCTATGACGAAGTCGGGCGTATTACGTGACCCCCGATCGCCAAGGTGCGGCTTTGGGTCGTGCACGGTCAAGACCAGGGGAAAGCTGCGAAGGAAGGGCAGACCGAGATTGAACCAGAAGTGCCCGGACTGGAGATGTATCACGTCCGGGTCGAACCGCCTGATGCTTTTGAGTAACTGACAAACTGTTCGCATCTGCTTGAAGGCGTGCCTGAGTCTCGGCTTTCGGAACTCATGCAGTTCCACTTTTGAGTTCTCCAGAAGCCTGCGATGCGGCCCGACCTCACATTCAGGAAGGTAGAGCCTGACATCGGCTTCCGTGCTAAGTGCGCGAGCAATGCGGATGCAATACTCACCGAAGTCGAAGGAAACGAAGGCCACGCGCATGCGGTTCATACGGGAGACAACATGTTAACGCGCCCCGAGATATGTCTGAAATGCCTGCCGGGTGCTGCCAGACTTTCCAATACGACGGCGAGAGCTGTCACGACGCAGATCAATTCGAGAACGGCTGTCCCGCGAAATATGTCCACTCCCATGTGGAACATCTCACCTGCGACCACAGCCGAACAACTGAGCGCGATGGGCGAGAGGAGCGGGTCCTTGAGGCGCCAGCAACGAAAACCAGCACGCATCGCAGCTATCAAGAACCATGCGAAGGAAAGAAGACCGACGGGTCCAACCTCAGACCAGATCAGCAGATACTTGTTGTGGACCGAATAGAGAAATTCGCCAGAGAACCCCCGGCTTATGTACGGCTGCATTGCGAGCGGGAAGTTGTTTGCACCCACCCCAAGGATTGGGTGGTCCTCAATGATCAGAAGCGCCAGTTTCATTAGCGGAACGCGCGACTCCGCCGACCCATTGTCGTCCTCGGTCAGGCGCGCGTCAACGACTCCCGACAGGATTGTCCCGGCCGCCAGGAAAAACGCTACCGCAATGCCGAGCCGGATCTTCCATGACACCAGACCTCGGCGGGAGCTGCAGTAAACGATGATGGCAGTGATGATGCCCAAAGAGAACCAGCCGCCTCTGGAACCCGTTAGCAACACGCCGATACTGCCGAGGCTCAATCCGCAGCCCGCGAGTAATTTTATTCTTCGGGAAACGGAACTCAGAAGCAATCCCATAGCGATGCCGCAAGCGCCTCCCAGATAACTGGCAGCGTCGTTGGGGGATCCGACGGAGCCGCCGACACGCACTCGGTGAGTTGTCAGGTTTTCATCAATTCTCCCTTTGATGCCCAACATGTTCATCTGACGGATTACGCCTCCGGGGCTTTGGTCGTCGACGCGTGTCTCGACGGGGATAAACCCGATCTCGGCAAGCCCGGCCGCGAGAGCGATCATGAGTAGCGCCTCAACGGTCAGACCTACCATCAGCCACTGGAGGATTCGAGTGATTTGCTGACCCGATCTGATCTCGGAGACGATGTACGTATGAAGCAGCAGAAGCTCCGCAAGCAGCAACAACTCGTAAAGTGCCACGGTGACGTCCGTAGCCGTGAGCAGCGAAAGGAATGACACGAACACATACAGTGCAAGCGGAATGCTCACCGCCCGCCTGCAAACTTCTCGGCTCACCGAAGGTCTGCGTGTGCCCAGCAGACGAGGCAGGTACAGGCCTGCCAATGCGAATGTAGTCACGGTGATTCCAAAGCCGCCGATGGACCCGAGGTTCCCCACGTCTTCCCGATAAAAGAGGTGCCGCCCGATCGTGAATGGAATGTTCAGAAGCACAACGATCAGGAGCCAACGCCGCACGACATCACGCGTCAACAGTGCGAGTGGAGAGAATGTGACAACCGCGAGAAGCGCGACGGCATTCCCCGAGACGCGGTCGATGAGCGTAACAGCCTGCGAAAGGCAGGGACTCCCGGTAGGTCGCGAAGGGAAGCTTTTACGCACCAGTGTTTCCGATTTCTATAGCTCGGACAATTAAACCGACGAAGGCTCTGCAAGAGACTGATCAACGCGGCAGAAATCTCGGCACGACGCACTCACCCGCTCGATAAGTTCCGATGTGAGCTTTGGATACATCGGGAGAGACAAAATATGGTCGGCGTTGGCCTCCGTCACAGGGAAGTCCCCTTTCCGGTAACCCAGATTGCGATAAGCCTCCTGAAGATGAATCGGTATCGGGTAATGAATGCCTGTACATATGCCCTCGTTCGACAGCCAGGTCCTGAGAGCATCACGGTCGTGCGCGCGTATGACGTAGAGATGCCAGACGGGTTCGGTGTGCTCGGGGGCTACTGGAAGTGCACAGTCCGCACTATGCAGGAGTTCTGAGTAGAGACGGGCGTGCCCGCGTCGCGCTGAGTTTGATTCATCAAGACGGCGCAACTTCACTCGCAATAACGCTGCCTGAACACTATCTAGACGCTTATTGTAGCCCTGAATTTGGTGATAATATTTCTCCTTTTGGCCGTAGTTTCGCGCCATCCGGACACGCTCGGCTACTGTTTGGTCATTTGTAACAACCATGCCGCCATCCCCGCATGCACCAAGATTCTTGGCAGGATAGAAGCTAAATGCGGCGGCATCGCCAAGGCTTCCGGCACGCTCTCCGCGATAGAGCGCGCCGTGTGCTTGGCATGCATCTTCAATGACCAAGAGTCCGTGCCGCCGGGCGATATCTTTGATAGCGTCCATCTCAGCGGGGACTCCGTAGAGATGTACCGGGACGACAGCGGATGTTCGCGGCGAGATCGCGGCGAGCGCAGCCGCGGGATCCATATCGTAGGTGACCGGGTCAACATCCACCAGAACCGGTGTGGCACCCACACTCGATATTGCAAGTGCGGTGGCGATGAACGTGTTCGCTGCCGTAATAACTTCGTCCCCGGGTCCGATTCCATATGCCCTGAGAATTAGTTCGAGTGCGGATAGACCCGAATCCACCCCGATGGCTTGCTCAACTCCGCAGTATGAAGCAAACTCCTGCTCGAACAGCGCTACGTCGCGCCCTAAGACGAGATCAGCGTCAGCGAGTACGCGCTGGACAGCCGCATCGATCTCCTCCTTCGCGGAAAGGTATTCAGCCGCAAGGTCAACGAACTGGACCTGTGTCTCTCTCCCGAATGTTGTGGCCATGGCTATACTCCTCTAAACTGTGCCTTCAACCTATGCCGCAGTGGCAGTCGGTGTTGCGAGGAATTTCAACTGCCGTACCTCTACCCTTGCGCCACGAAGCGCCACCGATCGATCCATTGCCTCAAGCACAACGAGTACATCAATCCCTTCCGGACCGCCTGTCAGGGGTTTGTCACCCGAATTGATGCACTCCAGAAAATGGCAGCACTGATCCTTCAGCGGCTCGCGGGGCTCGATCTTAGGACTAATGATGTCGCCATCGCGAATCTGCATCTTGTACTCTCCGAAGCCGAGCGGTGGTTCGTTTGTTATCGGACGTATGCCCTTCTCGAAAACCCTGACCTGCTCAAGGCCGTTCAAGTCATCGAAGACAATCCTTTTATCTCCAAACACAGCCACTACCTGCCGTGTCTTGTTCGGGTCTGCCCAACTGACATGGATGTGGCCCAGCCTGCCGCTCGCATAACCGAGGGTTATGAATCCTACGTCTTCGCGGCCATTTCCAAGTACTCTGGCGCCAACTGCGCTCACCCATTCGGGCGTTTCGTCCAGCAAATAGTTGAAGATGGAAATGTCGTGTGTCGCGAGGTCCCATAGGGCGTTGACGTCTCTGCGGATCGGTCCTAGATTTGTGCGCTGGGCGTATAAATAGTAAAGGTGTTCCTTGTCTTCCACCACATATTGCCTGAGTTTCCTCACAGCGGCATTGTAGACGAAGGTATGGCCGACCATCAGTACCCGTCCATTTCGCTCGGCGATTTGGCACAAGTCTTCCGCATCGCTTACTTTTGTGGTGAGCGGCTTTTCCACCAAGACATGTTTGGCTCTCCTCAGGCACTCTCCGGCTGTGGCATAGTGCGACATGGCTTCGGTGCATATTGCCACGGCCTCCACCCGTGGGTCCGCAAGCAGTGCTTCCATGCTCGGGAAGGTGGCCGTTGTCGGAAAGCGCTGCCGAACAAGGTCGACCCGCTCGGGGCGAATATCGAAAACTCCGATCAAACTGGCTCCTGGGAGTTCCTGAAACAACCGCACGTAGTTGATACCCCAGTAGCCACAGCCTGCAACAGCGATCCCGATGGGCTGAGTGTGATGATTCATTGTGTTAGCTTTGTTCCTTTTTTAGAGGGTGAGTGAGTGTTAGCAATGAGGGCTTGCGATGCGCCCCATAACGGCGATCTTACCTGGCGCCGTGACCAAACAGCACAGCTGGGATAGTTGCCAGCAGGATCTTCACATCCAGCCACAACGAAGCGCGCCGCGTAAATTCGGTGTCCATCCGGATCATCTCTTCGAAGCCGACGCGGCCACGGCCTCGGACTTGCCACAAGCCAGTGATACCGCAGAGGGAGGCGAACCGTTGGTAATGCTCCTCCCGGTAGTGCGCCACTTCGTAGGGCGGCAAAGGACGGGGACCAACAAGGCTCATATCTCCTTTAACGACGTTGATCAACTGTGGTAGTTCATCAAGGCTCGTTCTGCGCAGGAATCTCCCCACCCGAGTGACTCGGTTGTCGTTTTGCAGCTTGAAAGCTGGCTCAGGTGACTCGCCCGCATGCAGTTTCTCGTTGCAGAACCTGCGGATGTACTCCTTGTGAATGAAGGGGTCGGCATCCTGTCGCATGGAACGAAACTTCAAGAAGATAAACGTCCGTAACTCCCAGACTGTGCCCCGTTTGCCACTTTTTCTCCGCCTCGACCCCACACGCTCCTGCATGTAAATGGCGGGTCCGGGAGAATCAAGCCGGATGATCGCCCAAATAATGAAAAACAAAGGCGCCAAGACAATCAGCAGAATCAGTGCAACGGTGAGGCTCAAGGCTCGTCTCATCCAGTGCTCGACCGCGCTGCTGTAAGGTCCCGTGACAGTGCGGCGCAATTCTGGAAACATCACCCCGCCGGCAGTGGGACTAACGTCGTCCGGCGCTAGCTTACGCAGCTCCGTCAGAGCAGATGCACAACGTTTCTCAGGCATGGTCAACCTTCACTCTGCGGCAATTATGACGGCACTTCCGGTGTTGCGTCGTGCAAGATCACGCCATACAGCCTCACACCGGCTTCCTCTAATCGGCTAGTCCACTCCCTTGCGGAAGATCTAGACAATCCGGACGCGGGGAGAACCAAGACCGACGCATCCGATAGTTCTGCGAGCGTGATGGAATCATTTGAACTGCCGAGAGGAGGCGCGTCAATCAAAACGTACTCAAATCGGGCCCGCAATTCTTTCACGACGTGCGGAAGGCGATCAGAATAGCAAAGAAACCCGGCTTCTGAAGGTGTAAGACCACCTCCTAAAAGTGACAAATTCCGGCAAGGAGTCTGGACAACGGCTCCTTTGATCTCCGAAGCCGGGTCGAGCAACAGATCGGCCAAGGTTTTCGTCGACGGGAGCCCCCAAGTGTGCAGCATGGATTTGACACTGGGGTTTGTCTCAACCAGACAAACCGGCATGGAGACACGAGATGCGAGTAATTCGGAACTGTGAGCGCAGATACTTCGGCTGCCCGCACCGGTGTCGCCGCCGAGGAATGTCAGCACCCGGGGTTTTGGCGCTTCAGGCAGTACGTAGAGGCGAGTGATCACTCGTTCCAGTTGCGTCCGCCACGATGCGCTGATTTCCACCGGTGAGCGTCGGGATCTCCCGGTGACCTCGCCCGTCACCGCTGCCCTCACCGCGTTCTCCAGTTGGCTGCTTGCAACGAGTCAGCGTGTTTCAGGTCAAGTACGTGCAAAACTGCGAGGACAGGTAAGCCCAGATACGCCTCCACGTCAGATGGATTGCGGAGCGAATCGTCGAGGCGCTCCGAGACAACGGCAACCGCTCCACTCAAGACCGCCGCGAGAACGAACCCGCCCACCAAGTACGCCCAGGGCGATCGTCGCGGCAACACAGGCACGGTGGGACTCTGGGCAATGGCTACGTTGAGGAATCGGCTCGGGTCCAGCGCGTCGTTCACCCGCGCTTCTTCTCGCTTCTTCCCATAGAGCTGATAGGCCTCCTCTAATGATTTGGCCTCTCGCTGCAGGTCATGCTGCTGGAGGGTGATCCTGTTGAGCCGGCGAGCTTCGTTCTCGTGCTGAGCGATGGATGCCGTCAACGAAGCGGCCTTTGCCTGTTGTGCGTTCAGATCTGCGCGGCCCTTTGCCAATTCCGATTTCATCCACTCGTAAGTGGCGTCACGATCGGTTGTTTCATCATGGGCCGGATTGTTAGTAGCACTTTCGATTGCCGCCTGCGTCTGAGCTAGCTCCCGATCAACCTGTTGTACTTCTCGATAAGTGGGCTCGTATTTTTTAAGCAGTTCTGTACGCTTCATGTCTAAGTTCAGGAGAGTGGTCCTCATCTGCATCATCAGATATTCGTTATCCGCCCTGCGAACCAAGGTCGTGACGCGCGGAGTAGCCGTCGCAAACTGGCCCTCAAGATTCGCGATCCGCTTCTCCGTTTCTTGAATGGAAGCTTGGGTTTGGTGGAACTGCAGTCTGAGTTCGCCCAAGCGGTTTTCGGTAAGATCCAGTTCCATTCGACCGTCGGCGGTACCTGCTGCCCCGGGGAACGCGGCGAGGCGGGATTCCGCCTCACCCAACTTGTGGCGGTACTCTCGAGCTTCTTCGTCGAAAAATCTGGACTGCTCCGGCGGACGGCGAATGATCATCAGCTTTTCCATGTACGACTTCTCGAGGGCCCTCAGGACCTTGGGGGCCTCCTGTGGATCCCCGGACTGATACCGGACCGTCATGATCGTGCTCTTCTTAGGCAGTATGATTTCCAGATGCGAATTAAGTTGGCGGATGGCCTTCGCTGTTCTTATTTCCGCGGGAGCGCTGGTCCGCCCGCCAAAAAGCCGAATCCACAGAGGCTCAGACGTCTTCTGATCCAACCGCAACTGCCGAACGATTCCGCGCAGCACATCATCGCTCCTCAAAAGGTCGGCCTGGGTGTTCAGTTCCTCCTCGCCGGCAGCCTGACGCGCATCCGCTCCGCTTTGCCCGCCGACATTAAGGTCTGTTCTTTCCTTCTTGAGAACAATCTTCATCTCGGATTCGTAGTCTCGAATAAAAATTGCTGAGGCCACTGAGCCCACCATCACGATGATAAATACAGCAGCCATGCGGTTGCGCCATCGTCGACCGACTTCCGCGAAATCTAGGTTGACTGCCCTCGGAACCGTATATTGCTCAACTCTGACAAGGTCCTGTCGTTCCATTGCCGGTCTCCTTCACCCTGACGGCGTTCTATAAGGCCCCCGGGCTCATGTACGCGCCCAAGCTCGTGGTAGGTAGGAATGGCTTGATTTTGGACATTCTGTTCCGAGGTATGAACAACATGTCCCCTTGCCGCAGGTGTACGTCCTCTTTCCAGTTGCCCTGATAAATTTTTTTAAGGTCAAGCTGTTTCGCTTCGACCCAGTTGTCGGACATTTTCCGAAAAAGGAGAACTTGGGAGTGCTTAGCCCGGTCGTTGATCCCCCCTGCGATGGCCACGGCTTCACTCGCGGTAGTGTCGGCGCGGAGTTCAAATGTACCTGGCTTCCCAACCTCCCCACTCACGGTGAATCGGGGTTTGTCGTAGTCTTTGAGCACAATTGTTACTACAGGATCGTGGAGGATATCTTTGTAGGCTGAGGTGACAGCAGTTTTCAGTTCAGGAACCGTCTTTCCTTGAACGTGAAGGTCACCAACTTCGCGCAGGCTGACGAAACCATCGGGTTGTACCGTAAGCGTCTGGTTCAATTCCGTCGCGGGATAGAAAGTTACATCAATAACATCCGCCGGACGGATCATATATCTTGGGGTGCGGGATTGGAACTGCTTCCCCGAAGTTAACGATGGGGTTCGTTCAGCCGCAACCGTCGCCGAGGCCTTCTCACGCTGGCGGGAGTCTTGTGCGTTTGATAATGCTGCCAAAATGGCAATCCCCGAACACAATGCAGACAAGGTTTTCATTCGTGCGGCCCGTATATGATCTCGTACTTCATGCAATGTAAATTATGAGTGACTGACCGGTGCCTTAGTCATCCAGAGTTGCCCAGGCAGGATCAATATCCACCGCGATCGAACGCTGCAGCAAGCTCACCGAGACCACGACGCGCAGTTCGGATTTGACGCCCAGGACGAAGCCCTCTACACCCCGAAGAGGCCCGGCGTGCAGCCTGACACGGGCTCCCATTGCGAGGTAGGGACACGGGTCGGTTCTCACCCGTGAGTTCACAATCAGCTGGATCGCGGCTACTTCGTCATCGTCCACAGCTGTGGGCTTCGACCCAAACCCCAGGATAGACAGTACTCCAGGAGTAGTTACGACCGGGGCTGTTCTGACCGCCGGGTCGAACTGGCAGAAGACGTAACCGGGAAAGAGAGGGACCTCAAGAGTAATGACGCGATCTGAGCGGACGCGCCGAACCGGACAGGTCGGAGCGAAAGCAGAGTAGTTCTTTTGCTCAAGCTGCTTAGCTACGGCACGTTCGGACTTCGCTCGCACATTTAGCGCAAACCAGGACAGGTTCGACATTTCTTGCCACCAACGCAGGCTGCCGCCACGACCGCTCACAGGAGCGGCAAACTACATTCGAGGGGCGGATAAACAAACGGTCCAATGTCAAATCTGCCGCCCACTCGATTACATCAATGAAACTATCCTCTGTTACGACAGCGATACTGTCAAATGTTAAATTGAAAGGCTATGTCTCACATTGCACTCCTGAGTACGGAAATAACGTGAGCGAGTTATTTTGGGGCTACAGAAGACCGCCTGAGTTAGCTGAACGGCTGTTCTAGCAGTCTTCTCAAAAGCTGCAGTGGCTAACATGGGCGACAAACGCACTTAGTGAGTACGCGGCGCAGGCATCCAACACACGCGGTGTTCAGCTATCGGTGCTAACAAGGGCGACAAATGACTTCGCTAACCACTACGTGGGCGAGGCTATCGGCATGATTAACATGCGATGTCCCAAGTGCGGAGGGACAATCGTTAAGCCTTTGACCGCGCTTGATGCTGACGTGCCCTGATTTGCTCGGCAAAACGTAATTCGGAAATCCGTTTACCTCGATCGCCAGTGACTCTTTGGTGTAACTGTCGATCAGGGTGAATGTGTTCAGTGCACGCCCTGTCGCCAGAGCATTGGAAACGAAGTCCATCGCCCACTCTTGATTGGGCCGGACCAGCATAGCGTTCAGAGGCACGGATCGTGACAATCGCTTGCGCTTCATACGCCCCACCATCAGACCTTCCGCTTTGTAGAGGCGATGAACACCCTTCACGTCCACCTCCCAGCCCTGCCGGAACAGCAGAGCCCATAATCTGCGGTAGCCATAGCGGGGCTGCTGCCCGCGTGCATGTTCCGCGCCTTGCCACCGATGAATGTTTCGTCTGCTTCGACTTCGCCGGAGAGCAGGTTTTCAAACGATCCCTGATGGAGAGCGAAGCGGATGCGGTGGTCGAGGAACCATGCTGACTTCTGAGTTAGACCTAAGTCGCGTGCCATCTCGCAGGACGAAACGCCGTTCTTGCAATTCACAATCAGCCACATGGAACGGAGCCACTTATCAAAGCCGATGGGGGAATCTTCCGTGATTAGCGCCGACCTTCAAAGAGACCTGCGCGTTGGGGTGCTTCCATAGCATGTCCAGCGCTTCTGCGCTTCCAGGTAGACAACCCGATCAGAGCCATACTGAGGACATTTAACCTTGCCGTCAGCCCACCGTAACTTAATCGTGAACTTCTGGCAGGTATCGAAATCCGCGAAGTAGAAGTAGATGATGGCTTCTTGCAGTGGTCGTGGGCTGTCCATGAACTTAGTAAGTTCTCAAAATGATGGTTAGTCAAGTAACTGTTGCTCTAACAAGAGCGGATACCTGCGACATCCGCGCCCCCGACTCCGAGCGATGGTGGACAATGCTCTGAAGCAGATGAGTGTCACGCGTCGGACGAGACTACGGGGATGCCGTGTGCGCAGTCCCGCCTTAACCGGAATC